>JAZOCO010000001.1:0-34560 GCA_045596505.1 Eubacteriales bacterium
TGAGATCAAGGAGGATTCCCTCTAATAATATGCGCATATATTAAGGGAATCCGACGCAGATATTCGGAAAAATATGTCCGTCACAACCGTATGAGTTCGGCTCCCTTCGGCTATAAGAAAGGGAAAGAAAGGGCACGTCGTGCCGTTTCGAGAAACCGTATGGACATTATGTCTATTGCTGCCGCGTTTGATTTCGGAACCGAGATAAGATCGGTTACCGAATGCCGTGTAGGGCACATCAACAGCACTTTCTTTGTAGACTGCATCAAGGGGCGTTACGTGCTGCAACGCATCAACAAAGGCATCTTTCGCGATCCGCCCAAAATGATGGAAAATCTTGTGGGCGTAACGGATCACATCCGCCGAAAGCTTGCCCTTTCGGGTGGCGACGTGGAAAACGGCGCGATGCAGTTTGTCAAAAGCGGCGATCACTATTACCACGTTGACAAAAAGGGTGATTACTGGCGTGCATATCGCTTTGTAGACGGAAATTGCTATCAAAGCTGTGAAACGCGCGACTTGTTTTCACGCGTAGGTGCAGCCTTTGGCACCTTCCAAAACCAGCTTGCCGATTATCCCGCCGAAACACTGCACGAGGCAATTCCCTATTTTCACGATACCACCAAGCGCTATGCTGCCTTTGAGGCGGCGGTTGCGCAGGACGTGTGCGGTCGCGCCGCCTCGTGCGAAAAGGAGATCGCATTCATTCGCGGGAGAAAGGACGCCTGCTCCTTTATCGTTGACGGGCTGAAGAACGGGCGATTCCCGTTGCGTGTGACGCACAACGACACCAAGCTCAACAACGTTATCATGAGCAAAGAAACGGGAGAGGGGCTTTGCGTGATCGACCTTGATACCGTAATGCCAGGCTCTTTGCTTTACGATTTCGGCGATGCCATTCGTTTTGGCGCATCCAGTGCCGCGGAGGACGAAACGGATCTCGAAAAGGTATTTGTAAAGCTTGATATGTTTGATGCGTTTACCAAAGGCTTCGTCACAAGCCTTGGCACAAGCATCACAAAGGCGGAGCTGCTTGCCCTGCCCGAGTCTGCGCGTGTGCTGACCCTGGAAACGGGCATCAGATTTCTTACCGACCACCTGCAGGGTGATACCTATTTCCGCATTCACCGTGAAGGGCACAATCTTGACCGCGCGCGCAATCAGCTGAAGCTGGTTGCCGATCTCGAAGAAAAGATGCCCCAAATGATGAAAACTGTGGAGCAGTATCTGAACTAAGCGTTTGCCCCGAGGTAAAACCTTGGGGCAAACTTTATTTTCAAAAGGGGTTTACAAACGCGGTATTCTTGTGTATAATATTAGTAAAGTCTGTGAACGGGAAAAGGCCCGAAGCGCCGTTAAGAGAGTGTCGCCCTTGGCTGCAAGCGGCATACGGCAAGGCGGGAGATGTGCACCCGGAAGACGTGACGGTGAATTTACAAATAGCCGTTGCCGTTGCCCGCGTTAAGGGAGAACCGTTTTAACAGGAACGGTGAGGGGGGCGTCCCCGAAGCAGAGTGGAACCGCGGTCCTTGCCGCCTCTGTACCGATGGGTACGGAGGCTTTTGTTTTATCAAACGAAATAAGAGGTATTTTTATGGATATTGATTACGAAAAGATCGCCGAGAGTGCGGCTATGCTCTCCCTTGCGCTTCGCAAAAGCGCTAAGGATCTTTACCGCAGCACAAGGGCACTGGTAAAAGAGATCCGCTACGACGTGGAGGCGTTCCGTCAGCGTGACCCCGCTGCCACGGGCGACGCGGAGATCTTGCTTTTATATTCGGGGCTTCACGCCCGTACGGCACACCGCCTCTCACATAGGCTCTATCAAAAGGGTCACCCCCTTGCCGCACGTGTGATAAGCCAAGGTGCAAAATTCATCACGGGCATTGAGATCCACCCCGGCGCTACCATCGGGCGCGGACTTGTGATCGACCACGGTGCGGGCGTGGTGATAGGAGAGACGGCAGAGATCGGCGACAACTGCACCATTTATCAGGGGGTAACGCTTGGTGGCACGGGCAAAAACACGGGCAAGCGCCACCCCACGCTTGGCAACAATGTGATGGTGGGTGCCGGTGCGAAGGTGCTGGGGCCCCTCACGATCGGTGACAACGCCAAGATCGCGGCAGGTGCGGTGGCGCTAAACGACATTCCCGGTGACAGCACCGCCGTTGGCATTCCCGCGCGCGTAGTGAGCGTTGGCGGCGTGCGTGTAGCGAACGACCTTGACCAGATCCATATCCCCGACCCCATAAAGGAAGAGCTTGTTGCCCTGCGCGCCCAGAGTGAAAAGCTACGCGCACGCGTGCTGAAGCTTGAAAGATCAATGGCACCTGCAGACAAAAAAAGCACGGCACCGAAAAAAACACAGAAAAAGACCAACGAGTAAAGGAGCTTTTATGTATCTTTATAATACTGCCACCCACAAAAGGGAGGAATTTGTACCAAACGAGCCCGGCAAGGTCAGCATTTATACCTGCGGCCCTACCGTATATCACTATGCACACATCGGCAACCTGCGCACCTACATTATGGAAGATATCCTTGACCGCTATATGCGTTATCAAGGCTATGACGTCACGCGTGTGATGAACATTACGGACGTGGGGCATCTGTCAAGTGATGGGGATACGGGCGAGGACAAGATGCTGAAGGGTGCAAAGCGCGAGAAAAAGACCGTAATGGAGATCGCCAAGTATTACACCGACTGCTTCTTTTCCGATTGCGAAAAGCTTAATATCCGTCGCCCTGACATCGTAGAGCCCGCCACCGCATGCATTGACGAGTTTATCAAGACCATTGAGGCACTTCTTGAAAAGGGCTACGCATACGCGGCGGGCGGCAACATCTATTTTGACACTTCAAAGCTAACGGAATATTACGTTTTCAACGACTTTACCTCAGAGGGTCTTGCTGTTGGCGTGCGTGAGGGCGTGGAGGAGGATCAAAACAAGAAAAACAAGGCGGATTTCGTGCTGTGGTTCACCAAATCAAAATTTGAGGATCAGGAGCTGAAATGGGACAGCCCTTGGGGCGTGGGGTATCCCGGATGGCACATAGAATGCTCGTGCATTGCAATGAAGCACCTCGGCGACCGTCTTGATATCCATTGCGGCGGCATTGATAATGCGTTTCCGCACCACACCAATGAGATCGCGCAAAGTGAAGCGTATCTTGGTCACAAATGGTGCAATTACTGGATGCACGTGCTGCATCTCAACACAAACAGCGGCAAAATGTCCAAATCAAAGGGTGAGTTTTTAACCGTTTCTCTGCTTGAGCAAAAGGGCTACGATCCCCTTGCCTATCGCTTCTTCTGCCTTGGCTCTCACTATCGTAGGTCGCTTGTTTTTTCCTTTGAAAATCTTGACAACGCCGTGGTTTCTTATAATAAGCTGATCGCGCGCATTGCGGCGCTCCCCCAAAAAAGCGGCGAGGAGATCGACAGCACAACGCTTGACGCGCTGAAGGAAAAATTTAAAAAAGCACTGGATAACGACCTGAACACCTCGCTTGCCGTAACAGCGCTTTACGACGTTTTAAAGTCGGGCGCGAACACGGCTACCAAGCGTGCCGCAATTGCCGATTTCGATACCGTTTTGGCGCTTGATCTGCTCTCTGCCGCAGACAGACTGGCAAAACAAAAAAGCGAGGAGGCAGCCAAGGCATCCGTGCGCGTTTATTCCGAGGATCCCGAGATCCGCGCGATCGAAGAAGCGATCGACGCACGCGCTGCCGCAAAAAAGGCTAAGAACTACGCGGAAGCCGACCGCATCCGTGCCGCGCTGCTTGAAAGGGGCATCGTCCTCACCGACACGTCCTCGGGCACGACCTGGACAAAGAATATCGGTTAAAATGCTGAATTATCACTCAGCTTTTCGGCACATTCCACAAAATAAAAAAAGACTATTGCATTTTCTCCCTTTTTATGGTATAATTTTAACATCTATAAAAGCGAACGGAGGGACGTCGTTATGAAAGCATTTATGCGTGTGCTGACCCTTACCTTGGTTGCGATCCTGCTTGCCCTTTCCCTTACCGCCTGTGCGGACAGAATAGAGGAGGGTGAATACATTCTGGGTGACAAGGAGCTCACCGGCTACTACGACAGCTATTATTTCGGCAAAAAGGACTTCTCCTACTCTGTCTATATTCAACACGTAAAGCAAGAGGAGCGTTCTTACGCCGGCACCTACGAGCTTGAGGTGATCGAGCCGGAGGATGAGGAGCAGGCGCTTGAGGATGAGGAAAACATGATCAAGCGTGGCAACATCACCTTTACTTGGACCGATGCGAACGGTGAAGTAAAAACCGAGACCAAGGCTGTTGTGATCGACGAATATGAATGGACCTTGACCATGAGCGGTGCTTACGGCGATATTGTTTATACGTTTTATGGTGAATAATAGAGCACAAAAAGGGTGTGCCCGTTTAGAGACGGACACACCCTTTTACTATTTGTAGCCGGCCCTCTCACGCAGCCGCCAAACGCAATTTTTCCCCTGACCCTCACAGATCACGATCCCCTCGCGGCGCATAGCCGCGAGATAGTATCGCACACGGGAAAGCGGCATACCGACAGCCGAGCTGATCTCTGCCGCACGCGCAAAAATGACGCTCGTCAGATATTCTGCCAGCAGCTGCTTGGCAGCAGAGGAAGAGATCGCGCGCCTTTGTCCTGCCGTATCCTGTACACACTGCTTCACTCGCCTCATGGGAAGTGTCAGTGTGGTGCGCTCGGGATCAAAGCCCTCGCAAAAAAACGGTGTCGGTCGCGCACCCGCACGCCAATTTGCAAACATACGCGGAATGCCGCCGCCAATGCCGGCACCCATACCGATGAGCAAAAACATTCGAGAAAGTGCCTTGTTTCTTGCATCGGACACGCCGCCCGCACGCGCTTTGTGCGGATCAACGCGAAATCCACCGGGGTTAGAAAACCGCAGCATTTCAGCAAGGCTTTCCACCACAACGCCGCCTCGCACGCGATAATCCGCATTCACTAAGCAGTTTGCAAGCGCTTCCCTCACTGCATCTCTGGCTGTCTTGCTACGAGGAAAGCGAAGCGCAAGCTCCGCTAAAACGTGGCAAGAAAAGCTGTAAAGATTATGTGACAGCTGTGCCGCGACAGACGCCTCACCCATGCCCAAAAAGGACACCCGATAGGCGGGTAACGCACTCAGGATCGCCTCGTGCTTTCCAAACATCAAAAGTCCCGCAACACTTGGGTGCAGAACACCGTCCCCACCTGTTCCCGCACCGTTTAACTGGATCAAAAGCTCATTGTTGCTGCAACGCTCAAGCACGTGCCCCGGGCGAAGCTCCCGCATCTTAGCCCGATAATCTGCAATCGCTTCTCCTGAAAGATCGGAAATCGAAAACTGCTCCAGCAGCTCCATATCCTGAGAGCGCTCCGCTGCATCGCGGCGCATAGCAGCGATCTCCTCGGGCGTGCAGCGATAATCACCTTCTCCACCACGTCTGTACGTGCCGTGCAGCATATCGTTTTCAATATAAACAGGCTTATCCGCACGGTGTGCACGGGGCACCTCTATCACTACGATACGTTTGCCGCCCACGCGTGTAACGCGCACGTTATTTTTGGTTAGGATATTCACGCTTACGCGGCGAGGGTCGTTGAGCTGCCGCCAAAATTTATTGATCAGCTTATGGGGGTCGGGTAGGTCCACCGCATGAAAGGATTTATCCTTTGCCTCCTCTACGCCAAGCAGGATCACACCACCCATCGTGTTCGCAAATGCAGAATACGTTTCCCAAACGCTATAAGGAAGCCCCCCTAAAGCACGCTTTGCCTCTATGCGATTGTTTTCACGGTATTTTTCCACGTTGGCAAAATCGATCACGTACCTCACCCCCTTTTCTTCATTGTAGCATGTTTTTAAAAAAAAGGCAACGAAATTATGAAAATCTTGAAAACAATTCTTTTCTGCTATTTCTTTTTCTTGGGAGATATGATATAATTTATAGCGGCAGTATAAGAATGCCGCAAATAATTATCAAGGGAGGAGCTTAAAATGAAGCATCTCGTACGTATTTTATCTCTCACACTCGTGTTGACGCTACTGTCACTCACACTTTTGGCATGCGGAAAGCCTGCTAAGGATCCTGCCGATGCAAAAGCAGCGCTTGAGGAAGCGGGATACGTAGTTTCAAAGGATGACCGTATCCTGCCTGCCACTTTTACCGGATTTGGATATAGCCTTACCAGCGTCGTATCCGGCTCAAAGATCAGCAAGGACGATGCGGGAAACACTGTAATCGACCACGTTACCGTTTACTACTTTAAGGACAAGGATGCGGCAACCAAAGCAATGGACAAGGTAAAGGAATATGAGGCTACCGATAAAAATGACGGCGATCAAAGCAATTGGGTAGCTCCCACGCAGTCGGGCGCCATGATCTATTATGGCACCAAGGCTGCTGTAAAGGCTGCAAAATAAGCAAAAAAAAGCGCGACGCTTGTCGCGCTTTTTGATTTTCAGGGGTGGGCTTGACCTTTCTTTAAATGTGTGTTATAATTATCATGTATGTTTATAGCCTGATACTTAAAAGGAAAGCGAGGAGTAGCTTATGCGGAAGCTCTGTTTGATAACATTACTTCTATTGTGCTTTACGCTACTGATATCCTGCCACAATCCATCAGACGATTCTACCATCACCTTTGCTGAAAACGGTGTAGTTACCAAGCAAGTAACGACCGAAGCGGCGGGCGCGGTTACGCTCCCCACGCCTGCCGGTTTGCGTGCACGCTATTGCATCGGCTGGTACGCTAAAAACGGAGATGATACCATTTTTCTGCCCGTTGGCGCAAGCTACGCATATGAGGCGGGAGAGAGCAAGACCTTTTCCCCTCTGTACGTTCACCTTACCACTGCCGGGACCGCCACGCTTGATACTGAGGTCACAGGCGGTGGCATTGCCTTTTCCACCACCATTGAAAGGGCTGATTGGACCAAGCTCACAAGCATCACCGAAAACGTGTCCTGCGGCACACTGATCGCAAGAGTGGCTGACGTATCGGCACTTGGCAGTCTTACGCATACAGCGTTTACTGCGGCACAAAAGCCCCCCGCCGCAGATCTAACAGCCACCTCGTGGCAAGCAGAAAGCGAGAAAGCACTCACCTTTAGCGCTACGCTTGCGGGTATTTCCGATGAAGATATCGTGACCCTCTATACTGCGATCGGATATATAAAAATCACCTATACCGGCGGCAGCGACGCATACGTTTACGCTGAATACGCCGAAAGCAGTGCGCCCACCTGTGCTTTGGTTGCGTTTCCTGAGGTTACAAAGGATCGCCTTGATTTCACAACGCACACAAACGCCTCGATCGACCTTGCCGCAAAGGGGGGCGGCATCACGTTCACCTCTGCCATCAACAAACAGGATTGGGACGCGTTCTCTCGCATTGCAAAATCCATCTCCTGCGGCACGCTGATCTATCCTACGGCTGGCCTCGCTGAGCTTGGTGGCATACTTACCCACGATTCGCTTCACAACGCCGGGAAAACGGCAACCGATATTCCCTCCTCCGCCTGGACCTCCAACACCGCGCAGTCGCTTTCCTTTGGCGCTACACTAACGGGATTTGCCGTATACCATCGGAACATTACATATACCGCCACGGGATATGTAAAGATCACCTATAACGATGATTCCGTGATCTACGTTTACGCTTCCCACGAGGGCGACGTGATACCCGGTCACTCCATACTGACGCTTGCAAATGCCGCAAAGAGCGACCTTTCCGACACTGCAACCGACCTTTACCAATATCCCGTGGGCGATCGCTTCTCCCCCTACACCGATAACGAGCGCGCTCGGCTCGACGAGCTGACAACACCCACGGTTGGCATTTTGATCAACAGGGTGACACCCTACGGAAAATACGTGCTTGACCCCGACTATCAAGTCGACTTTTCCGCAAGGTTGGTAAGAGATGATCTTAACGATAACACCCGCGACGAGGAATGGCTGGAGCTGTATCGCGTGCTGGGTGACATTGACTATTACGGCGGCGGCGCACTGGTGATCACAGCAACGGACGGAACTTCCCTCACTGCGGATAATATTCACCGCGTTATTCTTCACAGCGGCACGACGGAGATCCCGAATTTTACAGAATACATATTCTACAAGGGCGCACTCATCGTTCCCTATTCGGTGTTTACCTAACGTTTACACCCGCAAAAAAGAATCAGAAAAGGGGGCGACCTGCAAGCAGCGCAGGTCGCCCTCTTTTTATGCTTGACTTATTGCGAGAAAAGCGTTACAATAAGTAGGTATATCGAATTTAGAAAGGCGTTATTATGATATCTCGAAAGGAATGGCTTGCACGCGGTATGCGCGACGGCATGCCCATTGCCATCGGCTATTTCGCCGTGGCATTTGCACTGGGCATCAAGGCAACGGCGGCAGGGCTTACCCCGTGGCAATCCGCACTTCTCTCTTTTTTAAACGTGACCTCGGCGGGTGAGGCGGCAGGCATCGCTTTGCTTGGCATTGGTACAACGTATGTGGAGCTTGCCTTCACGCAGCTGGTGATCAACATTCGCTATCTTTTAATGTCCTGCTCTCTTTCCCAAAAGCTCTCCCCCAAGACAGGCGTTTTGCATCGCCTGCTTGTCGGGTATGGCGTCACCGATGAGATCTTTGGTATTTCGGCGGCAGTAAACGGCGATCTCTCACCCTATTACAGCTACGGCGCTATCTCTGTCGCCGTGCCGGGCTGGACACTGGGGACGTTGCTTGGTGCCGTGATGGGCAACGTTTTGCCTCCCCGCGCGGTTGGCGCGCTTGGCGTGGCGCTTTACGCGATGTTCCTTGCCATTATCCTGCCGCCCGCACGTAAAAGCCGCATCATTGCAGGGCTTGTGGCGATCTCTATGGCGGCAAGCGCCGCACTCACCGTGCTTTGCGAAAAGCTGACTCTTGCGTGGTTTACCGAGGGCTTCCGCATCGTGGCGCTCACGGTGGTGATCTCCCTTGCGGCGGCAATTCTTTTCCCCGTAAAGGAGGAAAGTGCCCACACAGGCGCAGAAACGGAGGTGCCCTTGAATGGTCAATAATATTCTGCTCGCCATCCTTTTAATGGCAGGCGTGACGTATCTCATTCGCGTATTGCCGCTGGTCCTCATTCGCCGTGAGATCAAAAACCGCACCGTGCGCTCCTTCCTTCATTACGTACCCTACGTGACCCTCTCAGTGATGACCTTCCCCGCCATCCTTTCGGCAACCAATATCCTGTGGTCGGCGCTTGCCGCCCTTGCCGTTGCCGTGGTGCTCTCGCTTCGGGGCTGTAAGCTCCCCCTGGTCGCGGCTGCTGCTTGCATTGCGGTGTTCCTCGTGGAGCTGATACCGTTTTAACCAAAACACATACCCCCGCCTCACCAAGAGTTTTGGTGAGATGGGGGTGAATTTTTTGCCCGAAGGGCAAATAAGGGGCTGTCTCAAATGCAAAGGCATTTGGTCGACAAGCCCCTATGGTATTTGTTTGGCGGCTAAACACCGCCATTTTCACCCGTTATGCGGGTGAAAAACACAAATTCCCGGCGCCAAAAAGCCTACCCTCGCCTTTTTGACGCGAAGGGGCAATCTCAAATTATAAATTTGAGATTGCCCCTTGTTTTTCGTTACTCCAGTTCAAAAGCGCCGGTGTAAAGCTGATAATACACGCCCTTTTCGGCGATCAGCTTCTCGTGGTTGCCGCGCTCGATGATCCTGCCGTGGTCAAGCACCATAATGTCGTCGGAATCCATGACAGTCGAGAGGCGATGCGCGATCACAAACACAGTCCTGCCCTCCATCAGCTTATCCATCCCGCGCTGCACGATCGCCTCGGTACGGGTATCGATCGACGAGGTTGCCTCGTCCATGATCATCACGGGCGGATCGGCAACTGCAGCACGCGCAATGGCGATCATCTGCCGCTGACCTTGGGAGAGGTTTGCGCCGTTGCCCGAAAGCTCCGTATCGTACCCTTGCGGCAAGCGCGAGATGAAATCGTCCGCACCCACAAGCACAGCCGCCGCACGGCACTCCTCATCGGTCGCATCAAGACGTCCGTAACGGATATTATCCATTACAGTGCCCGTGAAGAGGTTGGTATCCTGCAAGACGATCCCAAGAGATCGGCGCAGATCGGATTTTTTGATCTTATTGATATTGATACCGTCGTAGCGGATCTTACCGTCCTCAATATCATAAAAGCGGTTAATGAGATTGGTGATGGTAGTTTTGCCCGCACCCGTAGCGCCCACAAAGGCAACCTTTTGCCCGGGCTCGGCATAGACGCTGACGTCCCGCAAAACGGGCTTGCCCTCCTCGTAGGAGAAATCCACTTCCGCGAGGCGCACGTCGCCGCAAAGGCGCGTGTAGGTAACGGTTCCGTCGGCGTGGTGCGGATGCTTCCACGCCCAGAGCCCCGTGCGCTCCTTCGCTTCGGTGATGTTGCCTTGCTCGTCTACCTTCGCATTGACCAGCGTGACGTACCCCTCATCGGGCTCGGGTGCCTCGTCCATCATCTCAAACAAGCGCGCGCCGCCCGCCATACCCATCACAACAGCATTGATCTGCTGCGACGCCTGGTTAACGTTACCCGTAAACTGCTTTGCCATATTAAGGAATGGCACGATGATGCTGATGCTGAACACGGCAAAGCCGCCGTTTCTATTCAGAAGCATAGAGAGTCCTGCATTGGGCACACCCGAAAGCAAAAAGACACCGCCCACAACTGCCATAATGACGTAAAGAATATTGCCGATATTACCAATAATAGGTCCTAAGGTGTTGGCATACGCGTGTGCACGTGCGCTATCCTCAAAAAGGGCGTTGTTGATCTGCTCGAAATCGCGCATCGCGGCTTCCTCGTGGCAAAAGACCTTTACCACCTTTTGACCGTTCATCATCTCCTGCACGTAGCCCTCGGTCTTACCGACCGCACGCTGCTGACGCACAAAGTATTTGGCAGAGCCGCCGCCGATCTTTTTCGATACCATTACCATTGCAAACACGCCGACCAGCAGCACCAGCGTCATCCAAAGGCTGTAATACAGCATCACGAAAAGAACGGATACAAGAATGACGACTGAGTTAAGAAGTGCGGGCATCGCTTGCGAAACAAGCTCGCGCAACGCATCGATATCGTTGGTGTAGCGGCTCATAATATCGCCGTGCTTGTGTGTGTCAAAATAGCGAATGGGCAAGCTTTGCATTTTATCAAACATCGTGCGGCGAAGCTTGTAAAGAAAGCCCTGTGTGATCACTGCCATCAGCTGCGTTTGCAGAACAATGGCGATCCAGGAAACAACGTAGAAGGTGGCAAGCAGCAGTACCTTCCTCACGATCTCGTCCGATGCCTCAGCAAAGGATATCCCCGAAAGCTGTGCTTTTTCAATAGCGGCAATGACCTGCTGCATAAAGACAGCGGGGAGTGCCGCGGTAACCGCTGAAACAAGAATACAAGCAACGATAATGGGCGCAAGCACAGGATAGTAGCCAAAGAGCATCTTCAGCACACGTGCAAGCACCTTGGGGTTTGCCTTGGGACGTTTCATCGACACATCTTTTTTACGCATTGTCATCGCCCCCTCTCGTTTGCTGGGTGTAGATCTCGCGGTAGATCTCGGAGGTGACAAGCAGCTCGTCGTGCTTACCTGCCGCCGAGATCCTGCCGTTATCCATCACAAGAATAAGATCTGCCCCCTCAACCGATGCCACGCGCTGCGCAATGATCAGCTTGGTGGTTTCGGGTATAAAGGTGCGGAAGCCCTCTCTTATCAACGCGTCGGTCTTAGTGTCGACCGCGCTGGTAGAATCGTCAAGTATCAAGATCTTCGGCTTTTTAAGAAGCGCACGGGCGATGCAAAGACGCTGCTTTTGCCCGCCCGATACGTTTGTGCCGCCCTGCTCGATATACGTATCGTACCCATCGGGGAAGGCGCTGACAAAATCGTGCGCCTGGGCAAGGCGGCAAGCCTCGATCAGCTCCTCGTCGGTGGCATCCTTGTTACCCCAACGCAGATTTTCCTTGATCGTGCCCGAAAACAGCAAATTCTTTTGCAGCACCATTGCAACAGCATCACGCAGAGTTTTGATATCGTACTCGCGCACGTCCACGCCGCCCACCAGCACGCTACCCTCGGTCACATCGTAAAGACGCGGGATCAGCTGCACAAGGGAGGTCTTACCCGCACCCGTGCCGCCGATCACACCCACCGTCATACCCGACTTGATGTGCAGATCGATATCGGCAAGCGCGCATCGCTTTGCCCTGGCGGAATATTTGAAATTGACGTGATGAAAGTCAATGGAGCCGTCTTTCACGGTCATCACGGGGCTTTCGGGGTTTTGAAGCGTTGGCTCCTCTCCCAGCACCTCGTAAATACGCTTCATCGACTCGGCAGACATGGTAAGGATCACGTAGATCATCGAGAGCATCATCAGCGACATGAGGACCTGCATACCGTATGTAAGCATAGCCGAAAGCTGCCCTACGTCAACGCCGCCAACACCCTCGATCGCCATACGGGAGCCGACAAGCAGCACGAAGATCATATTAAAGTAAAGGCAGATCTGCATAATGGGGCGATTCCACGCTACAATCCGCTCCGCCCTTACAAAGTCACCGCGGATATCATCAGCGGCAACAGCAAGCTTTTCCTTTTCATACTCCTCGCGTGAAAAGCCCTTGACCACGCGCATCGCACGCACGTTCTCCTCAATGGATTCGTTGAGGCGATCATACTTGCGGAACACGCGTCGGAATGCGGGCATCGCCTTTTTGCCAACCAGTAAAAGTCCAAAGGCAAGCACGGGTATGATCACCACAAAGGTCATGGCAAGCATGCCGCCCATCACAAAGGACATTACCACCGAAAAGATCAGCATCAGAGGCGCACGAATGGCAGTACGGATCAGCATCATGTAGGACATCTGCACGTTCTGCACGTCCGTGGTCATACGTGTAACCAGTGACGAGGTGGAAAACTTATCAATGTTTTCAAAGGAAAACTCCCCCACCTTGGCATACAAGTCGTGGCGCAGATTTTTGGCAAAGCCCGAGGAAGCCCTCGCACAGCAAAAGCCTGCAATGCCGCCGCAAGCAAGCGACAGGCACGCCATAACAGCCAGCACTCCTCCGATCCTTCCGACCTCACCAAGTGCGGCTCCCGCCTTAATACGATTGACAAGATCTGCCGTAATAAAGGGAATAAGCGTTTCGATGATGGACTCGCCCACGATAAAAATAAGCGTTATGATCGTTGGCTTTTTAAATTCACGCACCGAGCGCAACAATCTTTTTAGCATAACTCCTCCTTTCCGCAGGGGCACCGATCCCCGACAGCTGCAAAATTAGTTTAATAGTAAATCAATTCTTGGTGTGACCTAACTATTTTAACACCTAAAAATGGGAATGTCAAGTAGATATGTATGAATTAGATTATATTTCATAATACCGTCACATATGCGTCTCACCAAGCAAAAAATTGCCGCGGCGCACCGCGGCAATTTTTCGGCTTATTTTTGAAGCTGTTCCCTCACGTAAGCGATCTGTGCACGCACAGAGCCTACGGACGGTCCTCCCTCGGAAATGCGCTTTGCAACACAGCTTGCAAGATCAATGGCTTCATAAAGATCGCTCTCGAACAGGTCGCTATGGTGGCGGTAGCTTTCAAGTGGCAGGGCTTCTAAAACCGCACCCGTCCTGATACATTCCGCTACAATGCTGCCCGAAATGCGGTATGCATCACGAAACGGCATGCCCTTTTTTACCAAATAATCGGCAAGATCGGTGGCATTGATAAAGCCCTCCTGTGCCGCTTTTTTCATGTTGTCAGCGCGCACGTTCATGGTAGCGATCATCGGTGTCATCACGTCAAGGCACATTCTTACCGTCTCCGCGGCGTCAAACACGCTTTCCTTGTCCTCCTGCATATCCTTGTTATATGCAAGGGGCAATCCCTTCATTGTGGTGAGCAGTGCCATCAGATCGCCGTAAACACGCCCCGTTTTGCCCCTGATCAGCTCAGCCATATCGGGGTTCTTCTTTTGTGGCATGATGGACGAGCCCGTGGTAAAAGCATCGGAAAGCTCCACGAAGCGGAATTCCCAGCTTGACCACAGGATCAGCTCCTCGGAAAAGCGAGAAAGGTGCATCATCAAAATGGAGCACGCACTCATAAATTCAAGACAGAAGTCGCGGTCGGAAACACCGTCGATGCTATTGCGGCAGATATCGGAAAAACCAAGCTTTTCCGCTTCAAAGCGGCGGTCGGTGTTGTAGGTCGTGCCTGCCAGCGCACATGACCCGATGGGAGAGGTGTCCATGCGCGCGGCGCTATCCGCAAAGCGCGACTTGTCGCGCAGGAGCATCATGGCATAAGCCAGCAAATGGTGCGAGAAAACGATGGGCTGTGCGCGCTGTAGATGTGTGTAGCCCGGAAGGATACACGTATCGTACTTATCCGCCTGATCTGCCAACACCTCAATAAGCGAGGCGATCCCCTTGACGATCGCGTCGATCTCATCGCGCAGATACATGCGAAGGTCCAGTGCCACCTGATCATTGCGGCTGCGTGCCGTGTGCAGCTTTTTGCCCACGTCACCAAGACGGGCGGTCAGCTCCTCTTCGACGAACATATGGATATCCTCGCAGCTCTCGTCAAACGCGAGCGCCCCGCTTTCAAGATCGGAAAGGATGCCAGCAAGACCGTCGATAAGAGAATTCGCCTCATCCTCGGCAATGATGCCCTGCTTTGCAAGCATCTGGGCGTGTGCGATACTGCCCTTTATATCCTGACGATACATCTTGCGGTCAAAGCGCAAGGAGGAATTGAAATCGTCTGCTATTTTTTCGGTTTTTCCTGCGGTCCTACCCGCCCACATTTTCGCCATAAAAGCTCTCCTATAAAGTATTTGCCACACTAAAATGCGCCACGGGGTCACCCCAAAAAGGAGTGGCCCCTGCCGCAGCTTTTTATTTCTTGTTCCTTGCGTTTGTCATTGCCTGTACCTTTACGGGAAGGCCAAAGAGATTGATAAAGCCCTCTGCATCCTTTTGGTTGTAATCACTCTCACCAAAGGTTGCGATCTCCTCACTGTAAAGCGTGTAGGGACTCCACACGCCTGCGTTGATCATATTGCCCTTGTAGAGCTTGAGGCGCACCTTACCCGTAACAGTCTCCTGCGTTTTGCTGACAAAAGCGGACAGTGCCTCGCGCAAGGGTGTGAACCACTGACCGTTGTAGACCAGCTCGGCAAACGTGACAGAAAGCTTTTGCTTTTCGTGCATCGTGAGCTTGTCAAGGCAAATAGTCTCCAGCACCTCATGCGCCTTATAAAGAATGGTTCCACCGGGGGTCTCATATACACCGCGACACTTCATGCCAACCAAACGGTTTTCTACGATATCAAGAATACCGATACCGTTTTTGCCGCCAAGATCATTTAAGGTAAGCACTACTTCCTTAGGCGTCATCTTCTTACCGTCTACTGCAACGGGCACGCCCTTTTCAAACTCGATCTCCACATAAGTGGGCGTGTCGGGTGCATCGATCGGAGAAACGCCCATTTCAAGGAAGCCTTTTTTCTCGTACTGCGGCTCATTGCCCGTATCCTCAAGATCAAGACCCTCGTGAGAGAGGTGCCAGAGGTTTTTATCCTTAGAGTAATTGGTCTCGCGGTTGATCTTCAGCGGGACGTTATGTGCCTCTGCGTACTCGATCTCCTCCTCGCGTGACTTAATATCCCACTCACGCCAGGGCGCGATGATCGTCATATCGGGAATGAAATGCTTAAATGCCAGCTCAAAGCGGACCTGGTCGTTACCCTTACCGGTGCAGCCATGGCAAACGGCATCCGCACCCTCCTTGATCGCGATCTCTGCAAGTGCCTTTGCAATGCAGGGACGCGCGTGGCTGGTGCCAAGCAGATACTCCTCATATTTTGCGCCCGCCTGTACGCAGGGAATAATGTAATCCTCCACGTACTCATCGGTAAGATCCAACACATAAAGCTTAGATGCGCCTGTTTTCAGTGCCTTTTCCTCAAGGCCCTCAAGCTCGTCCGCCTGACCCACGTTTGCGGAAACGGCAACCACCTCACAGTTATTATAATTCTCCTTGAGCCACGGAATAATAATAGAGGTGTCAAGCCCGCCGGAATACGCAAGCACTACCTTTTTAATATCCTTTTTTTCCATTGTTATGTTCTCCCTTTTGTAAATCTTCCGCACAAGCGGAATTTCGATGGCACTATCATAGCACTTTTTAACACGCTTGTCAAGGGCTTTTTTGAATATTTTTTCATTATTTTACATTTTGTGTCCTTTGGGCGGTCCGCCACGCGCCTCCCCTCGCGCGCGACGCGCTTCTCCTATGCTCACCTGTATTATAATTGCCTACTATAATTTAATTAATAAAGTATATTCTATCCTACCGCTACTTCTGCAGCATTTCGACGCACGAGCACCAAACACGAAGCAACTCACCCAACAAGCGGCTTTAGGAAATGCGCGTTGCTTTTTGCAAGAATGAATATTTTTTATAAATTATTCACAATAAATGAATATTTTTTCGCCTAAGCACTCGCAAAACCCACCGCACATAAAAAGCCGCCGCAAAAGAAAGCAAGTCCCCTCACCCTCTTTTGCGGCAACCCGCATTTACGTCACATTTCTTCGATCGCGTCCTCGGAACGAAAAATGAGAGAAATGCACCAGATACCGGCAAGCGCTACCACGGTATAGATGATCCTGGCAAGCAAAGTGCCTGCACCACCGCAGATCCACGCCACCGCATCAAACTGGAAAAGCCCGATGCCGCCCCAGTTCAGCGCGCCGACCACGACAAGGATCAGTGCAATACGGTCAATGATGGTCATGATTTTTACCTCTTTTCCAAGAACAATACACTTGCTCTTTTTAGCCGAAGGAAGGTCATTCCCTGCGGATATAGCCGAAGGGAGTTGAACACGACAGGTATTTGCGGGCAAACGAACGCCTCGCCTTCGGCAAATTCCTTTGCAATATCCGCATATTGCTGCAAAAATTTTCCTCGCCAAGGAGCCCGTTTGCTCCGCAAATACTGCGAAGCACCTCCCGGCGAATGGATTTTTGATGAATTTCGTCCTGACGCGACGCGGTAAAGTGTGCACTTTGCAAGACGGGGCAGGGCGAAAGGCGCAGAAATACATTGCCGAGAGGCTATCGTGTTCAACTTCCTTCGACTATAGTTTTGGCGATATTTTTTCATTCAAACAAGGCAAAATATACCGATTTATTTACAAGGCGAGATTTTTATGGTATACTATAAACAGAATGAACAAAAAAAGCGAAACAGAGGTGAGCCTGTAAAGATGGAGCTTGAAAGAAGCATTCCCCCATACGTAACAGCGGTGCTCTCGGCACTGCAAAGGGGCGGCAAGCGCGGCTATCTTGTGGGCGGCAGCCTGCGCGATCTTTTGCGCGGCGAGGTGCCACACGATTTTGATCTCACCACCGATGCCACCCCCGATGAAATGCTGGAAATTCTTGGAGAATTTCGTGTGATCCCCACAGGGCTTTCTCACGGCACGGTGACGGTCCTGTCGGATGGTCACCCCATCGAGATCACCACACACCGCACGGACGGTACGTATTCTGACAGCCGCCACCCCGATAGCGTGCAGTTTACCACCGAGCTTTGCGAGGATCTTGCACGGCGCGATTTTACCGTAAACGCTATGGCATTTAGCCCCGAAACGGGACTTGTAGATCCCTTTGGCGGACAGGCCGATCTTAAAAAATGCATTTTGCGCGCAGTAGGCGCCCCCGAAAAACGCTTTGAGGAGGATGCACTTCGCATTCTGCGCTGCTTCCGTTTTGTGGCAAAGCTTGGCTTTTCGGTGGAGACAAATACTGCCCGTGCCGCAAAGGACTGCGCCGCCCGCCTGTCCCTGATTGCAGTAGAACGCATCTTCTCCGAGCTTACACGCACCGTAACCGCGCCAAAAGCAGCCGAGGGGCTTGCCGCGCTTTTCGCGGCGGGCTGTACGCCACACGTTTTTTTTGACGTCATACCCGACACCGAGCAGCTGCCAAGGCTTGCCGCACTGCCGCCCGATGCACCCTTACGCATCACGGCACTCCTTCACAAGAGCGATGACGAGCAGGCGCGCCGCCTGATACGGCGTTGGCACGCACCAAATGCTTTTCTTAGTAGCGTTCTCTCGTATCTTTCTATATTAAAAGAACCTGTGCCCGCGACGCCCTACGAGGCAAGACGCTTTGTTTGCCGATACCATCCACACTTTGAAAAGGGGCTTTTGCTACATGGCGTGCTTGCTGCCAAGGATGTGAGCGAAGCGCTGACGCTGACCAAGCAGGTGCTGAAAAACGGGACTGCCATAGAGATCCGCAGACTTGCGGTAAACGGCAAAGAGCTGCAAGATGCCGTAGGCGTGCACCCCACAAGGACCTCATTTTTACTGGGACGACTACAAGACCTTGTTTGGCAAGCGCCCGAAAAAAATCGCCGCGAGATCTTGCTCCTCGAGGCACGTCGTATCTTACAGGAGGAGTGCCTACTGTGACAGATATCTCCTTTGAGGAGATCACCTTTCCCTCCTCAAACGGCACGGATACCGTGCACGGCTATCTCTTTTTACCAAGCCACGCAAAGCCGCGTGCCATCATACAGCTCTCGCACGGCATGTGTGAGCACGTACTGCGCTACGACGCGTGGGCGCGCCGCTTTGCGGCGCACGGGCTTGTATTTTGCGCAAACGACCATTTAGGCCACGGACGCACTGCGAAAACAGCAGATGACCTTGGCTTTACCGCACCACGCGGCGGTGCTGATCTTCTCGTTGAGGATCTTTATACCATGACGCTGCTGATGAAAAAAAAATTTGAAGGTCTGCCCCTTATCCTATACGGACACAGTATGGGCTCTTTTGTTGCACGTATGTATCTTACGCGCTACGGTGAAGCACCCGCAGGTGTACTGCTCAGCGGAACAGCGGGGCCACATCAGCCAACGGGCGTGGGGCTTACTCTAACTCGCACCGTTGCAAAGGCAAGGGGATACCGTCACCGCAGCAAGCTGATCACCTCCTTTGCCTTCGGCGCATACAACAAGCGCTTTGCGGGTGAAAACGACCCTAATGCATGGCTGACGCGTGAGCGTGAGGTGCGCGAGCGTTACAGCACCGATCCACTTGGATGCTACGTATTCACCGCCGCGGGCTACGATACCCTTTTCACGCTTCTTGGCGCCGTTTCAAGGCGGGATTGGGCGGCAAACGTACCAAAAAAATTGCCTATTTTCCTCCTTTCGGGAGAGATGGATCCCATCGGGAACTACGGCAAGGGAGTAAGGGAGGTGGCTCGCCGCCTGACCAAAGAAAATTGCAACGTGACGCTAAAGCTTTACGAGAGTGCGCGCCACGAGCTGCATAACGAAAAAAACCGCGACGAGGTGTTTTCGGATATTCTTGAATTTATCGAAAAGCACGTTCTTTTTAACAGTTAGGAGTGATACCATGAGTCTTGAAAAAATCAAAGAAACAAAAGGGCGCATACTGGGCATTGATTTTGGTGAGACACGCACAGGTCTTGCCATATCCGATGCATCTCGCCTGCTCGCTACAGGTGTGGGCAACATCAAGGGCGGGGGGCTGGATAGATCGGTAGAGGCGATCGCCGAGGTAGTGGCGACAGAGCGCATCAGCGCCATCGTGCTGGGGCTACCCGTCAATATGAACGGCACGGAAGGTCCGCGCGCCGTACGCATCCGCCAGCTTGCCGAGCTGCTGGAAAAGCGCCTGCCAGAAATACCACTCTTGCTGATGGACGAGCGCATGACCACCATGGCGGCATCGCGTTTTCTCAACGAAACAAACACAAGGGGGCAAAAGCGCAAGGGTGTCATTGACACGCTTTCTGCCGAGATCATTTTGCAAAATGCCCTTGATAAGCTACGCCACTCACTATGAGGGAAATGCGTACATTTTGGGCAAACGGCAAGGGGTATACGTATACGCTGACGCGAAAGAAAGTAAAAAACTACAATTTACGCGTAAAAGAGGACGGAACGCTTCACGTTTCTGCACCCATTAGCGCCCCTATTTCAAAAATAGAGGATTTTTTGACACGGCACGCGGCGCACGTTGACCGCGCAAGAGAACGCCTTGAAAAGCAGCGCGCGGCACATCCCTTACCGTTGCTGCTAAGATCGGGTGAAAGTGTGCCCATATGGGGTGTTCCCCACACCGTTTGCGTCGTTGCTGATAAAAAACGCAATGCGTATCTTGAAAGCGGCACGCTTTATCTCACGGTGCGTGACCCCGAAAGCCCCAAGGAGCGACAAAAATGCTTTGCCGAGCTGCTGGCGCGAGAGGCAACCGAAAAGCTGACCGCACGCACGGCGGCACTCTTGCCGCTTTTTGCACCAAAGCCACCAAAAATGCCTGCTGTGACGGTGCGCGCCATGAAAAGCAAATGGGGGGTTTGCCGCCCGCACGAGGGGCGCGTGACCCTTAACCGCAGCCTTGTGCATCTGCCGCCCGCGTTGGTTGACTACGTGATCTGCCACGAGCTTGCCCACTTCCATCACGCCGACCACAGCGAGCGCTTTTGGGCGTTTCTTGCTACCGTCATGCCCGATCACAAGGCGCGCCGCAAGGCGCTGAATGCCTTTCCTATTCCCCTTTTGGGCGAAGAAAAAGAGCCTGCCTCAAGCAAAGCTTGAGGCAGGCTCTATGCTTTTTAGATAACTACAATAAGCAAACAAGCGTTCAGCACGAAAAAGCCGCCAAGCAAGCATAAGAGCACAAGCGATGTACGCCGTACGCATTTTTGCTCCGACCTTACGAGAGATAAGATGAAAAACGGCAAGGAGATCAAGGAAAGCGACCACGAGATAAGTGTGACCAATATAAAGATCAGACCCGTCAACGCCATACTAAGCTGCTCCGTACCGCCAACCTTTAAAATAACAAAGTAGATGCCAAAGTATGCCGAAAAGCACGCAAAAAGCAACGCCGCAGCTGCAATGATCAGTGCGATGATAAATAAAATTTTTTCGCCTTTTTTCATACCGTTCCCCTTATTTTCCCACACAGAAATGTGAAAAGATATCTGCCACGATATCCTCGCTGACGGCTCTCCCGTCCACCTCACCAACAGCCGCCATAGCAAGCTCAGCTTCGACCGAGGCGGCATCAAGCGGAACACCGGCATCAAGCGCGGCTACCGCGGCATCAAGCGCTTTTGCGGCGCGGGAGAGCGCGGCGTACTGCCTGGCACTCGCAACAACGGCATCGTTCCAAAGATCGATCTCCTCAGCATCAAAAAGAGCCTCTACCGTGTGACGAAGCGCAGAGATATCCCCCGTTTTGGCACTTACCGAAACAACGTGCTCAAACCCTGAAAGCAAGGATAACGGGAAATTGCACGAAAGATCCTGCTTGCTAAGAACGATCACCACTCTGCCCCTTGCGTTTTGCAGCCGTTTAAGCAGTGCGCTTGTCTGCTCATCTTGCGGTTCGCTGCCGTCAAGAACTGCAAGGATCAGCTCGGCGCGGTCAATGGCGGCATCGGCGCGTGCCACGCCGATACGCTCCACCGCATCCGCGGTTTCGCGCAGACCCGCAGTATCCGACAAGCGTAGTGTCACCTTGCCAAGAGATACCGTTTCACTGATGATATCGCGCGTGGTACCTGCCACGTCCGTGACAATGGCGGCATCATACCCAACAAGGGCGTTATAAAGGGTGGATTTCCCCGCATTGACAGGGCCGCAGATCACGGTTTCGATCCCCTCGTTCACTGCTTTTCCGACCTGCCACGTGGCGGCAAGCTGTTCGGTCTTGCGCTTCACATCAAGCAAAGCGTCGCGCAGTGAATCGGGGGTCATCCCTGCAAGATCCTCGTCGGGGAAATCTACTCTTGCGTAGATATCCGAAAGGATAAAGGACAGTCGGGCATAAATGTCGCGTGCCGCCTCGGCAAGCTTCCCCTCCATACCGCCCCGCGCAAGCGCAAGCTGCCCATGTGTGCTCGCATCCAGCAAAACACCAAGGGACTCTGCCGCGGACAGCGTCATTTTGCCGTTCATGACGGCACGCGCCGTAAATTCACCCGCCTCGGCAGGGCGCGCACCCGCGGCAAGCACCGCGCCAAGCACCGCTTCGGTAACCAGCGCGCCGCCGTGACAGGAGATCTCCGCCACGTCCTCACCCGTGAAGGAAGCGGGGGCGGCAAAAAAGGTCACCAACCCCTCGTCAACGGCTCTCCCGTCCTCTCTTACGATCTTTCCAAACGTAGCACGGCGCGGTGTCAAAGAGCCATCCTTACTCGTTGGCAAAAACACTTTTTTTAAGATGTCGGCTACACCCTCGCCCGACACGCGAATCACGGCAATGCCACCCTTGCCTCGCGGCGTTGAAACGGCGGCAATTGTATCATACACTTTCATAAAAACCACAACACGGTGCGGGTTTGCCTTGCGGCAGTGCCCCGCACCGTGCCCTTTTTACCTTTAATTAAAATTCAGCAAATTCATCAAGCTCACGACGTGCGGCATCGCTCTCGGTTGCCTCGGTGTCAAGATACATCACGACCTTGCGGTTATTCTCGCTGCCGATCGAATTGGTGCTGACACCCTCGATGTGCTGTACCTCGGAGTGGATGATGCGGCGCTCGTAGGGGTTCATCGGCTCAAGCATCACGCTCTTTTTGTAGCGCAGCACCTGCTCCGCCTTTCTGCGTGCAAGAGCGCGCAGCGTTTCCTCGCGCTTGGCACGATAATTCTCCACGTCAACGGTCACGCGGCAAAACTCTCGCTTTTCGCCCAAAACCTTTTTGTTCGCGGCAAGATTGGCAAGATACTGCAAGGAATCAAGCGTGTCGCCGTGGTGACCGATCAGCGCGCCTGCCCCTTCGCCCTCCACACGGATGAGCTTATTCTCGTCCTTTGCATCCCTCTCGACCAGCGTAACGGTCGCATCAAGTCCCATTCCATCTACCAATGCACGGATCAGCTCCACTGCGGCATCTGCGCCCTTTGCACGATAGCTGGCAGTGATTTTAGCCTGTACTGCACCAAAGCCGAGAAAGCCCTTCTTCGGCTCCTCTAAAACGGTATAGGAGATCGCATCCGCGCCGGGTGCGCCAAGCTCTGCTGCCGCCTTTAAAACAGCATCCTCAACGGTTTTTGCTGTTACTGTTATTTCCTTTTTCATTGATCTTTCCTCACTTTTTGTCGTCGTTTTGCTTGCGGTCCTCTTTGAGATTGGGCACGTCAAGCTTCTTTTGCTCTTTTTGCGTCCTCGGCTCTTCCTGCTTCTTCTCTGCGGGCTCCTCTACCCTGTCACGAACGGGCGGGGGGAGTGGCTCGTCATCCTCATCAATATAATGCAGTGATCTCACCTTAGTGCCGTTCTTGTTCACGCGCTCACCCGGCTGCTTGCGTTCAGGCTTCGATTTGCCCTTCAGCGCGCGCTCTGCCGCCTTATAATCCTCCTCGGTAAAGACGGGCATAGGCATCACCTTGCTCATCACAAACTGCTTGAGGGTCGACAAAACGCTCTTGAAGATCCAGTAGATACCAACGGCAGCAGGCACGATAAACGCGATATACACGCTCATCAGCGGCATGGTGATATCCATCATATTGTTGGAGCATCCCATCTGTGCATCCTGCACAGCTGGCTGGTAGGTGAATTTACGGTTGAGCTTCATGCTAAGGAAATAGAACACGAAGGTAAAGATCGGCACCAGCACCAAAATGCTGGTAAACGTGGGGATACGGCCCATATTGATGCCAAAAAGATTAAAATCGGGAATGGTCACGTTTTGGGTCAGCGCATTGTAGCAATCACCCGCGTTTGTGAAATAGGAGAAGCTCTTTAGCCCCTCAATGTTGTTGCCCGCCTGCGAGAGCAGCTCGATGGTGCCCTTTCCCGTGCCGATCTCAAGCCCGAGGCCTCCCGCCGCCTTGGCAGTGGTGCAGTAGGTGGTCAGTGCTGTGGAAAGCGATGCCGCCTTGCCGAGCACGTAGCGAAGCGGATCGATCACGATCTGGTAAAGCGCAAGAATGATGGGAAGCTGGATCAGCATAGGCAAGCAACCGCCCATGGGGTTGAAGCCCTCATCCTGATACATCTTTTGGATCTCCTGCGCCATCTTTTGCTGCGTTGCCTGGTCGGTGCGACCCTTGTATTTGTTGCGGATCGCCATTTCCTTGGGGCGCATTTTTGCCTGCTTGATGGAGTTTTTCTGCTGCTTGATGCCAAAGGGCAGCATCAGAACCTCTACCACAACAGCAAAGAGCAGCAAGCCAAACACATATTTACCGCCCGTGATCTTGGTCAGGATCTGCAAAAACTTGCCGATCCACACAAGAATGGTATCGATCGGACCGTTATCTGTCTCAAGCGATACGGTTTCGCTCATACGTGTCACGATCTCGCGCACGTTCTCTGCGGTAAGCGCCGCCTTCAGCTCATCAAAGTGCGTTTTAGACGCATCGTCCGTGGGCTTTACCTTTTCAAGCGCAGCGTAAACACCCTCAAAGTTAACAGTGCCCGTGTCGGGCGCATCGGCGTTTTTATCAAAGCCCTCTGCCGCCATATTATAGCCGCGGGAAGCAGCGACGAACATTTCGCGCGCCTCGGGGCTCAAGGGCACGATACGTGCAAAATACGTAACGGCATCGGTATCCGCCGCAGTCCACGAGGAGTCAATGGTGTCCCCCTTTTTGCCGCCGCAGCCGGCAAGAGTAGCCAGCAGCGTCACCGCGAGGAGCAGTGCCAGCAAAAGGGACGTGACTCTTGTGATTTTTTTCTTGTTCATAGATTTTTTCCTTTCCTTGGACGGAAACGCTCTGGGGATCACTCCCTCATTTCACGATCGGACGCGATCATTTCGGTGCCTTCCTGCCCGTGGCACCCGCTGCCGTCCTTGCAGCACTCATCGGGGTCCGGGATCTCGCGCGAACCCTTGTATCGAAGTCCCTTGTCGGGCACGGGATCATACCCGCCCGCACAGTATGGGTTACAGCGCAATACCCGCCATACAGTCAATATCATTCCCACAAAAAAGCCGCGCTTCTCAAATGCCTCCATGGCATACGCCGAGCAGCTTGGCGTAAAGCGACAGCACGCGCCGCCCTTATGAGGAGATATGAACCTTCTGTAAAAGCGTATCAAGTAAATTGCAATGTGCTTCATAACGATCCGCCGCCAAGCATACCAAGCGTGCGGAATGCACGCAGCAGATCTCTTTTCACATCATCTGTTTTCTTGCCGCGGATCTCGTCCCTTGCGGCAAGCACCACCAAATACCCGCTCTTCAGCCCAATCTCCGTTTTGATGGCACGGTATGCCTCGCGCAGCAGCCGCTTGGCGCGGTTTCTCACCACAGCACCGCCCAGCCTTTTGCCCACCGACAGCCCCACGCGATTGAAATATCGCTTTTCGGGGTTGGCGAGCATCAGTCGCTTTGCGGCATGATCGCGCAGCACGTAGACCGCCACGGTTTTGGAAACGAAGCGATCGCCGCGTCGAAACGCCTTGTTATAGAGATGATGCTCCTTTATGGCATAATTTTTCATATGCGTACACCTTTACACTTCCGTTAAATAAATTTTGCTAAACTTGGTAAAACGAAAAAAACCGATGCCTTTGACGAGCTGCCAGAGACATCGATCGTTTTCTATGTGGCGTGGGACTTAATACGTCAGTCTCTTTCTGCCTTTTGCGCGCCTTCTCTTCAGAACGTTTCTGCCGTCGGCAGTTCTCATTCTCTTTCTAAAGCCGTGCTCTTTCTTTCTTTGACGCTTTTTGGGTTGGTAAGTTCTGAGCATCGTTAGCACCTCCTTAAACTTGAAATCGGAAGCGTGTTTTAGGGTGATATGCGAAATACTACACCACAACGCTTTTTACAGTGACTTATTTATTATATACGCACTTTTTCCAATTGTCAAGAGTTTTTTTCTTTTTTGTAAAAATTTTCTTTTTTAAAAAAGTGGGAAAGAAACCGTCCCCACGCGGCTCTTGCATTTTTTACTTGCCTGTGCTATACTGTATGAGCGCGATGGTGTATAGGATCGCGTATAGAAATGAGGAAGTATGAAAATTTTAGTCTTGGGCGACGTTGTGGGAGAGCGCACGCTGCCTTTTTTACAAAGCACTCTCTGGGCTAAGCGCGCCGAGCTTGGTGCGGAGCTTGTGATCGCCAACGGCGAAAACGTTTGCGATATCCATGGGCTTTCCCCGAAAACGGCACAGGCTCTTTTTGCCGTAGGCGTGGATTTTATCACCACGGGCAACCACGTGTTTGATCGCCGTGATGCACACACCTTTTTAAACGACACGCACGCCGTGATCCGCCCCTGCAACTACCCCGCCCTTTGCCCCGGCGAGGGCTCGCGCGTGATCACCTCCCCCGCAGGCTGGCGTATTTTGGTCGTGAACGTATCGGGCACCGTATTTATGGAAGCGCTGGACGATCCGTTCCGCGCTGTAGAGCAGGAGCTGGAGCGCGCACGCCGCACCTATGACTTTGCAGTGCTGGATATTCACGCCGAGGCAACCTCGGAAAAGCTGGCTCTTGCACGCCATTTCGACGGGCGCTTTGCCGCTATTTTCGGCACACACACGCACGTACAGACTGCCGACGAGCAGATCCTGCCAAACGGCACGGGCTATATCACCGATATCGGTATGACAGGCCCCACGAACAGCATCCTTGGCGTCACGCCCGAGAATGTGATCGAAAAAATGCGCACGCATATGCCCCACCGCTTCACGGTGGCGGACGGACCCATCGCCGCCACGGGTGTCCTTTTTGACGTAGATCCCGTGACCGGCAAGGCGGTAGGCGTCACCCGCATCAAATTTTAAGGGGGTAACGGTATGGGAAAAGTGAAGTTTCGCGGCGGTGCAATGCTGGCACCAACGCCCCCCGTTATGGTTTCCTCGGGCACTGCCGAGCAAGCGAACATTCTGACGATCGCCTGGACGGGCATTTTAAACACCGTCCCGCCAAAGACATATATCTCCGTGCGCCCCTCAAGGCACTCTTATAGCATTATCAAGGAAAGTGGAGAATTTGTGATAAATCTTACTCCCTCCACGCTCGTGCGCGCCGCTGATTATTGCGGCACGTACACGGGTGCACGGGTAGATAAATTTAAAAAATGCGACCTCACGAAGCTCACCGTTGACGAGGTGGCAACGCCCCTCATTGCCGAATGTCCCCTTTCGCTTTGCTGCCGCGTCACGGACATAGTGCCGCTTGGCTCGCACGATATGTTCATCGCGGATATCGTGGCGGTCTACGCAAACGAGGATCTGCTTGACAGCAAGGGCAAGCTGCATTTAGCGAAGGCGGGTCTTTGCGCCTACGCACACGGCGAATATTTCGCCCTTGGCAAGCGCATCGGCACGTTCGGCTTTTCGGCAAAAAAGAAGCACCACACACCGCACAAAAAATAACTTCACCCCCGTTTGCACAGCAAATGGGGGTAGTTTTTTGCCTTATGCGCATACTATATTAAGATGGACATACTATGTTAAAAGGTAGGTGCTGTTATGCTGTATCAAATTACAAAAAACGCCTTTACTCCCGCAGAGAATTTGCCAAACGGTGAGCTTACCGTGGGGTACATCACTGTAAAAGAGCTTGAAAGCATCGCCCCCGCACTCGGCTTTTCCGCCTCGACCGTACAGCAATGCCGTGAGGAGGTACGCTATTTCAGAAGCAGCATCGAGGTGTACGATCATTACAGCTTTGGCACGATCAAGCGCACAACGGGGGATGAAAACGGGGAGGATTGCATCGCCATATATATCAAGCGGGGACTTTTCTTAGTCGTTGATATCAGAGACAGCGACGGAAGCACACGCCGCGCCTTTGAAGCGGTTTTAAAGCGTTTCCCCACCTCTTCCGTTACGCTTGAAAAGCTGATCTTTGCCTTTCTTGACGCGATGATAGAGGGGGACGGCAAGCTGCTGGAGGATATGGAATTTGCCCTTTCCGAGCCTGAGGAACGGATACTTTTTAATCACGCCGAGGACGGATTTGTCGGCTTTTTGCTAAGTGAGCGGCGACGCCTTTTGCTGCTTAGAAACTATTATGAGCAATTGATCGACGTCGGAAAGGCGCTTGAAGAGAACGAAAACGATATCTTTGCCGAGGAGGATCTGCGTTATTTTAAGATCTTTACCGATAAGGCGGAACGTCTTGAGCGTAACGTACGCTCTCTCAGAGAGCAATTGATGCAGCTGCGCGAGGCATATCAATCTATGCTTGATATACGTCTAAACCGTATTATGAAGACCTTTACAGCGCTATCTGCCGTTTTCCTGCCACTCACCCTCATTACAGGGTGGTACGGTATGAATTTTAAGGGTATGCCCGAGCTTAGCTGGCACTTCGGATATCCCTATGTTACAGCCCTCGCCGTGGTGGTGGCGTTTATTTGTATCATCCTGTTTCGTCGAAAAAAGTGGATCTGACGCCGGCATTATTTTTCAGTCCCGTCTTGCAATTTGGAAAAATATATGATATAATTATATAATAATTTTTATTTTCCCGAAAGAGAGGTGCCATTCTGTGCAATATAACAAGAACAAATCCCTGGCAAGCGAGGCTGAACAAGCCGAGCTGTTGCGCGAATTGGTAGAGGAGTCCACCGGTGAATATCAGATCCCCGGCGCAGCCTTTGATAACTATCACATCAAGCGGGGCTTACGCGAGCCGGACGGCTCGGGCGTTGTGGCGGGTGTCACGCGTGTTTGTAATGCGCACGGCTATATTTTTAACGAGGGTGAGCGTATGCCTGTAGAGGGAGCGCTGTATTATCGTGGCTACCGTATGTCCTCACTTTGCGAAAATTTCGTAAAGGAAAACCGCTTCGGCTTTGCAGAGTGCTGCTATCTGCTCTTTTTCGGTCATCTGCCGACAAAGGAGCAGCTTGACAAATTCACGTACCTCATTAGCAGCTACGAAAATCTCCCGCCGCGCTTCGACGAGGATATTTTGATGAAGGCGCCCACTCCCTCCATTATGAACAAGATCGCCACGGGCGTGCTTTCTCTTTACGCGTACGATGAAAACCCCGACGAGGTCACGCTTGCAAACATGCTCCGCCAGAGCATGTCGCTTATCGCGCGCGTGCCCATTATTGCGGCACACGCGTATGCCGTGACCCGAAACGTCTTTGGCGGACACAGCCTCAATCTCCACAACCCCCGTCCCGAGCTTTCTACCGCCGAAAACTTTTTGCGTATGCTGCGCTCCGACAAGTCCTACACGGACGAGGAAGCAAAGCTGCTGGATCTTTGCCTTGTGGTACACGCTGAGCACGGTGGCGGTAACAACTCCACCTTTGCCTGCCGCGTGCTTTCCTCCTCGGGCACGGACACCTATTCGGCGATCGGTGCTGCCATCGGGTCCCTGAAGGGTCCCCGTCACGGCGGCGCTAACATCAAGGTGCAGGAAATGTTTGACGATATCAAGAGCCACGTAAAGGACCCCCATGACGACGAGGAGCTGACCAATTATCTCCTTAAGATCATGGAAGGAAAGGCAAACGACGGCAGCGGTCTTATCTACGGTATGGGACACGCCATTTACACAAAATCCGACCCCCGTGCCGTGATGCTGAAGACACAGGCGCGCGGGCTTGCCGAAAAGAAGGGCTTTGGCGAGGATTTTGCACTCCTTGAATCCATCGAGCGCCTCACCCCCGAGATCTTCCGCAAATATAAGGGCGTTAATAAGGATATGTGTGCAAATGTTGACCTTTACTCGGGACTTATCTACCGTATGATGGGTATTCCCGAATGTCTTTATACTCCCCTGTTTGCCATTGCACGTGTTGCGGGCTGGTGTGCCCACCGCATGGAGGAGTTTATCACTGCCAAGCGCATCATTCGCCCCGCCTACAAGTGCATTACCCCCGCGAAAGAATACATACCGCTTGACAAGCGCAACTAATAGGGGCTGAGCATTTAGCGCCGAACAAAAACACACAAAATAAAAATGAAAAGCAAGCCGCTTTACCTGTCAAAAAAAGGCAGAGAAAGCGGCTTTTTAGGTGGAATTTCTTGCGAAATTCAATTTTAACGTGTGTTTTTTAGGTGCGCTCTCGGCACTCGCCGTATGTTTATACGCCTGACGTACCGAGATCACACCTTCTGCATCTAAATGACTCAGCCCCTTATCTATTTCAAATGCCAAGAAAGGCAGCACCGATGATACCGGCATCGTTGCCAAGCTCGGCAATACGGATCTTGGTTTCGGGAACAGTGTTGCCACCATATTTTTCGGCATTGATAAGAGGCAAAAGCGGCTTTAAGAGATTGTCGCGCTCACCCGACACACCGCCGCCGATCGACAGAACCTCAGGCTGAAAAATATTGATAATGTTGGTAATACCCGTGGCAAGATACGAGATATATGTGTCGACCACCTCGCATGCCGCATCATCGCCTGCACGCATAGCATCAAAGGCGGTTCTGCCGTTTACCTTGCTGACCTGTTCCATCGCCGTTTTGCGCCCGGTTTTGCGGCATTCCTCGATCTTTTCGTTGGTCATGCGGATAAGGGCTGTAGCCGAGCTATACGCCTCCCAGCACCCCCTTCTGCCGCAGCTACAGGGCGCGCCGTCCTTTTCGATCACGACATGCCCAAGCTCACCGCCCGCAAAATTAAAGCCGGAAACCACCTTGCCATCAATAATGATGCCGCCACCAACACCCGTGCCGAGTGTGATCATTACGGAATTCATCGTTCCGCGCGCAGCACCTGCCACCGCTTCACCCCACGCTGCGGCATTGGCATCGTTTTCCACGTGTATGTTTTCCGCACCAATAAGGGCACGCAGCATTTTGGCTATTTCAAAATGGTAGAATGGCAGATTGTTGGTATATTCCACCACACCGTTTGCGTGATCCACGATCCCGGGGCTTGCCACGCCAACTGCTCCAACGTCCGAAAGCTCTATTCCCTGTGCCGCGCAGATCTCCTTACAAAGCGCACCCATCGCCTCTGCGATCTCCTCTGCCGTGCGGGTGGCGGCATTGGTGGGCACACTGCCCTTGCGTACGATCTCATAGTTCTCATTTACAAGACCCGCGGCAATATTGGTGCCGCCAAGATCTATTCCAATACGATACATATTTATTTTCACCTCTACAAAAGAATTATGCTCGGATCAATATCCGATATTGTCAGCAGAATAGTTTTCAAGCAGGAAACCCTCTGCCTTGATATCCTTCCCCACAATGCCTAGCTGCTGTGCGATCACGGCAAGCACCTTGCTGCCCATATAAGCCGCACCCTCGGGTGTATTGTAATGTGTCATATCCGAGCAGTATTCGGGAAGGGCGTTGCAGGTATGAGCATACAGATCGTTGATCGCTGTGTCGGTATCCTTCAGCGCCTTGCAGGCAATTTCGTTATATTGCTCAATCACGGCATTGTGACGGCGAAAGCTTCCTTTATACCCCTCCTCGCGCACAGCGGTAGAGGTGGCAAATACCAGCTTTGCCTCGGGAAACAGCAGCCGCAGGCGTCTGTCAATGCGCACGATCATATCCTCATAGTGCGAGGGCGAGCTAAGGGGCGGGTCGCCAAACATCTCGGCAACATCCCAAAGCCCTGCATTCCAATGCACCAAATCGACATCGGTGGGCCATTCGCCCTTTTTCTTCCACTCGTGAAGCTGGCGCAAGAGATATTGCGCAAATCTGCAATTTTGGGAAGGATAATAGACCTCGGCAACGCCGTCAAGCGCTTCCTTTACATACTTATCATATCCCATTCTGATGGAATCACCCAGCAATACGATCTTCTTCATTGCTTTTCTCCTTATCGTTTGATTATTTTTTATAAAACACATAGCACTTTTTGGCGGGGGCAGATCAAAAGGACTTTTTAAACCTTTCTCTTAAAGTTCCCAAACACCTCGTTTACCTTTCCAAAGCTTGCAAACGTTTCAGGGTGATTTTTGAGGATCCGCATCATTTCCCCGATCTGTCGCTTGTTTACGATACAAACAAGCATATATTTGTCGGTGTCGGAATACATGCCGTGCACCGCGATCTCGGTAACACCGTGCCTCAAGCGCGTCATCAGCTCGGCAGAAAGCTCGTTTGGATTGCTTGTCACGATCTCAAATTTATAGCCGTCCTTCAGACCGTTAAGACCCTTGTCGACAATAATGTTGGCAATAAACAGGTTTAACAGGGTACAGATCACGGGGGTGATCTTCATACCGTATACAAAGAACGCGATAAACACGACGCTTGCATCCATAATAAACGAAATGTACGCAATGTTCATTTCGGGTCTTGCTTTTTTGATCAATGCCGAAATTCCGTAAGTGCCGCCGCTGGCGCCAAAGCGCTTTAACATAATGGAAAACCCAAAGCCCGAGATGACTCCTGTGGCGATACAGGCAAACACGATATTAAAATCCGCCTGATTGTTGGCTAAGCAATACGGGGCTGCGCCCACGAACCTGTAAAAATACGGTATGAAGGACTGCACAAGCATATAGATGCTTAGCATCAGTCCCAGCTTTTTATTGACTATGGCGCTCACCAAAACGAAGATCGGTAAATTAAAGGCTACCATCAGGATCGACCAACTCACCTTGTCCGCCAGCAGATGGTGCGTGATGGTGGCAAGACCTCCCACGCCTCCCGGGGCAAAGCCGTTGCTGTTTTGGAAAAAGTGGTACGCGGTACCGACAATTACGCCCGCAACGATCGCATAAAGAACATCAGCGATCCATTCTTTCTTTACTGTGGTTTTTTCCATAAGTATTTCTTTTCAAAAACTCCTTTTGCAAAGTCAAATTGATAAAAACCTTTATTTAACCGCAGCATTCACTGCTTTGATCACAATTTCTCTTTCTTCCTCACTTACAGGCACGTCAAAATCGTGAAAGCTGTTGCCCGAGATGTCCTTTCCCGTGAGCACCTTATACCAGCAAAGCGCCAGTAGATATCTACCTGCGCCAAGGGACGCGTGATAGGTGTCGCGGTGTACCTTTTCAAGCCCCAGCTCTAAGCCCTTCATCATGGCTTTACCGCAAGGGATGATGCCATCTGCCTTTATACTCTTTGCTGCTTTCTCATAGGAATCGCAAACAGCAGCCAGCATTTCCCCCGAGGTAGCATATCCCACGCTCTTTAGCTTTTCGCTGCCGCCTTCATACGCCCACGTTTGATGGATCAGTATTTTTGTGTGCGGGCAGCATTTTCTCACGTACTCCGAAAGCGCCTCAATATACGGCGAATAGGACATGTATTTCCCACTGACGGGACTTGCCTGCTGCAAGGTGATAAAATCCCAATTGTCGCTCACAAGCGCCTGCCTGATGGAAACCTTGATGCCCGTTTTTTCGCCGTTGAATTCAAAATCATACGCCACGTTGTCATCGAGCATATTAAGATAGTGCTTTTGCAACGGGCAACCGCCAATGTAAAGATTTACGGTCTTGAGCTCCGTGCCGTCCTCTTGTGCCAGACGGTGCAGATACCGATGCGCATCTTGAGAAAAGCTGTTGCCGATAGATAAAATTTTCATTTTAACGGGTTCTTCCTTCGATATGTTTTAATTTTTCTTTGAAAGTAAACTTTGCATTTTGGGAGGATATGTTAAACTACCCTTCACTTGCGCCGCACGCGGTGCAAACTTCACTTCGGCGGCAGCCGAAACTTCACTGCGCAGCAACTTCACTCGCCGCAGGCGAACTTAATTGTCGAGTCGTCGTGTGAGACACACGACGGACTCGACGTGGGTCAAGACTCCAAAAGGTATAAAAATCGGTCAAAAACGGGGGTTGTGAAAGCAAAAAGTCCTCAAACCATAGGTCAAAAGTAACATTTGTCCCTGATTTTGGGTAATACTCGAAAAAATATCATTCAAACATAAATTATCACTTTATTTGATTTTTCCTTGCGCAAATATAGCTTTAACGGCAAGCCTAATTTGATCTTCAAGGCTTGGCGCGGACATGCTTCAACACACTTTAGGCATCGAATACAATTACTGTTTGTTTTGCCCGATTGTATCGCTCCAAAGGAGCAACGGTCAGCACAAAGGTTGCAGCCATTGCAATCTGCGCTTTTTTGTATCGTGAGTCCAAGCCTGCTTCTTAATTTCGGAAAAAAATCAGCAAAAGGATTTTTATAAAGTCTGGGGAGTTGTATATACGAAGGCTCTTTGACTTTTTCAACGATGGGCTTTAGTTCATCAAGGTCACAGAAAGCATCGTCATTGTCTATGTAGGAGTGTTTCGTAGGAATATACGCTCCCGCGACAATATTCTTTTGATAGTTTTTTTGAATTTCATATAGAACGTTTCCACAGCACATTTTTCCGTAGGTAGCGACAACCGTTAGATTTTCAACCGATATGTTCTTCAAAAAACTCTTTACAATATCGGGAATGTTTTGGCAGTGTACCGGAAACACAAGAACAAGATTTTGATAATACTCCGCACATTTTATTTCCATATCCGCAAGCGGATACCC
>JAZOCO010000002.1:0-14080 GCA_045596505.1 Eubacteriales bacterium
GTGACGTCCAGCTTAGCGTCCTCGCCGTTGAGCACGAGTGTAGCAAGGCCCGTGGTAGCCACGACAATGTTGGGGAAGCGCTCCCTGTATGTGGCAAGGAACAGCTGCTTAGCAAGCTGCTGTGCCTGCCCTGCGGATGCCTCGGTATGCTCACCCGTGGTGATCTCACAGGGTCCCGTAAGCGATGCAAGCTGTAAGGAGAGCACCGACCAATCAAAGCCGTTTGCCGTGCCAACCTTATCAAGCTCTTCGTCCGGAAGTGCCGCACCGTTCCTTAGATAGACCGTACCCGCCGTGCTGGTAATAGTCATATTTAGCGCCTTGATTAGCGCCGCATTTTCGCCGGAAAGGTAAAGCTCGGCACCGTTCAGTGTAAGCGCAGCACCCGCATTAAAGGCGTCAAACATGAGGTTGTTGTTTGCCGTAATGGACGCACCTGTCCCAAGAGTGATCTGAGGCTTGACACCCAAAAGGCCTCCTTTATCGAAGACCATCTTGCCCTCGCCCGATACGACCGTGGCATTGGTGATACCGATGGTGGGAGCGCACGCGTGTATGTAAAACACCGCATTGGCGGTCCCCGTGAGCGTGCCGCCTGTGACGTTCACGGTGGCCGCGCCTCTCAGATCAAGCACGTATTTTTCAGAAGTAAGGCTGCCACCGGCAATGTTCAAGGTGGAGCTTGCAGCCGCCTTTATGATCTTGACAGCACTGTTGGTAGCGCCACTGATATTGGTGGCAGCACCCGAAATGGTGACATCTGCCCCCGCGTTGAAATAAACGGTATCCGTAACCGTAGCGCTCGTGATCACGTCTTGAAGCGTGACCGTGCACTGACCGTTAACGTATACCACGGCAGCTGTGGTCGCCGAGACCTCCGTGCCACGCACAAGCGTAAGGCCCTTGATGGTAACGTTACCTGCAGAAACGTTGACCAGCGCCGCCTTTTCGGAGTCGTGAGAGGTAAACGTGACCGTCTTACCCTCCGTGCCGCCGGTGATGGTATAGGTGTAGTTGGAATTCAACACCCATGCCGCATCGGTCGTGTCGGCAAGCACCGTAATGGTATACCCGTCAGCGTCGATGGACGCCACGGCTTGTGCCAAAGTAGTATAATACTTCGGCGTGGCAGTTCCCTCCGAGCCAACGACACTGTACTTGTGCTCGGGCTCTTGGGTGGTTGCACCTTCGGTTGCCGCAGAGGCAACCAGTGCCATGGTCACGACAAGAAGCATGACAAGCACTGCAAAGAGAACCAAACGCAGTTGTTTCTTCATAGGAACATCTCCTTTTCTTCATATTGCGGATCTCTCCACCACGCACACTCGCCTCGGGCGAAAAATCCCTCGTTGAGCGAGTGTATAACGATATACATATTATAAATCATTTCCAGCAAACAGTCAATCCCCTCTTGTTATTTTCGCGCTTTTGAACAAGAAGAACAATGCCAAATTATACAATTTGACAGGCAAAAAATCTGCTTTTAGGCGATTGACGCCACCCCATTCGGACGGTAAAAAAAGAGACCTGCCAAACGCACATAGCGTTTTGGGCAAGCCCCTGTCTTCAATATGTTACGGTTTTGCAAGGGATCCCTCCGAGGATTCGGGCGGAAAGCTATCCGCATATGCCGTGGCAAGACGGTCGCAGCGCTCGTTATACGGATGCCCCGCATGCCCGCGCACCCAGTGAAAGGTCACCTCATGCTTTTTAAGAAGCCCCAAGAGCTGCTCCCACAGATCCACGTTTTGCGCGGGGCTCCTGTCCGCCCGACGCCAGCCGCACGCACGCCAATTTTCCGCCCAACCGTTATTCACAGCCTCCACAACATAGCGCGAATCACTGGTAACGGTGACTTCACACGGCTCACGCAGGGCAGATAGCGCGGCGATCACGCCGCACAGCTCCATGCGGTTATTGGTGGTGTGCGCCTCGCCCCCCGAAAGCTCCTTCTCGTGGCATCCGTATACAAGGATCGCCCCCCAGCCGCCGCGCCCGGGATTTCCCCTGCACGCGCCGTCCGTATAAATATCAACGTGCTTCATTTTTCCCTTTTACCCCGTTAAGGTAGGCTTTGATACAAGCTACCGTTTCGTCGCTAAGGTCGTGCTCGATCTTGCAGGCATCCTCAAGTGCCGTTTCGCGGGAAACGCCCAGTGCCATCAATGCCTTTGCAAGCAGGCAGTGCCTTTCATACATACGCTCTGCCACAGCAAGCCCCTTTGGCGTGAGGCGAAGCCCCCCGTTTTCAGACGAGGTCACAAAGCCGCCCTCACGCAGCTCACGCAGCATAATGCTGACCGTGGGGCGGGAAAACCCAAGCGCGGCACAAAGATCCACCGCACGCACCTTGTCCTTTTGCTCCGAAAGGATCAGTATCTGCTCAAGATAATTCTCCCCGGATTCGTGGATCGGCATAGGTTCACCCTCCCCTCGTTTTACAGTTCCTCCTCGTCCTCGCTTGCCACGGGATTGATGAAAAGCGTAAGCTTGGTTACGCGCTCCTCCTCCATTGCCGAAACGATGACAAAAAGATTTTCGTAATAAAAGCTATCACCCACGTGCGGATTTGCTTCAAGCATTTCAATTGCCCAGCCACCCATCGTGGTATATTCGCAGCTAAAGTCCTCGGGGCATTTGAAGTCCACCTCGTCAAAGCAGTCCTCAATATTCATCTCGCCCGAGATCTCATAAGTATTTTCACCCGTCGGGTAACATTCCGTCACGATCACGTCGGTATCGTCCCAAATATCACCAACAAGCTCCTCTAAGATGTCCTCCATCGTCACCACACCAAGCGTGCCGCCAAATTCGTCAATGACGATGGCAAGGTGCATCTTCTGCTCGCGCAAGCGTGCAAGCGCCGCGGGCAGCTTCATCGTCTTATGCAGCTTGCAGGGCTTTAACAAAAGCGAACGGATGTCGGGGTTTTCCGTATCCATTGCCGCCTTATAGTAACGGTTAAGGGACAAAATACCGATGATATTATCCACGCTGTTTTCATAAACAGGGATGCGCGAAAACTGTGTGGCATCCGCAAGAAGCGCACGCCCCGTTTCCTCGTCGTCAATATCAAACGCCGTCATATTGATACGCGGCGTCATGATCTTTTCCACAGTAATATCGTGGAATTCAAGCGCAGACTGCAGCAGCTCGCCCTGCTCCTCATCAATGACGCCCTCCTCCTCGACCGTTTCAATGATAGAGGAGAGCTCCTCCTCGGTCACGGTGGGGTCACTGTCGCCGCGGTCCTTGCCCCAGACCTTGCGCAAAACAAACAGGAGTGCCATCACAATGGCAACGATGGGGCTGACCACAACCGTCAGCACGCGGATCGGAATACAAGCCACGCGTGCCACGACCTCGGCATGCTGCTTTGCCAGCACCTTGGGCACGATCTCGCCGCAGATAAGGATCACAATAGTGACGAGAATGGTTGCGATAAACGATGCCGTTCCCGCATTACCGGGGAACAGATCCATCACGATCAGGGTCGTGCAGGTGGATACGGCAATATTGGCTAAGTTGTTACCCACCAAAATGGTAGAAAGCGAGGTGGTAAAGTTCTCAACAATAGCGTGCGCCAGCTTTGCCGTTTTCGAGCCCTCCTCGGCGGCACGGCGCAGGCGCATCTTATTTGCCGTGTTAAAGGATATCTCCGATGCGGAGAAGAAGGCGGAAAGGCACACCATTACAAAAATAACGACGTATGCCCACCACATTTTTCCAAAATGCTCAGCCATCATGCCTCCACCTCCTCTTCGGCGGCTTTGACACTCTGTGCCGCAAGCTCCTCCTCGTCAAGCACACGCACAAAGGTGCGCACGGGGCGCTGATTTTCCACGGTCTCCACAGTAAATTCAAGATCGTCGATCACGAAGCTCTCCTCTACCTCCGGCAGCTTGCCGAGATTTTCCAGCATCAGCGAGAGCAACGGCTTTGCCGCAACCCCACGGGGCGCGGCAGAAAGACCGATGCGCTCATATAGGTTGCCGACCAGCATATGTGTATTAACAAGGTAACGGTTGCCGCCAAGCGCTTGGAAGTTTTGGTCGACCACGTCCTCCTCGTCAAAGATCTCACCCACAAGCTCCTCTAAGATATCCTCAATGGTGACAAGACCGGTTATGTGCTTATTTTCGTCACGGACCAGCGCCATATGATGCTTATGCTGGCGCATATCAGTCAGCACATCGTTGATCCTTGCATCCTCTGCCACAAAATAGGGCTGGGAAAGCAAGGAGCGTACCTTTATTTTCGGATTGCGACGGTGCTCCGTTAGAAACGTGCGCACACGAAGCGTGCCAATGATGCGGTTTGCATCACCCGCGTATACGGGAATACGGGAATGATTGGTGTTCCTGATAACAGCAAGCACCTCATCGGTGGTAGCGGCAACGTTCAGTGCCTCAATATCACGCGCCATGGTCATAATGTCACTCACGACGGTATCACCAAATTCCAGCGCGGATTTGAGCATATCGCCCTGCTCCTCATCCACCACGCCTTCCTCCTCGACCGTGTCAAGGATCTCCAAAAGCTCATCCTCGGTAATGGAGGGCTCTGCCTCGCCCTTGGAGAAAGCCTTAGAAGCGGCTGTGGATATCAAGCCGAAAAAGCCCGCAATGGGCGCTAAAATACGCATCAAAAGACGAAGCGAGCCCTCAAAAAAGAGCGACACCGTTTCGCTGCGGTCATTGGCAAAGCTCTTGGGGATCATTTCGCTGAGCAAGAAGATCACCGCCGTGCTCGCCGCACTGCACGCAATGGAAAAGCCGAACGAATTGATGTCCACGCCCTTTGGTTCAAAGATCGACGTGGCAATGAGAGTCGCCACGGATGCCGCCGCGATCTTGGTCACGTTGTTGCCCACAAGCAGGGTGGTGAGTGCCTTATCAAAGCGATTGAGGACCCACATAACGCCGCGCGCGCGTCTGTTTCCGTCATCGGCAAGCGTCTTGACCTTGATCTTGTTAACTGCCGAAAACGAGCTCTCGGTAGCAGCAAAATAAGCGCCGCCTACCACACAAATTGCAAACACAATCCATAAGGGTACTGTACTACTGTCCATGAAGAAAACCAACTCCTTTAAAATTAATTTTGAATGTGTTTAATTTCAATTATAACACGCCGGCAAATAAATGTCAAGGTGGTATATTGCAAACACAAAAAGGTGTATGGCAAACACAAAAAGGAGCGTTGCGCCATTAGGCACCGCCCCTTTTTTCAATCATCAAAATGGAACCGAAAGCGCCGCCGCCAGCGCATAAGATACACGGTGATAAGGCGCGTCAAAGCAATATCGTAAAGCAAAAAGATCGCCGTGGCAAGCACAAAAAGCACCACGTACCACCACTGCCACGCGATCTCGTATACGGTGAGCAGCTTGACCGACACAAGGGCGAGCAGGGCAAACGCCGCATTAAAGCTCAAGATCTTAATAAGCCACGAAGCGGTGCGCGAAAAACGCCCCTCAAGACACGCCTTTAGGATCGGATAATACCCCGCAAAAAGGGCGTAGAGCAACGCAGGCGTCTTACTTGGCAGCAGCAATAGCGACAGCACGGACGTGACAAGATATACGAGATAAGGATATTTCCCCTTCAGCTCGATCACAGCAAAAACCACCGTAAGCGAGGCGATCGCCGCCATGGAGAGATCCAGCACCTCAATAAACGCACCGAGGGTGAGAAAAACCACACCAAGTGCCGCCAAAACCGCCGCGGTGGCAAGCTTCACCGTGGATCTTTTTCTTCGCATTGACATATTAGCAGCACGGGATCAGGTCGCCGCCCATGCACTCGCAGCAGCAGTCCGCACAAATAAGTGTGGTGCACCAGTCGCAGCTACCGTTCCCCGCTGTGTTGTATCCCTTGCCGTACCCGTCTGCTCTTTGATGGATCCGTTCCTTAAACCGCCAATATTCCTGGTTTGTAGGCTCCATACGGTACGCCGTTTCAAAGGAGCGCTGTGCATCCACGTAAAAGCCCTTGTGCAGCTGCACGCAGCCCGTCAAAAACACCCATTCCGCGCCCCGATCGGCAGAAGCCACCTCCTCAAGCAAGCGCTCTGCCTCATCAATACTTCCGCGATTGATACAGTTGCGGATATCGGTAAACTTGCTCTTTGCATCGTCGGAGTAATGCTGTGAACGGTAATTCGTACCGCCCCCCATATTGGTATAATAGCCGCCCTGTCCGTTCTGCTTGCCGGAGGTGCCACCGCCGTGCGGCTCCTCATAATAGCTGCCACCTGTGGCATTTGCCTCACGCATGCGCGTGATCTCCTCATATGCCGCATTGATCTCCTTCATTTTTTCGCTGGCAAGATCAGCAAGATCGGAATCACTGTAACGGTCGGGGTGATATTTCCGTGCCAACTCGCGATATGCCTTTTTGATCTCCTCGTCATCCGCTTCGGGCGAAACGCCGAGGATCTTATAAGGGTTGTTGCTCACTTGTTGCCTCCTTAGCCGCATCGCCCCAGATCACCCGTCTTGCGGTGTCGGGCATGCCCAAATACAATATATTATCAAGAACCGCATGGCGCGGCGAGTCAGCTGCTTCACAAATAAGGTCGATCGCACCCGCGGCATCGGATAGCGAGGAAAGCAAAGCGTCCTCAAGTGCCTGTCGCTCCTCATCTCCCAGTTTTGCGCCGTAAAGTAGCAAAACGGGGTTGAAATTTCCGCTTTTTTGATCCCTTTCCGCGTCATCGATCGCATCCGCAATATAGATAAATCTTCCGACCTTATCGCCGATCACGCGCGCGATACGCGCGGCAGTACCCGAAAGACCGTGCTCAAATATCGCAGCCAGCAGTTCTCCGAAAACAGCGGCAGGCGCATCAACGGTGGCGCTTTGTTTCGCTTCGATCGCGGAAAGCTCCGCCAACTTGTTCCGCACCGTTACGGCAAGCTCAGGCAAACGCTTTTGGGCGCGCCTGTAAGCAGAGCGAAACAGCAAACACCGCACCCCGGAGAGTAGCTTTCCAAGCCCTCTCTTATCCGCCATATCATCACGGCACTTTTCGTATACGAGCAGCGCTGAGGCATCTGCGGCAAAGGCGAGCTCTCCGTTTTGTTCCATCATCATACGGGGGAGAAACGGGTGTCTCACACATCGCCGCTTTTTAAATTGCGGCGCAGTGCCGACAAGCGCCATGCGCACCTGCGTAAGAAACGCAATATCATAGCTGAGCGCAAGGCGCGAGCATTGCCCCGTGCATTTGCCCATACTGCGGCAAAGCCCACAGTAGGTAGCACGGTAATATTCGTATTCCTTTACACGAAGGTCCGCCTTCCTGATCCTTACATACCCGAACATACCGCACCCGCCACTTTTAAATATTGAAGCATCCACTCTACATATTACCAAATTTTATGCAGAAATACAAGAGGTATTTTAAAAAAGTCAAAGAGCCATCACATTTTTTCGGTATGCAAGAGGGGAAATTCCCATATACCGCCGAAAAATCTCAGCATAATAACTGGCATTTGAAAATCCCACCTGCATCGCCACGTCCGTCACCGACAATGCGCGATCCTCTAAAAGCGCGAGCGATCTGCGTATACGCTCATGCTGTAAATAGGAAAAAGCCGTACGCCCCGTGAAGCGGTGAAACGTGCGACAAAACTCGCTGCGGGAAAGACGCGATGCTCCTGCAAGGTCATTAAGAGTTAGTTTTTCGCTGTAATGCGCTTCTATAAAGAAAATGGCACGCTTCACCGCATCCACCCCCGCGTCAACGCGCGGAGCGCCCCGTTCTTTGCTCACAATGTAAAGGAAATACCACAATCGGCAGATCGCGGACTTGGTGAGCAGCTCCCACCCCTCCTCGCGCGCGCCCATCAAGCGCACGATTTCCGCCACCAGTGCGAGCGCCGGGCGATCCGCCTCTTGATCTGCGCGCAGCACCGCACAAGGAAAAAGATCTTCCCGTATTGGCTCTACATACTTTTTGTCGATCAGGCTATTCTCGTGCCCTGACACGAAGATCGGCCAAAAATTGATCGGAAGATACGTGCATTCCGCGCCGTTACAGCTCCTGCCCGCGTGCATCACGTTGGCGTTTACAAACACAGCATCGCCCGCACGCAGCAAATATTCCGTATCGTGCGCGCGATAATACATTTCCCCCGAGAGGATCGCAGTGAGCTCGCACTCCGGGTGAAAATGGCAGGGAAACTGTTCCCCCCGATGCCGTGTGATCGCAGTGCCGCGCCTGGCACCGTGTATGGGAAGTGCAAAGCTTCCGCGTGTGCCGCGCTCCAGACCTGTTTCATCGATATTCAGTGCCATCTTGTCGCACCTCCGCAATATTGTTATAAAAATGCGCAAAATAATGATTGACTTCGGGTGTTTTCACGCACTATAATGATAGTACCACAACAAATCAAAAAATGCAATACCCGGTTACAAAGAGGGAAAATAATGGGAAAGATCACGTTTATGGGTGCGGGCAGCACTGCATTTGCCAAAAACGTGCTGGGCGACAGCATGATGAGTGAGGCGCTTTGGGATTTTGAGATCGCGCTGTACGACATTGACGGGTAGCGCCTGAACGAATCCTTTGATATGGTGACCCTGTTAAGCAAGAATATCAACGAGGGGCGCGCCAAGGTCCCGCTTGATGAGTATCCCCGCCGCTGCATGATCCAAATTGAAAAATGGAACACTGCCCGCGAGGAATATTTGCGCGGTGACATCTCGCACAAGCGCTCCCACGAGTATGCCTCGCGCATTATGGAGTCAATCGTAACGGGCAAGCCCTATGAGATCGGTGGCAACGTGCTGAACAAAGGGCTGATCACCAATCTGCCCCATAACGCCTGTGTAGAAGTCCCCTGCCTTGTAAACAAAAACGGCATTTTGCCCACCGTTGTGGGCGATCTTCCCGAGATCTGCGCCGCAATGAACCGCACCAACGTCAACGTGCAGCTCCTCACGATCGAGGCAGCCGTCACGCGCAAAAGGGAAGCCGTTTACCGGGCTGCTATGCTTGACCCCCACACCTGTGCCGAGCTTTCTATCGACGATATCATCTCGCTTTGCGACGATCTCTTTGAAGCACACAAGGACTGGCTGCCCACCTACAAATAATTTCAATAATAAAGGAGACCACAATGGATATTTTATTCAAAAACCTTGCATTTAAAATTGAAGAGGAGCATGTGCTGCTCATGCGCTGTGGCAGTTTCTCTTCCACCCTGGGCGTTTCCTTTGCCGAGGTGCAGATCTGCGGCGAGAACAAGCCAACACATGCGGGCATTAAAATGATCTCCTCCTCCGAGGGAGCACGCATGAAATACGTTTCGCACCTGCAGGACGACGACCGATTGGAGATCGTGCAGGAAAGCGAGCTTGTCCGCGCAAAGACAGTATTTGAGACATATGCGGACAGCACCGCCATCCGCATACACACAGAGGTGGAAAACATCAGCCATGATGCGATCATATTAGAGGAGGTCTCCGCTTTTGTGGCATCCGGCATCGGAGTAAAGGGCAATCAAGCGCCCGACCGGCTCTACCTCACGCAATTCCCGCAAAGCTCCTATGCCGAATGCCAACCACTCCGCCATTCCTTTAAGGAGCTCGGGCTTGCAAGCATACAGGCGGCGAAGCAAAACAAGATCTCCTTTGCCAATATCGGAAGTTGGTCAACCAAGGAAGCACTGCCCCAAGCAATCATTGAAGATGCCGAAACGGGCGAGCTTGCCATGTTTCAGATCGAAAGCAACGCCTCCTGGTATTATGAAATTTCCGGGCACGCACGGGCAAAGCACAAGGAATACTATCTTTACCTCGGCGGCGCAAATCTGCCCTATGGCGGCTGGAGCAAGTGCTTGCAGCCCGGCGAGGCCTATATGACGGTACATGTTGCCCTTTGCTTTGGCAAGACCCTCCATGACGTGGTGGGTGAGATGACCAAATACAGAAGACACATTGCCGGACTTGCGGAGATCGACCGCTCGCTGCCCGCGATCTTCAACGAGTACATGCACCTCTCCTGGGATAGCCCGAGCGAGGAGACCACAAGGATCTATGCCCCCGTGGTAGCCAAAACCGGCGCGGAATATTACGTGATTGATTGCGGCTGGCACAACGAAGAGCCCGGCAAGGGTATTTACCCCTATGTAGGTCAATGGCTGGAAAGCAAGACCCGTTTCCCGCACGGCATACGCGCAACCACCGACTTTATCAGATCGCTTGGCATGAAGGCAGGGCTTTGGATCGAGCCCGAGATCATCGGCATCAAATGCCAAGATATGCTCGATTACTACGATGACGACTGCTTCCTGCAGCGAAACGGAAAGCGCCTTGCCGTTATGGGCAGACATTTTCTCGATTACCGCAACAAAAAGGTGCGCGCTTATATGAGCGAAACTATTCGCCGCATGGTTGAGGATTACGGAGCGGATTATATCAAATTTGACTACAATCAAGATGTGGGTGTGGGCACCGATTACCTTGCCCTTTGCGCAGGCGAAGGGCTGGAAGCATGTGCAAGGGCATTCCTTGACTTTACAGCCGATATGATTGCACGTTACCCCAATACTGTATTTGAGGGCTGCGCCTCGGGCGGCATGCGTATGGACTATAAAACGCTTTCTACCTTTTCGCTTGTTTCGACCTCGGATCAAACCGATTATTTGCAATATCCTTATATTGCAGGAAATATTTTGTCTGCTGTCATTCCCGAGCAGGCGGCGGTTTGGAGTTATCCTGTCGGAAAATGCGCCGCCGAGGAGATCAACGACCGACAAATTATTATGAACATGGTTAACAGTTTCCTTGGCAGAATGCACCTTGCCAGCCATCTCGAATACATGAACGAGCATCAGCTATCTCTCGTGCGGGAGGGCGTTGCATTTTACAGCTCGCTCGCTGAGGCAAAAAAGCGCGCCACCCCCTACTTCCCCTTGGGATTCACAAGCTACGGTAAAGAAAACGTTGCCGCAGGCTTCAAGGACGGCACAACCCTTTATCTTGCCACATGGTGTCTTGGTAGCGCCTGCGACATAAAAATTCCGATCAATGAGGGCATCCGCTCAGTACGCATCGGGTTCCCCTCTACCCCCAATGCAACGATCGAACACGATGCGACATCTCTGCATCTCGCCTTTGTCGAGCCAGTATCGGCAGCATTTCTCATCATTGAAACAGAAACAAAATAAAAAACAAGGGGGTGTCTCAAATTGCAAATTTGAGACATCCCCTTCTCCACAAAAAGGCGAGGGTAGGCTTTTTGTGGTCGGGAATTTGGGCTTTTTACCCGCTTGGCGGGTGAAAATGGGGCGTTTATCCGCCAAACAAATACCATAGGGGCTTGTCGAACAAATGCCTTAGCATTTGAGACAGCCCCTTTTCGCAAATTGATGCAATTTCCAACACCCGTTGCGGATTTTTTATCACTTCTCCACCTTTTCGGTCTTGCTCGGCAAGCCCACCACGCCGTCAACGGGCAATGCCATGGCAATACCCTGTCCAGGTGTTTGCAGACCCACCTTTTGATAGAGCGCGTGGAGCACGTCATCCTTGATCGCCGAGGGCACCAGGATCATCACCGCTTCCTTTTCGGGCTGAATGGTGATCTTAAAGAAGGTCTCCGCCTCCTTGTTGGCAGTGCCGCGTGCGTGAATCACAGTGCCGCCCCCCGCGCCGCACGCGCGTGCCGCCTCCATCACCGCGTCGGAAAAGCCCGCGTTTACAATGCAAAGTATCAACTCGTATTCAAATTTCACGTTGTTTTCCCTCCTTTGCGGTTATCTGCAAGAAATTGATAAATGGATACACCGATAAGTCCCGTCAGCGGCACCGTCATCGCAATGCCCTTCGCATTTTTTATGGTTGCAAACTTTTCTTCAAGCGCCAGGAGCGCCTTTGGCGCCATATCCTCGCGAATGGTGCTGAAAATCACGCGTTTTTCGTTTTCCTCAAGCCCCATAAGTGCCAGGATATCCGAGCTTGCCGTGCCGCGCGCATTTGAGCAAAATTGCATGTTCACGTCAAAGGATTGCAGGAGATCCATAAAATATTCCGTTTTGCGGCGAGGCACGACCGTGATCAGCATTTTCAGCCTTTGCGGCGCCGTCTTATGTCCTGCCACGGGCGCTTGCCTTGACGCAGGGCGGCGGGTGTTTGCCCCGGCTGCGGTGCGCTTTGTCTTTTTTGTTGCTTCATTTACTGTATTTGGCATCACCGCACCCCCTTACATAAAATCAATGATCTGCTCATCATCGGCGTCAAGAATATGCTTCATCATAATATTGTCACGCACCTTGCCTGCCAGCACAGCGCGGAAGCCCATGATCTGAATGGTAATGAGAGGTGTCATGGCGACCATCGCAACGATGCCGAAGGCGTTTTGCATTACCGCCGACACCCCCTGAAGGGATACGCACGCGCCAATGGCAAGCGGCAAAATAAAGCTTGACGTTAAGGGACCGCTGGCAACGCCGCCCGAGTCAAAGGCAATGGCGGTATACAGGCGCGGCACAAAGAAGGAAAGCCCAAGAGAGATAAAATAACCGGGGATGAGATAATAAAGAATGCTAAAATCAAAGATAATGCGCAGCATCGAAAGACCGATAGAAATACCAACGCCCACCGACAGGGCGATCATCATAGAACGCTTGCTGACGGTGCCGTTTGTAATATCCTCGACCTGCCCCTTCAACACGTGGATGGCAGGCTCTGCCAGCACCACCACAAGACCGAGAACAAAGCCTATCCCAACAAGGAACGCGCTATTCCCCCTTGCAAGATCGTGTCCGATGCGATAGCCGACCGGCATAAAGCCAACCGTCACCGCGGAAAGGAACATGACAAGCCCGAGAAACGTGTAAAGAATACCGATCGCGATACGGTAGATCTTTTTCCTTGGCAGATGCAAAAATATCGCCTGAATGATAATAAAAAAAACCACCAAAAGCCCCAGTGCCAAGGCAACCTCCTTCACCACGTCCCATACGGTGTGCGGCAAGGCGGCGCCGATATGTGCCTCTACCGAATAATCGGGGAGCACGTATGCCATTTCACCACTCGCAAACAGCCCCAGCAGCATCACGGCAAGCACCGGGCCTATCGAGCAAAGCGCCACAAGACCAAAGCTGTTTTCCCCCGCATCCTTACCGCCGAGCGTGACAGCAATACCCGCGCCAAGCGCCATGATAAAGGGAACGGTAATAGGTCCTGTGGTCACGCCGCCCGAATCAAAGGCAAGCGCGAGGAACCCGCCGTTTCCACGCTCCAGCACCAGTGCGGCGAGCGCGAAAATAAGCATATAAAAGACCATTAAGATCTTAGAAAGCCCCGTTTTTGTAACGATACGCAAAATAGCCAGCACTAAAAACAGTCCCACGCCAATACCCACGCAAACGATCAGTATCGTGCCGTTTAAAACGGCGCTGACCTGCGCGGCAAGCACGGAGAGATCAGGCTCTGCCACGGTGATAAGAACACCCAGAAGAAAGCTGACGGAAAGTAACAGCCACACGCTGCGGGATTTGGAAAGACCCGCGCCCACCTGCACACCCATGGGGGTCATGGCCATATCGGCGCCGAGGTTAAACAGGCCAATTCCCAGCACCAAAAACAAGGAGGACAGCAAAAATACGCCAAGCTCCAGCGCCGAGAGCGTGACGAACGGCGTTACGTACAGCACCAGCACGATCAGCGTAACGGGCAGAACCGAGATGAGCGCCTCCCGACACTTATGAAGCAAGATCTTGAGCATCCTTTTCCCTCCCTTCTAAAAATCTCCCTTTCAGAGCAGCATACTCTTTTATTGTATATGATGGAAAGAATTTTGTCAACCAAGAGGAGCAAAAAACACGTGCTTTTTTCGGTCTTTTACATATATTGTTAGGGGAGGTGTATATTTTCTTCTAAAACCTCTCCTAGCCGCAAGGGAGTCGAACACATAAGGTTTTCGCCTGCAAATATTTGTCCATCCATCAGCCAAAAGCCTTGTAATATCCGCATATTGCTTCGGCTTTTCGCTTCGTCTTGCCTAAATATTTGCGAGGTGAAAACTGTTCCACCCTGCGGTGAGAAAATTTTTGATGGATTTTTGCGGG
>JAZOCO010000003.1:0-37753 GCA_045596505.1 Eubacteriales bacterium
TTTACCCGCATCATCTCCGCGCCAGGTATGTGGCTGCAACGCATCACCGTGCGCGAGCCCGATGATGATATGATCGAATGCGCCATTATGGCGTTTGTTGCCGTAATGCCCGAGGAGGAAAAGGAAGCAGAGGCTCCATCCGAAGGATGATCAAGAGCCCCGTGCCGCTAAGAAAATAGCGGCGCGGGGCTTTTGCCGCTTTTTTGCTTGCATTTTCCATTAAAGTATAGTATAATCTTTATAATACTTTAGAGGGGGAGGGAACAGTATGCGCGTTTTTCACGTCATATCGGGTATTGAAAACGGGGGCGTTGAGGTCCTGCTCTCCCGCCTCATTGCCGCAATGCCCCGCAATATTGAATTCCATATCGTTCTGCACGAGGTGGTAGCCCCCACCCTTGCCGCGCGCTTTGCGGAGCTTGGCGTGATCCTGCACGTCATCCCGTGTCGCAAGCACTTTTTTGCACACAGGCGCGCACTGCGGCGGCTTTTTTTAAAGTACAGACCGGAGATCGTCCACGTGCACACCACAGAGTGGGGCTTTCTCTCGCTTGAAGCCGCACGGCGTGCGGGCGTTCCTTGCCGCATTCAGCATTCTCACGCGGCAAGGCGGGAAAAAAGCCCTCTTTCCCACCTGCTTTTCTCGCTTGCCCTTTGGCGCGGTCGCCGTGCGGCAACCCATTATTTTGCGTGCGGCAAGGACGCCGCAGTTACGGCATTTGGCAGGAGATCGGTCGACAAGGGCAGGGTAACGATACTGAAAAACGGCATTGATACCGCCGCGTTTGCTTATAGCGCCGAGGCTCGTGCGCGCACGCGCGCATCGCTTGGCATCGGAGAGGATACGGCGGTGATCGGTATGGTCGCCCGATTTACAAGGCAGAAAAACCACGCCGCCGCCCTCAAAATTTTCAAAGCCTACTACGAAGATCATAAAAATTCGGTTCTGCTTTTGGTTGGTGACGGACACCTCTTGCCCCGCATCAAGGATCAGGCACAAAGGCTTTTCCCAAAGGATGCCGTGCGCTTCCTCGGTGTTCGCGAGGACGTGGCGGCACTCTTGTCCGCGATGGACGTTTTTCTCCTTCCCTCACGCTTTGAGGGCTTGCCCATCACGCTGATAGAGGCGCAAGCTGCGGGGCTGCCCGCAGTGGTGTCGGATACCGTCACACGCGAGGCGGATTTCAGCGGCAACGTCACCTTTCTTAACACAAGCGATGCTGCGGCGTTTGCCGTAGCGCTTGCCGCCACCCATAGCGGTGAGCGTGAGGGGGCAGACAAGCTTGCCGCGGCGCACGGTTATCGGCTTGCCGATTCGGCGGCATTGCTTTACGGATTTTATCAGAACCATGAATAAAAGGGAGGTTTGGTATGGCGTACGTTTTTATATTGCTTGCAATGGCAATGCTGCGTCTTTGCCTGCCTCGTGACGGGGAAAGAGAGCGCCGCATTTTTGCCACGGCGTGCTGTTTTATGTTGGTTTGCCTTGCGTCACTTCGCGCGCCCACCGTGGGTCGCGATACACAGCTCTTCCTTGACGTGTTTGAGAAGCTCCACGGGCGCTCACTCCTCGACGTGCTCACCTTTCCCATATGGGTCGAGCCGGGCTTTCGCGTGCTGTGCTGGCTCCTTGGACTCTTTACCGCAAACGGACAGTGGCTGATCGTGCTGACCGCGATATTTATCAACGTATCCGTTTCTGATTTTATTTATCGTCACGCAAAAAACGTTTATCTTGGCTTTTTCCTGTATCTTACGATGATGCAGTATACACTTTACCTCAACGTGATGCGTCAGGCGCTTGCCATCGCGGTCCTGCTTTTTGCGTGGGGTTTTTTCAAAAAACGGCGCTATGTGCCTTATATCCTACTTGTGCTGCTTGCAGCTACCTTCCATACAAGCGCCTTGCTCTTTTTGCTGTGCCCCCTTTTATGTCTTATTCCCGTCACACGTCGCACACTTCGGGTGATCCTGCCCGTCACGCTGCTCCTTGCCCTCACAGGCGCGCTTTTGGTGCGCCCGATCCTTCGCTTGGTCACGTCGCTGCTCCCGCGTTACAGCGATTATGAGGCAACCTCATTTCATGCGCTTTACTGCTTTCTTGCCGTTTTCCTCGTGATCACGGGCGTCGGTATCTGGCGGCTGTATTTCTCAAAGGATGCCACGGTGATGAGCGCACCGCGCGGCTCGTTTGACGAGCTGGGATTTCTCACGCTGATGATGCTGGCAGGCGTTGTGGTGGCGGCAATGATGACGCAATTTGGGCAACTGCAACGTGTGTTTTATTATTTTGAGGCGTTCTATCTTCTGTGGCTGCCCGAGGTAGTGCCCGCTGCCTTCTTTGAGGAAAAAAAGCAGCACGTGGCATTTCCCGTTTTGCTGATCGCCACGCTCCTTTTTGCCACGGCGTATTTCTTGGTCATTCTCTTTTTGCGCAGTGCCCTTTGGTACGATGCGCTGCCGTACCGCTTTTTCTGGCAATAGGATAAAGAAGGGGCTGCCGCAAATTGCAATTTGGGCAGCCCCGAGGCGCGGGGAGCGTCAGATTTAGGCGAGAAGCGTCCGTCGAAAGACGTGAGGCACAATTACCAAGGGATGATAGAACCCATAAGCTCCGCGGCAGTAAATTTCGGTCGCACCAAATGTGACAGTCCCTTTCTATCAACAGTATTCCTTAAGGGTGTCAAGCGCACTTTTCTCAATGCGGCTGACGTAAGAACGGGAAATGCCAAGCAGTGCCGCCACCTCGCGCTGGGTAAGCGGCTCTTTGCCGGAAAGCCCGTAACGAAGCGTGATGATCTCGCGCTCCCTTGTGTCAAGCACCGTATCCACCAACCGCCGTACGCGCGCGGATCTGATGCTCCTGTCTACCTCCCCCTCAACGTCATCCTCAGTGGCGATCACGTCCATGTATGTGAGGGGATTGCCGTCGCGGTCTACGTCAATGGTTTCGTTGATGGAAACCTCAAGGGAGAGCTTTTTTTGCGCGCGAAAGTGCATCAAGATCTCATTTTGAATGCATTTTGCACCGTATGTGGCAAAGCGCGCCCCGTTTTTTGGATCAAAGGTATCTACTGCCTTTATAAGACCGATGGTGCCGATCGAAACAAGATCCTCGCTGTTTTTTGCCGTTCCGTAATATTTTCTGACAATATGTGCTACCAAACGAAGATTGTGAAGTATCAGCTTTTCTCTTGCCGCCATATCGCCTGTTGCTTTTTTTGCAAACGCCTCGCGCTCCTCGGCAGCGGTAAGCGGTGGGGGGAATTTTTGCGGCGTGCTGATGCCCAGTAAGAGATTTACCGCATTTAAGATCAGTGAGATCAGGGAAGAAAACAAAATAATCACCTCCGATAAGATTTATGACGGCGCGCCTGTCCAAAATAACCGACGCCTTTTTTCTTGACAGGAAAAGTAAAATTTGATATAATTTTACAAGACATACGCTTTAACCTTGAAAGGAGCTTTTTTATGAGGAAACTGATCGGTAATGCCGTTGTAGGGCAGTCGGGCGGACCCACCGCCGCCATCAATGCAACCCTTGCGGGCGTCATTCGCGGCGTGCTTGAAAATGTGGGCGAGGGCGCGATAGGCACGCTTTACGGTATGAAAAACGGCGTGGAGGGTCTGCTTGCTGAGCGGCTTGTCAATTTAAATGAGCTGTTTGCCGACGAAAAGGATATCAAGGCGCTTGAGCACACACCTGCCGCCGCCCTCGGCTCCTGCCGCAAGAAGCTGCCAAAAATAGGTGAGGATGATGCCGTTTATGAAAAGCTGCTTGCGATTTTTAAGAAGTACGATATCCGCTATTTCTTCTATATCGGCGGTAACGATTCGATGGACACCGTAGCAAAGCTTTCCGCATACACCAAGGGGCACGATTATGAAATGTGCATCATGGGCGTGCCAAAGACCATTGATAACGATCTGGTCGTCACGGATCACACCCCGGGCTTTGGGTCTGCTGCAAAATATATCGCCGTCACCATGCAGGAGATCATTCGTGACTGCGCGGTATATACCACCCCCGCCGTTACGATCGTAGAGATCATGGGGCGCGATGCAGGGTGGCTCACCGCCGCCGCAGGCGTGGGGCTTGCCGCGGACGGCAGCGTGCCCGATCTTATCTATTTGCCCGAGCGCGCGTTTAGGAAGGAGGAGTTCTTTGCGGATCTGCGCGCGGCGCTGGCACGTCACCCCAATGTGGTAGTCGCGGTTTCTGAGGGTATCCGCTTTGCCGATGGAACCTATGTTTGTGAGGGCTTTGGCGTGGCTTCTACCGATGCCTTTGGGCACAAGCAGCTTTCGGGAACGGGCAAGGCGCTTGAATATGCCGTTAAGGAAGAGCTTGGCTGTAAGGTGCGCTCCGTGGAGCTGAATATCTCCCAGCGCTGTGCCGCGCACATTGCTTCTGCCACCGATCTTGCCGAATCGGTAGCGGTAGGAAAGGCTGCCGTTAAGGCGGCGTCGGAGGGCGTTACGCGCGAGATGATGATCATCGTCCGCGACAGTACAAAGCCATATGCCTATCATATCGAGCATAGCGACGTGTCAAAAATTGCCAATCAGATCAAAAAGGTGCCCGATGCGTTCATCAACGATCGTGCCAACCACATAACGGCGGCGTGCGCCGAGTATCTGCTGCCCCTTATTGCCGGGGAGGGCACACCCGTTTATGAAAACGGCTTGCCGAAATTTTTTATTATCAAATGATGTAAAAAAGCACCCGTAAGGGTGTTTTTTACATATTAGGCATAGCTTTGGGCATACTATCTTTACTTGTAAAGAGGTGAAAAAGATGCTGAAGCTAACTGAAAATTACCGTGAAAACGTGAAAGCGTTTGAGGAAACGCTGCGTGTGACGGAAAATTTTGATATTTTGAAAAAGGTGCTGCGCGTGGGTGATGAGGAGATCACGCTTTTTTATGTGGATGGGCTGATCAAGGACGGCGCGATGCAAAAGCTGTTTATTTATCTGCTTTCCCTGAAAACGCTGCCTGCCACAGCCTCGGATTTTCTTGAAAGTAATATGCCGTACGTGGAGTGTGACGTTACGCAGGATGTGGAGTTGATGCTGCAAATGGTCCTGTCGGGCGCGACTGTCCTGTTTGGCAGTACCTTCGGTGGCGAAGGGCTGGTGATCGATGCACGCACGTACCCTGCGCGCGAAACGGCGGAGCCTGAAAATGACCGCGTAATGCGTGGACCGCGCGACGGCTTTGTGGAAACGCTGGTCTTTAATACGGCGCTGATCCGCCGCCGCATTCGGGACGTGTCGCTTACTATGGACTATATGACGGTAGGAAAGGCGACCAAAAGCGATCTTGTGATATGCTATATGAAGGGACGTGCTGACCAGAAGCTCTTAAAATATATCAAGGATAAGCTAAAGAGCATCAAGACCGATGCCATCAGTATGGGGCACGAGTCGCTTGCCGAAACACTGATCACCACGCGGTGGTACAATCCCTTTCCCAAGATCCGTTACACCGAGCGCCCCGACGTGGCGGCGGCGCATCTCTTGGAGGGCAGCGTGATCCTTTTGCTTGATAATTCTCCCGCCGCTATGATCCTGCCAACTGCCATTTTTGATTTCTTGCAGGAGAACAGCGATTTTTATCTGCCGCCTCTCACGGGCACGTATCTGAGAGCTGTGCGTCATGCCGTTTTTTGGCTCACGCTTTTTTTAACACCGCTTTGGTTTCTCGGCGTGTTAAATCCGCACCTTGTTCCCGATTGGCTTGCCTTTGCGCTCCCCGCCGAGAGGGGGAAGCTCCCCATTTATTTGCAGCTGCTGCTTGCCGAATTCGTCATAGACGGACTGCGTATGGCGTCTATGAACACCCCGGATATGCTTGCCAATTCACTCTCCGTTGTCGGTGGGCTCATTCTTGGCGATTTTGCCGTTGGCGTTGGATGGCTGATCCCCGAGGTGATCCTTTATATGGCGTTTGTTGCCATTGCAAACTTTACGCAAAACAGCTTTGAGCTTGGCTATGCGCTTAAATTTATGCGTATCTTATTGCTCACGCTCACCGCGTTTTTTAACGTTTGGGGCTTTGTAGCGGGCGTTTTCGTGATCCTTTTGCTGATCGTTTCAAACAAGACGGTAAATGGCGACCACAGCTATCTTTATCCCCTCATTCCGTTCTCGGGCAAGGCGCTTTTGTCACTTTTTGTGAGGCGTAAAAAGCAGTCTTGATTTTGCGCTCCCGTTGTGGTACAATATAGCAAAACGATCAGCGAAAGGCGGGGCGGTATGAAAAAGGCGAAAAATTACGGGATAACGGTTGCGGGTGTTTTGATCCTTGCGCTTGCCGTTCTTATCATATTTTTGACGATCCTTGTGCCGCATTTGCGCGAGAATAAGATCCTAAAGCAGCGTGCGGATATCCTGCTCCGTGCCGAATATGAGCGCGTTATGCTTTTTGACCCGCTAAGGGAAAGGGAAGGGGCGCTTGCCGATCGCGGCGCGGAGGTGATGCTGCGCTCAGAGCAGGTGGCGGCGCTTCGCCAAAGCTTTAGCGAGGTGATGGCGGCTGGCGTTCGCAACAAGGAAAACGCTTCTAAGCTTGAGGGTGCTTGGGATATCAAGTGGCAAGCCCGCTGTGTCGACGGTACGATCTGCGACCTTTACTTCACCAAGGATATGCTGTATTTTTACGGAGAGGGCACAGCTTTTTATTTTGAGCCAAAGGATATGCTTGCCTACGACGCATTCTTTGGGCTTTTGCAGGACATGCTTGAAAATTAAAAAAAGGCGTCGCGCGACGCCTTTTTTATTGGAAACGATTGACATATCAACAAAATCGTGATATGATTATATATGAATAATAATACAGTTGAAGGAGCGTTTCTTATGAAAAAACAACTTAAACTCTTTCTTTTCCTTCTGACCGCAGTGACACTTTTTGCGATCATGGCAGTTATTTCAGCTTCTGCTTTATCTACAGAGCAGGGCACTAACCCATATAAGATCACAAAGACCGATGGGACAACGGCATATGCAGCAACCATGAAAGAGGCGGTCACCAACGCTAAGGACGGCAGCACCATCTATCTTGTGGCAGATGCAAGCAGTGAGGCTACCTCTTCTGTAACGATGAGTAAAACCCTCACACTTGTGGGAAACGGCTACACCATAACCACCAACAGCAATGCTTGGATAAGCGTGCAGCCCGGCGGTAACCTTACGCTGCAAAACTGTGATTTTATAGTAGGCGAGAATACCAAAAATCAGTTCACAATAGCTGTTGGTGGTGATGGAGAAGCATCGCTTACCTTAAAGGGCACGAACACCTTTACGTTTGATGCAAACGGGAGTGGCAAGTTGAGTGGAAATTACCTCATCTATTTAAACAATCCCAAGGCAACCGTCAACATCGAGAGCGGCACTACCATCTATCAGATCGGTCACGGATACGGCATTTATGCCAATGCCGTAAAGACGCTTCGCGCGAATGGGCTCACCGTCACCAACGTAATGGACGGGGTTACGTACAGCGTATACAGTGGTGCAATTTGCCTCAGGGGCGGTGAGGCTGTGCTTTCGGACTGCACCATTATGCAGAATGCCACGAGTGGCGCAGCACTTATTTGCGAGAACGGTGCAAGCATGCACCTTGTCGATTGTAACGTGACAGGCGCGCGCGCTATTTCTAACGCCAATCATACAGGCGCCTCGGGCGGCAAGGTATACGTGTATAGCGGCACCTACCAGAGCACAAAAGTAGCAGTGCTAACCGTTAGGTACGAAACCACGGGCGCTGAATTCTATATTTACGGCGGCACCTTCGCCGGAGGCGAGTGTGTCATCAATTTTGAAAAAGAAGGCGGAACCGCCAACATTTATGGCGGTACGTTTTCAAACACGGGCTCAGTTGTCGGTATGTCTGTGGCAAGCACACTGAATATTGACCAACGATCCACTCAGTTTGAGGGCGTGACCTACGGCGGTTCCGTTGTCCTTGCCGTTACGGGAAGCGGCAGCTTCCTAAACGCCACTGCCCCTGAGGCAAGTATAACGATAAAAAGCGGTAAATTTACGGCAACCGAAACGGCAACGCTGTTCGCAGTGTCGGGCGGTACCGTAAGTGTTAGCGGCGGTGAATTTATCACGGAGGATAGTGCCACGGCATTTGCAGTGTCGGCGGGTGCACTGAATATCAGCGGCGGCACCTTTAGCGCACTTGACAAATCTCTCTCGGTGAACGTTAAGGATAGTAGCCTTACTGTAAGCGGCGGCATATTTAATACAAACGGATTTGCAAGTGCGTTCTTTATCACAGGCGGCGAAACGCGTATTACAAGCGGTCAATTCAATTGTAGCGGTACATACGTGATGGACGTCGTAGTGGTTGATGGCAAGGATAGCTTTGAGATAAGCGGCGGCGTCTTTACCCTTGAGAACTCGTCCGCGATTGGTGGAGCGATCCTTCGCACAGGTGTGCGTGTTACACCTCAGCATGATGTAAACCAGTTTTATGATCCTACCGACATATATTATTTTTCTTCGGCAGATATCCTGCTTTCGGGCGGTACGTTTATTGACAAACGCGCTACCAACAATCAGGTGATCGACGCTACACTCGGCACGTCGCGCATCGTGATCAGCGGCACGGTTCTTCTTTCACAGTACCGTAAGTGCTATTTTGTTGACGTCAACGATTCCATAGGAAGCGATATCCCGCTTTTAGCAGATTCGCCCGTTTGTATATACGGCAGTAAGGAGTACTATTTCTATGCCGCATCCAAGCAAGAGGATGCGTACGCACCCGTCACGAATGCGGATGCGCAGGTTGCGCTTGCCGACTCGTACGAGGGTATTCGCTTCACCTCCTACATTCCTGCCAAGGTGGCTTTGGCACTTCCTCAGGGTGCAACCTTTGGTACGCTGATCGCGCCTGCCGATTACGTGGCAAGGGCGGGCGGCTTCACGCACGCTTTGCTTGACACGCTGTCAAGCTCTGCAGGCATCAAGACTACCTACGTGGATATCAAAGCGGATAAGAGCATTTTGCACCATGCCGATGGAAGCATCTCCTTCTGTGGCGTTCTGTCGAATTTGAAGGAGGCAAACTATAAGCGAAGCTTCGCCGCAGTATCCTACGTGTGCGTTAACGGCACGTATCATTACAGTGAGTACGACGTCGCGGATCATGTGCGCTCAATGGCAGTGATCGCGAAAAGAGAGTACACCAACGTGGTCGATACGCTCGATGCCGATCACCTCACCCGTTCTCTTTACAACAATAGTAAGTGGAGTGCATATAGCGAATCTCAGCAGAATAGGTTGCTTGCTTACAGTGGATATACGCATACGCTCACCGCTGAAACCTTCACTCCCTGTGTTAAAATCACAGTGGGCACGGACGCCAGCGCCAATTTAAAGGCGGCTGCAGCAGCTCTTAAAGCAACGCTTAAGGGGCTTGGCTATTCAACGACCGCGGGCACACCTATTCTTGTGGGCAACACGGGCGAGGCGGAAACGGCACAGGCGCTTTCCGAGATCGAGGGACACGGCTATTATATTGGTGTTATAAACAATAAGCTGGTCATTGTCGGCACCACCAATCTCCTGACCATGCAGGCACTTTCTGTGTTCGAGAAGGAGCATCTTGCAGCAGCAGGGGCGGATGGCAGCCTCATTCTTTGGGAGGATATTGCTTCTAACAAGCAGATGGTGTCCCTTAGCAGTGATACGGCGTTTGTCTTCCAGCGCACGCGCGACGGCAACGTTTTTGATCCGTATTCCAATGAAGCTCAGATCAGAAATATGAACCCGAATAGCGAGGTCTCCTTTAACTCCTCGAAGAACCACCTTTATAATTACGAAGACAATCCCGCAGCAGTCGATTATCCCGTGGCGGCAGCACTTGAGATCGGCACGGCACTTCACGGCGATGGGTATAACTATTACTACGTTCCCGATGATCTTGACGATGGGATATACGGTATCCACGTTGGTGTCACGGATAAGGCACTCACCACCCTGCTAAGCGGCAAGGACTTGGGGTATTACGGATATGCCATCGAGGGTGGCAACGTGATCATCTCCTCGTTTGATGATGCAACGCTTCGCCTTGCCAAAAAAATGTTCCTTGACGATCTTGCGGATTTTGCAGCAGACGGTACGTATATGATCCCCACGGATTACAGCTTTGAAAAGGGCAAGGACGATGGCTTTACAGGGGCGTTTTACAACTATTCCAATGATGCCACCGTGCAGGCAGGTGCAAACGTTTTGGCAAACGAGCTTTCCTCGCTTGTCACCGATTTCCCGCGCCCCGAAAACCTACAGCTTACAGGCGCTGTAACCGTTGGCAACAATTCTCTTGAGCTGGTCTATGAAAATGCGACCCTTTTGAACTACAGTGAGTACTGTGCGTTGCTGGAGGAAAATGGCTATAAGGCTTATATTGAGAACCGATACGTGAGTGGCAACGCCTTTGTTACGTATTACAATTCCCAAAACAACGTCACGCTTCACGTAATGTATAACGCGTATCTCTATGGGGAGAGCGAAACGCTTGATACGGGCACAACGCTTTCGGAAATGTTCACCCCCACGCTTCGCGTGGTTGCGGCAGAGGTAGACGGCACACAGGTGCGCCTGCTGCCCGAGGAATTCCTGCGCATTCCCACATATACAAAGGTTATCGATAGCAAGATCACCGTGGTGCAGCTGAACAGCTTTGGTTACTGCTACGTGTATACGCTGGAGGACGGTAGATTTGTGGTGCTTGACGGTGGCAGCTTTAATGAGGATGCGCGCGACAATCTTTACCGTGTGCTGACAGAGCTATATACCGATATTCACAAAAAAGCTCCCACCGCCGACAATCCCATTGAGATCGCGGCTTGGTACTTCACACACACGCACGGTGACCACCGCGGCATGGTAGCTAATTTTATCAACACGTATTGTAACGTAAAGGATGCATACGGTAAATACAAATCCCTGGTCGTAATGGACTGCATCATTAGCAATCATCCCTCAAACGATCAGTCTTACAATGCCCAAGATAATAGTATGTCGCCTATCTACTACTTGGGAACAAGTAAGTGGCACACCAGTAACGGCGTGGCGATCCCATATTACAAGGTGCATACTGGTCAGCGGTTCTTTATCTCTAACCTTGAGTTTGAGGTCATGTATACGACAGAGGATCTTTACCCCTGGGCTACAATTTTTTATAATAACACGTCCGCAGTGATACGCCTGACCTCGCATAACACAAACGGTGATGGCACCATTATTTCGGGGAGCACCTCTACCAGCAATATGGTACTCGGAGACGTCATGGCACGCGGCAGTATGGTGATGCGCGCTACGTGGGGCGATTATCTCAAGTCCGATATGGTGGTATGTGCCCATCACTGCCAAAATGGCTGCGAGGGTGATCTTTACGAGCTGATCGATGCGCAGATCGTTTGGTTGACGCAATCTTCTGAAAAAATTAACACCATCTTCTTTGGCAGCTCGAACTTTTCTCCGCAGAACAGAAAGCTGCTCGAGAACACGCATTGGCTTTATATGATCGGTGGCAGACCGGCAACTGTTGAGACGGGTGCTTATTACAACGTAACCGTAACAATGGGCGAGGACGGTGTCGCCGGGCTTTACGAGGGCGGAGATGAGGAATTCCTTGCCGGACTCTGCGTTGTTGCCGGCGGCACGGCAGGTGAGCTTTCCTTTGGCACGGGTCAGTACACGGGAACTGAGGACGAGACCTACAGTGGCAACAGACTGCTCATTAACCGTGATAATTTCGACGTACCTATGCCCCCATACGAAGAACCCCAAGCAACCGTGCCTACCGTTGAGGATACGTTTGATTCGGATATTTTTGATCTGAAGACCGCGTTTGGTATCGTGGCATAAAAACAACAAAGGGGCTGCTTCAAATGCCTTAGCATTTGAAGCAGCCCTTTTTCTGTGGTGCGAAGCATCAGAGCTTCGCTACCAGATCGGCAATAAAGTACATAAGGGGCAGAGTCGCGATGGAAAGAATGGAGGAGGAGCCAACGGTCTGTGCGGCGTACCCGGGCTTGATATCGTGCAATTCTGCCAGCATCGTGATGGTTGCCGCACTGGGAAGCGCGGCGATCACCGTGGAGAACATGACGATCTCGTAGCTGTTGGCAAGCCCAAGTGTGACAAGCTTTGCAATGCCGCAAACAACAAGGGGCATCAGGATCAGCTTTATGGCATTAAAGAGATAGATGCGCGGATTTTTGAGGATCTCACGCGGGCTCTGTGTTGCCACAAGCGCACCCGTGATCAGCACTGAGATGGGCATACATAGATTTCCCATATAAACGCAAAAGCCCGTTACGACCTCGGGCATTGGGATCACCGCCTTTAAAAGATAAAGGGCAAGCCCGATGGCACAGGGAACTGTGCCGAAATTAATAATTGCCTTTTTGGGGGTAAGCCTTATGTCGTCGCGTCCGCGAGAGAGAAGGTAGATACCCATCGTCCACATATACACGTGGAAGCCGATGACGAAAAACGCACCGTAAAACGTGCCGTTTTCGGGGAATACGGCGGCAAGGATGGGGAAGCCGATAAAGGCGCAGTTTGTAAAGGTTAAGGCGAACTGTGAAAGCTTTTTCTCATCAGGATCGGGAAACGCGCGGCCAAAGAGCAGCGCAATAAAGCCCATCAGGGGGTGAATGATAAAGCCAATGGCAAGGTACAAAAGCCCCTCGCGCAGCAGCTCCCAGCTAAACTGCTTGCCAATCAAAGACCCAATAATGAGAAAGGGTTGCCCAAACTCAATGATCAGCTTTGACATGCGGTTGGAGACAACGTCGTTGATAATGCCGCGCTTGCGACAAATAAAGCCTGCTGCCATCACAAGGAAGAGAATGCCGATAATGGTTAAAAGATTTAAAAAGGTGGAAAGATCCATAAAAACACCTCGTTTGCTTTGAATTCCCAACTATTATACCAAAAAAAGCGATCTCTTGCAATAGTTTCATTTATTCTTTTTAATTCTGTTAAATCTATTGACTTTTTTGGGGGTGAAATGCTAAAATATAGTGAAAAATTTAAAACAGAGGTGTTAGCGATGCGAATTGAGGAGATTGATAAAAACTTGGCGGTTGAAACCACCATCGAAGAGCCTGACCTTGTCTGGTTTGATGCAAAGGAAGCGCCGTTTGAGATTTACGGTGTCAAGTATGATGAGGAGGAAGGCTGCTACGTGCGCATGCCGCAAGCGGCGGCACAGGCTGTTTCAAGGGGCGTGTCTGTTTTAAGAAAATGGACGGCGGGCGGGCGCGTGCGCTTCCACACGGATTCCACGTATATCGCCATTCGTGCCGTGATGGAAAACAGCAAGCCTGCATCTCATATGCCATTGACGGCACAATCGGGCTTTGATCTTTATCACAAGGACAAAAAGGGTAAGGAAATTTATTATCACACCCTTGTGCCCCCACAGGGTATTACCGAGGGATATTCGTCGGGCAAGCACACGGATGGTGCAGATACCGATTATACCATCAATTTCCCACTGCTCGATGGTGTAAAGGAGCTTTATATTGCACTTAAAAAGGACGCGCACGTAAGCGCTCCCACGCCGTATACCGTTGAAAAGCCCGTGGTGTATTACGGGTCTTCTATCACGCACGGTGCCTGTGCCTCGCGCCCCGGTAACACCTATGAGGCGTTCATCAGCCGAAACCTTGACGCGGATCATATCAACCTCGGCTTTTCGGGCAAAGCCAAGGGCGAGCTTGCCATGGCGGAGTATATCGCATCGCTTGATATGAGCGCTTTTGTGATGGATTATGATCATAATACGCCAAGCGAGCAGCACTTGCTTGAAACGCACGAGCCGTTTTTTAAGGCGATCCGCGCGGCAAATCCCGATCTGCCCGTAATATTCGTCACTGCACCGAACACGCGGTTAAGGGGCGATGCGAATTATTTCAGCAGGGGCAATCTTGGCACGCGCCGCAATATCATAAGGCGCACGTATGAAAATGCCCTGATCGCGGGCGATGATAACGTTTATTTCATTAACGGCTATGATCTATTTAATGGTGATGGCTATGATGCCTGCACGGTTGACGGTACACACCCCAACGACCTCGGCTTCTTTCGCATGTCACAGGTCATCGGCAAGATGGTAAAAAAAGCGCTCAAACTCTAAAACAGATCAAACGGGACTGCACCTGTGGCGCAGTCCCATTTTTTATAGTTTTCCCAGCGTTTCAACGGCGTGCGCCGCGCACAGCGTTTTGCCGTGCTCCTCAAGCATCATTTCTGCCGTTTGTCTGCTTTCGATCTCACCGTATTCGCAAACAAAAGCATAGTCGGCACGCGCAAAAAGCGGGTCGCCCTCTTCAAGAAGAAGTAGCCAATAGCGGCGGCAATCGTCAACTGCGGCAAGGCTTTCACCCTTAAACCCAAGGGCAAGAAGACGGCGGCATACGGCAATCAGGCACGCCATATCCCAAAAGCAAAATGCCATGCTGCGCCGTTGACGCTCCGTGGGCGAATTTTGTGTCTTGTATGTAGAGGTGCTTGGCTTCGTCATGATCTCTATCCCCATTTTCGTCACGAACAGCTCACACCCACCCTCGCGCGAGGGATACATTTGAATATAGAGCTTGTCGTCTGCGGCATCAAAGCCCGTTTCGCGTCTGACGTCCGTCAGGATCGCCTTAAATGCGCGCCGTGTCAAGGCGTCGGCATAGTCGGCGGTGTCAGGGCAAAGAGCATAGCGTGCAGCATCCTCGCGCGTGAGCATGATCTTCAACTTATTATTGCTGATCCTGATCCATTCCATCAAGGGTCACCGCCTTTCACTAAAAATTTACCGTCGCAGGGCTTATTTGTTCAACTCCCTTTCGGCTACTCATCACAGTAGTATCATTATAAGCCAAAAGCGCGGTTCTGGCTACCCCTAAAATAATGGTAATTCCGTTGACTTTCCGCCTGCGGCGTGGTAAAATGTATTTAATAATAGGAAAAGGGGGTGTGCCTGTTGCGATATAACGTAGAGAGTGCGGCGATCGAGCTGTCGGTTTGTGAGCTTTGCAGCATGGCACACAAAAGCGGCAGCATCGATGCACGCCGCCCCAAAAGAGATCGGGAAAATGGCGACAGCGAGGTGCGCCGCCGCGTGTTGGCAGGGGAGAGCGCGGGCTACAAGGCAAACGTTCCCTTGCGAAACACTACGCTCTTTGAAGGGATCTATTATACCGTCGAAGGCGTGGCTGATGGGATCGTCGAGTGTGGAAACAGCGTGACGGTCGATGAGATCAGGGTGGTACGCGGTCGCGCACCGACGCTTGGTGTGCGGGAGAGCAGATATGCACAGCTACGCTGCTATGCGTATTTTCTGTGTGAAGGTCGCCATCTTGCGCGTGTTCGTATGCGCGTGCGCACGTATACTGCCGAGGGAGAAGCGGTAAAGGAAAGCAGCAGCGAAATGACGCGTGAGGAGCTGCGTGCCTTTTACCATTCGCTCCTTGCGCGCATTGCCGATTTCGCACGCTTTGAGGTGACGAGAAGAACGGAGTATCTTCCCACCGTGGAGAAGATCTCCTTCCCCTATGAAAATCCGCGCGAGGGGCAGACCGAGCTTGCCGAGGCAGTCTTTCGCGCTGTGCGTAAGGGGAAGCGCCTGTTTGCGGGCGCGCCTACCGGAATCGGAAAAACAATGTCCACGCTCTATCCTGCCGTTAAGGCGCTCGGGGAGGGGCATTGTGTGCGCATTTTTTATCTCACGGCAAAGGCAAGCACGCGCCGTGAGGCGTATGCCGCTGCGGGCAGGATCTTTTCTGCGGGGGCAAAGCTGCGCACGGTGATCCTTTATGCTAAGGAGCAAATGTGCCTTAATGAGGGTGGCTGTAAGCGAGGGAACACCTCTCGCTGTAACCCTGATGAGTGCCCCTTTGCACGCGGGTATTACGACCGTGTAGATGTTGCGCTAAAGGAGCTGCTCTCGCGCGCAAACGGATTCCCACGCTCGTTGCTTGTTGAGGTAGCGGAGCGCCACCGTATTTGTCCTTATGAGCTTTCCCTTGATCTTTCGTTTCTTTGTGAGATCATTATATGCGATTACAATTATGTTTTTGATCCGGGCGTGTATTTGCGTCGTTATTTTGATCCCGAAGGGGGAGAGCGCGGCGATTACGTCTTTTTGGTGGACGAGGCACACAATTTACCCGACCGCGCACGGGATATGTATTCCGCGCGACTTTTTGCCGAGCCGTTTGAAGCGGCGCTGGCGCGAGTGGATGCCGCCGACAGTCGGCTGGAGAGCGCTCTTGGCGCGTTTGTGGTCGCAATGCGCCGTATGGCAGGGCTTTGCACCGAAAACCGCCAAAAGCACGAGGATGGCACGGAAAGCGGCTATTATATCAACCGTGCACCCATCGAGCGCTTTGCCGAAGAAGCGGAGCTTTGCCGCCGCGCGCTGGATGCCGTCTTGAAGGCGGAGCCGGATCACCCGCTTGCCATAGAGCTTGCCGAGCTTTCCGCCACGCTGCGTCGCTACGTGAGTATTGCCGCGTATTACGATGATCGGTTCCTGACGTATGCCGAGCTGGTGCGTGGAAAATTCAGCATACAGCTGTATTGCCTTGACCCGTCGGGGGTCCTTAACTCTGCCACCGCGCGTGCGCGTGCCGCCGTATTCTTTTCCGCCACCCTCACACCCCTTGATTATTTTACCGATGTTTTGGGCGGCGGAAAGGGCGCACAAACGCTTGCCCTCCCCTCACCCTACGATCCCAAAAATCTTTGTGTTACGGTCGTGCCCTCAATCAGCACGCGTATGGAGGATAGGGGCAGCTCGTATAAGCGGATCGCAACTTATATCGCCGCCGCCGTCAGCGCCAAGGCGGGGAACTATATGGTCTATTTCCCGTCCTACGAATATCTTGAGCGCGTCTATGAAAGATTTTCGGCACGCTACAAAGGCGTGGAGTGCATCGTACAGCACCCCGGCATGACCGCCGCCGAGCGCGATACATTCCTTGCCGCCTTCAAGGCAGACGAGGGGCATTTGCGCGTTGGATTTTGCGTGCTGGGCGGCAGCTTTTCGGAGGGCGTGGATCTTCCCGGCAGTCGTCTCATTGGCAGCGTGATCGTGGGTGTGGGGATCCCCTCGCTTTCTAACGAGCGCAATATCCTACGTGATTATTACGAAAATAAATGTGAGCGTGGCTATGACTATGCCTATACGTATCCGGGCATGAACCGTGTGCTGCAAGCGGCAGGGCGGGTCATTCGGCGTGAGGAGGATCGCGGCATCGTGGTACTCATTGACAGCCGCTATGCCGAGGAGCCGTATTTGCACCTGTATCCACCGCATTGGCAGGATATCACAGCGGCAGGGGACGCCGCATCTCTTGCCCACCGCATGAAACAATTCTTTTTAGAAAAACGCTAAAAATATTCTATATTTTTGCGCAAAAATGCAATTTGCTGTTGCATTTCTTGCGAAAATGTGCTATACTGATTAGCGATAATAGCATTTTTTGCAATTTTAAGCTATATATTTTGCGAAATTGCGGCATTCGATACAAAAGGAGAAGTTAAGATGAACTACACCAAAATGTCAACTGTAGATCTTGAAAAGGAGCTTGCGTCACTGCGTGCCAAGTACGACGCTTACTGCCAAAAGGGGCTTTCGCTCGATCTTTCCCGCGGCAAGCCGGGTAGCAAGCAGATCGATCTTGTAACCGATATGCTGACCTGCCTTAAGACCCCCGCCGATTGCAGATCGGAAAACGGCTTTGATAACCGTAACTACGGTGTGCTTGACGGTATTCCCGAGGCAAAGCAGCTTTTTTCCGAGCTTTTGAATATTCCCGCGGCACAGATCATTGTGGGCGGCAACTCCTCTCTTAATTTAATGTACGATGCAATGGCGCGTGCCATGCTTTACGGCGTTGTGGGCAGTCCCCGTCCTTGGGTAAAGGAGGATAAGGTCAAGTTTATTTGCCCTGTCCCCGGGTACGACCGTCACTTTGGTGTTTGTCAGTCGCTTGGCATTGAAATGATCAACGTGGTAATGACCGAGGATGGCCCCGATATGGACGCCGTTGAGGAGCTGGTGAGGGACCCTGCCGTAAAGGGTATTTGGTGTAACCCCAAGTATTCAAACCCGGATGGCATCACCTATTCCGATGCAACAGTTAAGCGTCTTGCGGGGATGAAGACTGCCGCGCCCGATTTCCGTATTTTCTGGGATAATGCATATGCGGTGCACGATCTTTATATGAAAGAGGGGAACGATACCCTTTACGATATCTTTGATGCCTGCCGCGAGGCGGGATGTGAGGATCGCGTATTTTACTTCGCTTCCACGTCTAAGATCTCTTTCCCCGGTGCAGGTGTTGCCATTGTTGCGGCTTCCCCCGCAAACGTGCAGCAGATCAAGTCTGTGATGGCATCGCAGACCATTGGCTTTGATAAGCTCAATCAGATCCGTCACGTGCGCTATTTTGGAACGGCGGAGAATATGCTGGCGCATATGAAGCGCCTCGCCGATATCATCCGCCCCAAATTTGAAACGGTAGACCGAATCCTTAGGGAAGATCTTGGCGGCACGGGTACCGCGCGCTGGACCTCTCCGCGCGGCGGCTACTTCATCAGTCTTTATACGATGAACGGCTGTGCAAAGCGCGCCTTTGCACTTTGCAAGGAAGCGGGTGTCACGCTTACCACTGTGGGTGCGACCTACCCCTACGGCAAGGATCCCGACGACAGCAATATTCGTATTGCGCCCACGTATCCTTCCGACGAGGATCTTGAGGCGGCAATGCGGGTCCTGACGCTCTGCGTGAAGATCGCAGCACTCGAAAAGCTGCTCGCGTAATGATAAAGAAAAGAGGACGAAGAATTGTAATGTTTCTTCGTCCTCTTTCAATAGGTGGATTTTAAGGAGTAAGCATGAAAGCGACCCAAAAGGAAACAAATCCTTTCCGTTTTACCGATAGCAATAAGCGCTACCATACCTACGACTACTATTTACGTCACACATTCGGTGGCAAGGTCGCCAAGATCGTGTTGGACGGCGGCTTTACCTGCCCCAATATTGACGGGCGCTGTGGCGTTGGCGGCTGTATTTACTGCTCAGGACGTGGTAGCGGCGATTTTGCCGCGCCCGCTGACCTCTCCATAACCGAGCAATATCGCTTGCAGTGTGCAGCACTGGGTAAAAAATGGGAGGTGTCGGGAACGATCGCGTATTTTCAACCGCACACCAATACCTATGCGCCACTTGCACGCCTCGCGCCCCTTTTTGAGGAGGCGCTGGCGCAGCCCCGTGTGGTGGGGCTTAACGTTGCCACGCGCGCGGACTGTATCGAGGACGAGGTGCTCGCGTATTTGGCAAATCTCAGCGAAAAAACCGTATTAACGTTGGAGTTAGGGCTCCAGACCGTGCACGACGAAACGGCGGCGTTGATCAACCGCGGTCATACCTACCGCGATTTTCTTGAAACCTACCGCCGTATACGAGAGCGCGCGCCGCGCGTGCGCATCGGCGTGCATCTGATCTTGGGGCTTCCCGAGGAAAGCGAGGAAATGATGCTCCAAACGGTAAAGACCGTTGCAGCGCTTCACCCCGATGAGATCAAGCTCCATTTACTTTACGTTTTAAAGGGAACAAGGCTGGCAGAGCTTTACGAGGACGGCGCATACGTGCCAATGGAAAGCGAGCGTTACGTTTCACTTGTTGTGCGCGCCATTGAGCTATTGCCCCCCGAGATCGTGCTTGGTCGCCTTACCGGTGACGGTGCACCGAGTGAGCTTTTAGCCCCCCTTTGGAGCCGCAAAAAGCTTACTGTTTTAAATGATATTGACAAAACGCTGTTTGCCGAAAACACGTGGCAGGGGAAAAAATACGTTAAATAAGGGGAAATACGTTAAATAACACAATACTGCAGCAACGACGCTTGCTGCGGTATTTTTTTTTTGATTTTTCAGCGTCTTTTTTCTGAAATATTCTAAAAAAGCGGATTTTTTTAAAAAAACCGCAAAAAATATAAAAAAATTTGTTTTTTGGGGTTGACAAACGTGTGGAAATCATTCTATAATAGAAGCAAGTGGTAAGAAATGGGGCAAAATGTTATAAAATGTTATGCCTGATCGAAAAAGGGAAGGAGGAACGCGAATATGCTGTCGGGTGAATACCGTCATTCTCTTGATGCCAAAAATCGTGTTTCCGTTCCCGCAAAGCTGCGTGATGAGCTGGGCGAGGATTTTATGATCGTTCGCAGCATACGCGGCAATTGCCTTAGGTTTTATTCTGCCACTGCGTGGCGCGAATATATCGAGCCGCTGAAGAAGCTTCCCCGCAAGGTAGCGGAGGATACCTTTTGGTTTCTTTACCGTGATGCTGCACAGGTCACGCCCGATTCTCTTGGCCGTGTGCTGATCCCCAACGGGCTTCTTGAATTTGCAGGCATTGCGCCAAAGGCAGATGAGGGAAGTAACAGGGGTCTTGTCATCGTCGGGTGCGGTGATTTTGGCGAGATCTGGTCAGAGCAGAATTACGACAAGCGCGTTTCCGAGATCGATGTGGATGCCATTCGCCGCGCGCTTGAAGAAAGTGGGCTTTGATATGGCGGTGGAATTCTCTCACCGTTCGGTATTGCTTGACGAGTGTATAGAGGGTCTTGCCATTCGGGCAGATGGTATATACGTGGACGGGACCGCCGGTGGCGGCGGACATTCCTATCATATAGCGAGGCAGCTTACCACAGGTAGGCTGATTGCCATAGACCGTGATGAGGCGGCAATTGCTGCCGCAACTGCGCGACTTTCCCCCTTTTCAGAGCGCGCAACCGTATATCGCAGTAACTTTTCCGAGGTGGGTGCGGTGCTTGATGCACTGGGCATTGAAGAGATCGACGGAATGCTCCTTGATCTTGGCGTGTCCTCTCACCAGCTTGACACGGCAGAGCGCGGCTTTTCATACCAAGCGGATGCGCCGCTTGATATGCGTATGGATCGCCGTTCGGGAAAAACTGCGTATACCGTAGTCAACACCTATTCCGAGCAGGAATTAAAACGAATACTGTTTACCTATGGCGAGGAGAAATTTTCTGCCCGCATCGCACAAAGGATCGTAGCCGAGCGCGCACGCGAGCCGATCGCGACAACGCGAAGACTTAGTGACATCATTAAAAGCGCGATGCCCGCGGCAGCGCGCGAGGGTGGACACCATCCCGCAAAGCGCTCGTTTCAGGCGATCCGAATTGAGGTCAACGGCGAGCTTGATGCGATTGAGCCGGCGCTTACCGACGCGGTTTCACGCATGCGCCGGGGCGCCAGGCTTGCGGTCATCACCTTTCATTCTCTTGAGGATCGCATCGTGAAGCAAACCTTTGCTTCGCTTGCTGGGGGGTGCAAATGCCCCAAGGATCTCCCCGTTTGCGTTTGCGGCAATAAGCCAAAGGTGAGGATCATTACCAAAAAACCCATTTTACCAAGTGAAAAAGAACTTTTAGAAAACCCGCGCTCGCGCAGCGCAAAGCTGCGCATAGCAGAAAAGCTCTAAAGCAAAAGGAAGGAGGCTGCATGATGAACGAAGCAGTATATGAAAAAGTATATTTTCAAGACGATTACAAGCAACAATTTGATGCGTTACGCAGCCGTTACCACGATCGCACACAAAGAGCGCTCGGCAAAAGAGCGATCGATCACGATCCTGTTTCCAATATTTCGGAGTTTTATTATCTACACGATGAGCCGGATGGCGGCGTGCGCTTGCAAACCGGTGATTTTGTAGAGTATTTCAACAATCGTTACGGCGGCAGGGATCGCATCGGTGCGGCACGCCAGGCTCTTGTCAACGCCAAAAGCAAGGCGGATAAGAGTGGTGACTTTGCCAAAAAGCAGCAGAGCGAGCGGGTAGAAAGGAAGCTTTCCTGCCGCACCACGCTTGCGCGACGTCATGTGGTGCTCGTAAATGCATTTTTCGCGTTTGTGCTGATGCTGTCGGTGGTATTGCTCGGCGCTTCGGGCGTGATGCTGGAGCGTAGCGAGGCGGATATCGCCGCCATTGAAATGGAGCTTTCGCAAAGCGAAAGCGTTGAAACGTCGGCGCTTTACACGTCAGGCACGCAGGATGCGGTGTCAGATGCGTATCTTATGAGAGTGGCGGAGAATTCCACGGCTGTTTACCAACCAAAGAGGAGCGAGGGTGGCTTTGAGGCTTTGCTTGAAGCCTTGGCTTATCTTTTTTTAGAGGTCTAAATATCCCATACTAAGAATAGAATAAGGATGCGCGGCTTACTGTCGCCATCTTGGGCGATGAGATCCGTTTGCAACGGATTTTGTCGCCCTTTTTTCTATTTTAGTATGGGATTTTTTGGGCAAGGGGTTTTACTATGCAAAAAAAAGGAGTTTCGGTAAGGACGCTGCGGCGCTCCTCGGTAGTGGCGATCTTTTTATTGTTATGCTTTTTGTTTCTCGCCGTACGTATCTTTTTTATACAGTTTTTTGATTTTGGGCGCTACCAGCAAAAGGTGCTCGATCAGCTTACCACAAGATCTACGGTACGTGCGGCACGCGGCGCGATCCTTGATAGCGCCGGGCGTGTGCTCGCTACCAATCGCACCGTATACCGTATCTCGCTTTATCCAAGCGTCATCGCCGATGCTGACGAGAAGACGCGCGAGCTTATCGTCAGGGGGCTTTCCGAGTCTGTCGAGGGGCTCAGTGCCGATAAGGTGCGGGAGCATCTATCGCACACAAACGAGCTGATGCGCACGGTCGTGCGGGAAACGGATCACGATACGGCAAGCGGGGTGGTTGCATTTGTCGCGGAGCATAAACTCAGTGAGATGATCGCCGTTGAGGCGGTGAGTGATCGCTACTACCCTTACGGCAGTCTTGCCGCACAGGTGCTTGGGTTCACGGGGAGTGATGCACAGGGGCTTTACGGTCTTGAGCTGCAATATAATACCGCGCTTTCGGGCGTGGCTGGGTCGTATATCACGGCGCGTGACTCAACAGGTAACCGCTTGCCCAATCAATATGAGGCATATTTGCCCGCTGTTGACGGCGCTACGCTTAACACCACCATAGATGCCTTTGTCCAAGCGGTGCTTGAAAAGGAGCTTGAGGCAACCATGATCGAAAGCGGCGCGGCAAACCGCACGTGCGGGATCGTGATGGACGTAAATACAGGCGCGATCCTTGCCATGGCAACAGCGCCCACCTTTGATCTTAACGACCCTTTTACCCTGAATGCGTATGCCGAGGCAGAGCTAAATGCCTTAGGGCTTCTTCCCGGCAGTGAGGAATATACCAAAACAAAAAACGCCCTCTTGCTTGAAAGCTGGTCTAACAAGGCTGTCACGGAGATCTATATGCCGGGCTCTACCTTTAAGGCGCTTACTTGCTCTATGGTGCTTGAGGAGGATGCCGTCACCAATCTTGAGGAGCGCTTCTTTTGCAGCGGTGCGCTCACCGTTGCCGATCGCCTCATTCACTGTCACAAGGTGGGCGGTCACGGAAGTCTTACGTTTACGGAGGGGCTGCAAAATTCCTGCAATCCCGTTATGATGACCATTTCCGCCCGTATCGGCACCGCTTGCTTTTATGAGTATGTCAGTAGCTTTGGTCTGCTTGAAAAAACAGGCATCGATCTGCCGGGCGAGGGCAATTCCATATTTCACGCGAAATCTTCGTTTACAGGGCTTGACCTTGCCACGGCATCCTTCGGGCAAAATTTTAAGGTGTCGATCCTGCAAATGATCACCGCGATCTCAGCAGTCGCAAACGGGGGCAAGCTGGTAACACCGTACGTGGTCGAAAGCATCGTGGATGCCGGGGGGAACACCACCTACCGGCACGAGACACAGATCAGGCGCCAAGTCATCAGTGCGGAAACGGCAAAGACCGTATCAAAGATCTTAGAGGGCGGCGTTTCAGGGGACGGTGGTGCTAAGAACGCATACGTTGCAGGTTATCGCGTAGCGGCAAAAACAGGCACATCGGAAAAGATCGGTGACGACCGCAACGCGCGCATTGGCTCTTGCATTGGATTTGCGCCCGCGGACGATCCGAAAATTGCCGTGATCATCGTGGTGGATGAGCCAACAGACGGCAGTAAATACGGTAGCGTGGTCGCAGCACCCTACGTTGGAAACGTATTTGAGGCAGTGCTACCGTATCTCGGCGTTGAGCCATCCTATACCGACGAGGAGCAGGCAAACCTTACCGTAACCGTGCCAAATCTTATGGGATATCGCAAGGAGGAGGCAGCAAAGCTGCTTGAAACGGTGGGTATTTCTTATCGCCTTGTGGGCGAGGGGGGAGTTGTCACCGCACAGGCGCCCGCCGCGGGCAGTAAGGTGCTGCAAAAAGGCGCTTGTGTGGCGCTGACGCTTGGTTCGGAAGAGCAGGAGTCGCTCGTCACTGTGCCCGAGCTTATCGGGCTCACAGCCGCCGAGGCAAACCGCCTGTTAGTCGATCAAGGCTTTAATGTCGCCATTGGCGGTGCAAAGGATTATTTTAAGGTGGACAAAACGGTGATGGGGCAATTTCCGGCAGCTGGCACGGCGTTGCCGGTTGGCTCTGTCGTCACGGTTTATTTCCCGTACGAGGAAAAACGAGAATAGGGGGTACGGTATGCGATTAAAGGAGCTGTTAGAGGCGGCAGGCTATGAGAGTGGGGGGATCTCTGACGTTGAGATTTGCGGCATCACTGCGGATTCCCGCTGTGTCGAGGAGGGGTATCTCTTTGTGGCGATCAAGGGGCTTAGAAGCGACGGACATTTACATATAGGCGAGGCACTCTCGCGCGGAGCTTCGTTTGTGGTGGCACAAAGACGGATCTTGGGCGTGTCGATGCTTGTGGTAAATAGCGCAAGGGAAGCGCTTGCACGTCTTTTTGACGCGTGGTATCATCATCCGACAAGGGGACTTACGCTGATCGGTATTACAGGCACCAACGGCAAGACCTCTACTGCCGCTATGGTATGTGAAATCCTGAAAAAGGCGGGCAAAAAATGCGGTCTGATCGGTACAGTCAGCGCGATGTGCGACGAGGAGGTCATCACGGTCAAGGGGGGCGAGAGGCTTGCCAATTTTACCACACCCGATCCCGAGCAGCTGTATCCGCTGCTTGCCAAAATGCGGGATTTTGGTGCCGAATGCATCGTGATGGAGGTCACCTCACACGCACTTTTTTTTGAAAAGGTCGCGCCTCTTTCCTTTACCCGTGCGATCTTTACCAATTTAACGCCCGAGCATCTTGATCTGCACGGGGATATGACAAGCTACTTTCTTGAAAAGCGCAAGCTCTTTTTACAGTCGGAAATGGGCATTATTTCCTTGTTTTCCCCGTATGGGCAGCAGCTTGCCGATAGCCTTGAGATGCCGTTTTTGACTGTGGGTCGCAGTAACGTGCAGCAGGTCGTGGCAAACGGCGATCGCGGGGTGTCCTTCTCACTTTTCTTTGAGGGTGAGAATGTTGATATTTCTCTGCCCGTTCCGGGGGATTTTAGTGTAGAAAACGCCGCGCTCGCCGCCATCACCGCGCTCTCGCTCGGCATAGGGAGGGAGATCGTCGTATCGGCACTTGCTGACTTTGGCGGCGTGAGGGGTAGAATGGAGCGCGTTTGTGAAAATCCACTTGATATCAGCGTTTTTCTTGATTACGCGCACACGCCCGATGCCCTCGAAAAGCTGCTGCTTTCCGTGCGACGCTTTCGCCGTCAGGGGCAAAGGATCATTCTCTTGTTTGGGTGCGGTGGCGACCGTGACCGCAGCAAGCGTCGTAAAATGGGGCGGATCGCCTCGCGCCTTGCCGATCTTTCTATCATCACCTCCGACAATGCACGCGGTGAAGACCCAGCAGCCATCATTGCGGATATCTTAAAGGGAATAGATAAGGAAAAACCGTATAAAATAGTTGTAGATCGCCGCGAGGCGATAGAATTTGCTATCGCGGCGGCACGCAAGGGAGATATCGTGCTGCGCGCGGGCAAGGGGCACGAGGAATATGAGATCCGCGGGCGCGAGCGCCTGCCATTTTCCGAGCGTCGGATCGTCACGGACTGCCTTCAGCGCAGATCAGAGGGTGAACGGATATGAGAGTTTCCTTACCGGCACCCGCAAAAACGGTGGGGGATATTGCCGCGATCCTCGGCATTGCTCCCGTTAAGATAGGTGATCCAAAGGAGAGGATAGAGGGTATCGCTACCGATTCTCGCGAGATCATAAGGGGCGATCTTTTTGTAGCCATTGACGGCGCACGGCAAAGTGGAAATTCCTTTGTTGGTGAGGCGCTTTCGCGCGGTGCTGTGGCAATTTTAACAACAAGGCTCCCGCCTGTATTTGCGGCAAACTGTACGGTGCTTTGCGTTGCTGACGTGGAAGCGGCACTTTTGGCACTTGCCGCAAAGCGCAGAGAGGATGCTGCGGCAAGGGTGATCGCCGTTTCGGGCAGCACGGGAAAGACCACAGTAAAGGAGCTGATCGCCACGGTGCTGTCGATGCGTGGCACAGTCAGAAAAAGCGCGGGGAATTTTAACAGCGGTATTGGGATGTCGCTTTCCCTGCTCAGTATGGAGGATGCGGATCATTTCGTGCTGGAGCTGGGCATCAATCACAGGGGCGAGATGGAACGGTTATCAAGGGCGCTTGCCCCCGATCTTGCCGTGCTTACCAACGTTGGAACGGCGCACGTGGGGCATTTTGCGGATGCGAGGGAGCTTCTCCTTGAAAAAATGAAGATCACCGCAGGTATTAAGGCAGGCGGTAGGCTCTTGCTTGCCGATACCATCAATCGATGCGGGGGAAATCTCTGTGGAGCAGAAACCTTTACGGTTGGCACCGGTGAGCTTGCCGATTTTCGGGTTATGCGTGCGAAAAACGGCAAAGACGGTATTGTGGCAGACGTTTGTTGGCGCGAGGGTGAAATACGGGAGCTTTCCTGGCACGTGCCGGGTAGCATCGGCGCTTCCTGCATCGGGCTTGGTGCGGCGGTCGGGGTGTTAGAGGGGCTTGGTCCTGAGGAGATAAGAGGAGGGCTCTTGGCGGCACAGAAGCTGGCACCGCGTATGCGTCGGATCGAAATTTTTGGCAGAACCGTTGTTGACGATACCTATAACGCCTCGCCCGAAGCGATGGTGGGGGCACTGGAAACCCTTTCGTACCTTAGTGGCGATCGACCAAGCGCCGCGGTCTTTGGGGATATATTAGAGCTCGGCGCACACGCCATAGCACTGCACGATGCCGTAGGGGAGTGCGCGGCGCACAGCGGCATCTCACATTTTTTTACTTATGGCGACTACAGTGCCGTGTTGGCAGGGGGCGCCCTGCGCGGCGGTATGCCGCAAGCGTCTGTGCACGCCTTTTCGTTTGGTAATGAGAAGGTGCTCGCACGGCAGATCATTGAATTAGTACCGCGTGGCGGCGTGGTCTTATGCAAGGCAAGCAGAAGAACGGCGCTTGATCGTGTGATAAAGGAGCTTGAAAAAAATGAAGACTGAGGATATTTTAAGCTGTACCGTGCTTTTCGCCGCGGTGTTTTTGTTAACCGTCCTTTTTGCCGGCATTTTGATACCTATTTTACGCCGTTACCGCGCAGATCAGCCTATACTTGAAATAGGACCCGTGTGGCATCTTAGTAAAAAGGGAACGCCCACAATGGGCGGTATCTCCTTTATTATGGCGCTGCTTTGCGTAATACTTTCATGGGGCTTGGTGCTTTTGTGGCATGGGGAAACAAAGCGTCTTATTCCCGTGGTGCTGGTGGTGCTTTTTGCAGGCTGTTGCGGTGCGATCGGCTTTTTTGATGATTATAGAAAACTGGTAAAGCGGGAAAACGAGGGACTGCTTGCGTGGCAAAAATACTTGCTCCAGCTTGTTGCAGCGTCGCTCTTTTTGTTCGCGGCACGGGCACTTGACGTGATCGACACCGCAATTTTTTTGCCATTTTTTGAGGATAAGGTGGAGCTTGGCACTTTTTATTATCCCTTCGCCCTACTTTTTCTCACCGGGCTTGTCAACGCCCTTAATCTCACCGATGGGCTTGATGGTCTGCTTAGCGCGACCGTTGCAGTGCTGGCGGCGTTTTTTCTCCTTTACGGGAACAGGAATGGGGAGAGCAATCTCCTTATTTTCGGTACGTTGTTGCTTGGTATGACGCTTGCCTTTCTGCTTTTCAACCGTCACCCTGCAAAGGTCTTTATGGGCGATACGGGGTCACTCTTTTTGGGTGGCTTAGTGGCAGGTGCGGGGCTTATTTGTGCACGCCCCATCACGGTTTTGGGCGCCGGCGGCGTTTTTGTGATCGAGGCGGCAAGTGTGATACTTCAGGTCCTTTATTTTAAAATTACGCACGGCAAGCGCTTGTTTTTAATGGCACCTCTTCACCACCATTTTGAAAAGAAGGGGCTGTCCGAAAACGCCATTGTGGGTATTTTTTGTGCCGTGGGGGCGTTGCTTGGCGTCTTGATGTTCGTGGGAGGATAAGTTATGGCGCTTTCTTGGCATATCGGGGGGAAGCGCGCCCCTGTAAAGGATCAGCTGCCTGCCGCCGATGAGGTAAGAGGGGGCAGCATAGATTTTTACTTCCTCTTGTCTGTTCTTTTAATGCTCGTGCTTGGTGCGGTCATGTCATATAGCGCCAGCGCTGTATATGGAGCAAAGTTTTATGGGGATAGCCTGTATTTTTTAAAGCGCTACGTGCTCTTTGCCTTGCTTTCGCTTGGCGCGAGCGTGCCCTTTGTGCTGCTTGCCACACCAAATTTTTGGCGCGGCTTTGGGGTGATGCTGTATACGGCCTCGCTTTTTCTGCTTATTTTGGTGCTTTTGATCGGTACTGTGGGCGGCGGTGCACAGCGTTGGTTGGTCATCGGCCCGCTTACCGTCCAGCCCTCTGAGGTGGCAAAGCTGGCGCTCATTCTCGTATTGGCGCTTGTTATGAGCAAGCACGAGGAGAAGATCACTTCAACAAAGTCGCACGGTGGCAGCTTTGTTTACGGCGTGCTGTTGCCGGGTGGATTGATCGCCGCCGTTTGCGTGCTGGTGGCGGCGAAAAAGCACATTTCGGGTCTATTGATCATTGCAATGCTTGGTGTCGCAGTGATGTTCCTTGGCGGGACGCGCCTTAAATATCTTGGCATTATGGCGGGAGCAGTCGTGGCGGCAGGCAGCTTGCTGATACTGGTTTCTTCTTACGCACAGGTGCGCGTAGATACCTGGCTACATATCGAGGAGGTCGATCCGCTTGGTGCGGCGTGGCAGACTCTGCAAGGGCTTTATGCCATTGGCTCGGGCGGACTCTTTGGTAAGGGCTTTGGCAAGGGGCTTCAGAAGCATGGATACGTGTCACAGCCTCAAAACGATTTTATTTTCACTGTGATCTGTGAGGAGCTTGGTTTTTTTGGCGCATTACTCGTTATCCTGCTTTTCGTGCTACTGGTGCTGCGCGGCTTTTATATCGCACAGCACGCGCCCGATCGCTTCACCGCACTTGTGGTGCTTGGTATATCCGTAAAGCTTGCACTGCAAACGGCGCTTAATGTTGCGGTCGTCACTAATTCAATGCCAAACACGGGCGTGTCTTTGCCTTTTTTTAGCTCGGGCGGTACGTTCCTTGCCATACAGATCTTTGAAATGGGAATCGTGCTCTCGATATCTCGCTACTGTACAGGGAGGAAAAAATGAGGGTCATCATTGCCTGCGGCGGTACGGGGGGACATATCACCCCCGCGCTTGCTATTGCCGATACGATCAAAGCAAACGTGCCCCTATGCCATATTTTGTTTTTTGGCACAAAGGGCGGGATGGAAAACACGCTTGTCACGCGTGCGGGGTATGAGATATATACGATTGAGGTAGAGGGGATCTCCCGCAAGAACCCGCTTTTGCTTCCACGCAGTCTTTTGGGGGCAAAACGCGCTGTAAGGCGGGCAAAGGAGCAGCTCCGTCGGCTCGCACCCGATATTGTGATCGGCACGGGTGGATATGCGTGCTACCCGGCGCTTGCCGCCGCCGCTTCACTTGGGATCCCCACGGCAGTCCACGAATCAAACGCCGTACCGGGGCTTGCGGTGCGCTTGCTTGCGCCAAAGGTGTCGCGTGTGTGGCTCGGCTTTGATGCAGCACGCGCACATTTGTCATCGCGTGCATCGGTACGCGTGGTTGGAAATCCGCTGCCTGCCGGATTTTCAAGCAATGGAGAAAGCACAAGGGATACGCGCACAAAGTACGTGCTTTCCTTTGGGGGCAGCCTTGGGGCACCTGCCATCAACCGTGCAGTGCTTGCCCTGATGGAGGAAACGCGTCGCGTGCCACACGTGCGGCACGTACACGCCACGGGGAAGCGAGAGTGGGAGAGCTTCTCTCGCGAATTCACCGCTCGTGGGCTTGATCGCGACGGGCGTATTGAGATATTGCCCTTTATTTCCGATATGCCGCGCCGTATGTGCGAGGCAAGCGTTGTAGTGTCGCGTGCGGGTGCGATGAGCATCAGCGAGATCGCCATGGCGCGTCGCGCCGCGGTGTTGATCCCATCGCCTAACGTCACAGGCAACCATCAGCTAAGAAACGCCGAGGCTTTGGCGAGGGAGGGCGCGGCTCTTTTGGTAAAGGAGCAAATGCTGCAGGAGGGTGCGCTTGTGGAGGCTGTGATGCGCCTTTTGAAAAACGACACCCTGCGCGCAAAAATGGAAAGTGAGGTCGCACGGTTTGCCAATCCTTTGGCAAACCGGGTGATTTTTGAGGATATTATGGAGCTTTTATCGGAAAAATAACGGGAAACAGGGAAGTGCGCCGTTGGGTGTCATACGTTGTCGTTCCTTTTTTGAAAATAATTTTAAAAACATCTTGCAAAACGGCACGGAATATATTAAAATAATATATAACAGTAATGTGACGTAAAAAACGCGTGCTCGGCACGCGGTCAGGAATAACGGAGGATACATATATGACGTTCGAGCGTGATAATAGCTGTGAAAGCGGTGTGGTGATTCGAGTTATCGGTGTCGGTGGCGGCGGAAACAACGCCGTAAACCGTATGATAGCGGCAAATATTCGGGGTGTGGAGTTTGTTACGATCAATACCGACCGTCAGGCGCTGCGCAATTCCGAGGCACCCGTGCAGATGGTTATTGGTGAAAAGATCACAAAGGGCTTTGGTGCAGGCGCAAATCCTGAGGTTGGTGCGCGTGCGGCAGAGGAATCTATTGACGATATCAAAAAAATGCTTTCGGGCGCGGATATGGTGTTTGTCACCGCAGGTATGGGCGGCGGTACGGGAACGGGTGCAGCACCTATCGTGGCGCGCCTCGCGCACGAGATGGGTATTCTTACCATCGGCATCGTGACAAAGCCGTTTACCTTTGAGGGTAAGCGCCGTCAGGAGCAGGCTGAGGCGGGCATCAAGGAGCTTTGTCAGTACGTTGACTCCCTTGTTGTGATCCCCAACGAAAAGCTCAAGCAGGTGTCCGATACGCGCATCACGCTGGGCAACGCCTTTGAGATCGCTGACGACGTACTGCGTCGCGGCGTGCAGAGCATTTCCGAGCTCATCAACGTTCCCGGATTTATCAATCTTGACTTTGCCGACGTTACGTCGGTGATGAAAAATGCAGGCTACGCGCATATGGGCGTGGGCGGCGCCACGGGTGCAGACAAGGCAGAGCTTGCCGCGCGCGCGGCAATATCCAGCCCGTTGCTGGAGACCTCCATCCACGGCGCACGCGGTATTCTTATCAGTATCACCGCTTCGCACGATGTAGGGCTTGAGGAGGTGGATCACGCGTCCTCTATGATCTCGCGCGAGGCGCATCCCGATGCAAATGTCATTTGGGGTCTTGCCTTTGACGAGTCACTTGATGATGAGATGCGTGTAACCATTATCGCCACCGGATTTGAAAATCGGGAATCTACCGCGGAGGTGCCTGTCCCCATAGAAATCAAGCAACCCATGCAGGTAGCTGAGGCAGCACCCGCAAATACTGAGGCAGCGCCCGCATATACCGAGGCAGCGCCCGCATATACCGAGGCGGCAACCCCGGCGTACACTGCCCCCGCTGTTGAGCAGACGGTGGAAGCCCCCGCTGTGCACGCACCGAAGTATGATTCCGAGGGCGAGGATTCCTCTATCTCCGAGGACGATTTTGATAACATTATGAGCATTTTCCGCAACCGCGGACGTCGCCAAAGAGGCGATTATTAAGAGGGGCTACGTCATTTAGCGCCCAACAAAAACACACAAGAGAAATGAAAAAAGGAAGCCCCTTTGCCGATCGGCAAAGGGGCTATCATATTATCATTATTAACCAAGCTGAGCAGACAAAATATCCTTTGCGGAAGCAAGTGCCTCGTCTACCTTGGCAAGCTCTTTGCCGCCCGCCATCGCGTTATCGGGGCGTCCGCCGCCCTTGCCGCCCGTAATTGCGGCAATTGCGCCAACCAGCTTGCCCGCATGCGCACCTGCGGCAACGGCAGCCTTGCCTGCAACGGCAATAAAGCCGACGCGTGCATCGTCTACAAGCGCCAGAACTGCCACGGTGTCGTCGCTGTTTGCCTTGATATCGTCAGCAAGGCTGCGAGCAACGTCCTGCTGCATACCATCAAGGCGCTTCACTGCAAGACGCACGTCGCCTACACGAACGCTGTTTGCAAGCACCTCGTCAAGCTTAGAGGAGGCAAGCTTTTGATTCATCCGGTCAAGTGCGCGATGGGTAGCCTTCAGCTCCTCTTGCACCGCGTGTGCACGCTTGGGCACATCAAGCACGGTCTGTGCCTTCAGTGCATCTGCGGTATCAAGCAGCAGCGCCTCGCGTGCGCGGAGCAGGGAAAGAACACCCGTACCCGTTACTGCTTCAATGCGGCGCACACCCGCGGCAACCGAGCTTTCGGAAACGATCTTGAAAAGACCGATGCGTGCAGTGTTATTTAGATGCGTGCCGCCGCACAATTCAATGGAGAATGTGCCCATGCGTACAACACGGACCACATTGCCGTATTTTTCGCCAAATAGGGCAGTTGCGCCCAGCTTTTTCGCGTCATCAAGGAGCATTTCGGTCATGGAGATCGGTACACCGGTAAAGATATGCTCATTTACGATCTCCTCAACCCGTGCAAGCTCTGCCTGTGTCAGGGGTGCAAAATGGGTAAAGTCAAAGCGGCATTTTTCACTGTCTACCAGTGAGCCTGCCTGCTCCACGTGATTGCCGAGCACCTCACGAAGTGCTGCCTGCAGGAGGTGTGCCACGGAGTGATTGCGTGCAATGGCTAAACGGTTTTCCTCGTCAATGCGTGCGCACATCGCATCTCCCACGCCAAGTGTGCCCGAGGTTACGGTAGCCTGGTGCAGATATACGCCGTCGGTCTTTTTGGTGTCGTAAACGGAAACGGTCGCTTCCTTTCCGATCAGTGTGCCAACGTCACCGACCTGACCGCCGCCCTCGCCGTAAAACACGGTCTTATCAAGCACAACGGTGCAGTCGCCCTCGCTGATCTCGCTTACGATCTCGGTTTCGCCCTCGCGCTCCACGAGTATGGCAAGCACACGCGCATCATCGGTGCGGAAGCTGTCGTAGCCGCGGAAATTGGTAGCGGGGAGATCCGAGAGGAATTTCTTAGCGGCATTATCCCAGCCGCTGATGTTGCCGCGTGCGGCACGGGCACGGTCGCGCTGCTCCTTCATCAAAACGGCAAAAGCTTCGTCATCTGCTCGAAGCCCGTTTTCGGCAAGGATCTCTTTTGTCAGATCAAGAGGGAAGCCAAACGTGTCGTAAAGCTTAAATACGTCCTCCCCGGCGATCACGGTCTTGCCGTCCTTCTTTGCGGCGTCAACGTAGGCGGAAAGAATAGAAAGCCCTGCGTCAATGGTCGCATCAAAACGCTCCTCTTCCATGGAGATCACCTTAAGGATATAGGCTTCCTTTTCGGCAAGCTCGGGATAAGCCCCCTTGTTTTCTCCAATGGCAACGCGGCAAAGGCGGCAAAGGAAGGCGCCGTTGATACCAAGCAGCTTGCCATGGCGGCAGGCGCGGCGAATGATGCGGCGCAAAACGTATCCGCGTCCCTCATTTGAGGGGATCACGCCGTCCGCGATCATAAACATCGCGCTCTTGATATGGTCGGTGCAAACGCGAATGGAAATATCGTTATCCTTATCCTTGCCGTAGGTCTTGCCCGCGATCTCGCAAACAGTATCAAGGATCTTGCGGATGGTGTCGACCTCAAACATATTGTCCACGCCCTGTAAAACACACGCAAGACGCTCAAGACCCATGCCGGTATCTATGTTTTTCTGGGCAAGCTCGGTGTAGTTGCCATTGCCGTCGTTGTTGAACTGCGAAAACACGTTATTCCAGATCTCCATATAACGGTCACAGTCACACCCGGGGCGGCAATTTTCCCCGCCGCAGCCATATTTCTCGCCACGGTCAAAATAGATCTCGGAGCAGGGACCGCAAGGACCTGAGCCGTGCTCCCAGAAGTTGTCTGCCTTGCCAAGGCGCGTGATGCGCTCAGCGGGCACGCCGATCTTTTTGTTCCAAATGAGGAAAGCCTCCTCGTCGTTTTCGTAGATCGAGGGCCAAAGCAGCTCACCGGGGATCTCCAGCGTCTTTGTCAGGAATTCCCACGCAAATGATATGGCTTCCTCCTTGAAATAGTCCCCAAAGGAGAAGTTGCCAAGCATCTCAAAAAACGTGCCGTGCCTTGCGGTGTGACCTACACGGTCAAGGTCAGGTGTTCTGATGCATTTTTGGCAGGTGGTGACACGGCGGCGCGGCGGCTCTTCCTCACCTGTGAAAAATTTTTTCATCGGCGCCATGCCCGAGTTGATGAGCAAAAGCGACTTGTCACCGATCGGCACAAGCGGATAGGAGGGAAGACGCAAATGACCCTTTCCTTCAAAAAAGGAGAGATATTTTTCGCGCAATTCGTTAAGAGAAGTCCATTTCATAGCAGTGACCTTTCGTAAGAGAAAATATTGAAAATATTATAACATCATTTAAGTCTTTCGTCAAGTGCACCGCTGCTATTTCTTTTTTAAAAATAGTTGTGTGATTTTTAAATCGGTTGTGTGATGGCACTGTGAACACAAATGGGCATAAAGTGCAAAGATGCGAGAAATGTTTTGTTAAAAATGCTGAAAATAGGAAGCGGTATATAAAAAAGTGCGTTTTTACTTGCAAAAGGTGGCAAAAAATGATAAAATTAATTGAAAAGATTTACCTGCAAAAACGAAACGCTCAGCAACATAAAGACGGAAATGTTAAGTGCATTGCTTGTTGTTTTTCGTTGCTATGGCAGACACCTCGGTTTCTTAAAAAAAGGAGTGAATGCGGTATGAATTTTGCGAATCCGAATGCGGAGATCTTGAAAGATAAAGAGCTCTATATTTTCGATATGGACGGCACCATCTACCTCGGCTTTCAGGTGTTTCCGTTCGCTATTCGCTTTATCGATCATTTGCGTGCCGCGGGAAAAAGAGTGCTTTTCTTTACAAACAACGCCTCTCATACCACCGAGTATTACGTAAACAAGCTTCAAAAGCTCGGTTTTTCGCCAAAGCCATCGGAGATCATGACCTCCGGTGACGTTACCATTGAATATTTAAAACGGCATCGCAAGGGCAAAAGCGTTTATTTGGTCGGCACCGACGAGCTGGTGGAAAATTTCCGCCAAAGTGGCATTGAGATGCTAAAGGGAAACGAGGAGCGCGCCGATATCGTGGTAACCAGCTTCGATACGACACTGACCTATCAGAAGCTTGATAACGCCTGTCGCTTCGTGCGCGGCGGCGCAGAATATCTTTCTACGCATCCTGATTTCAACTGTCCCACGGAAACGGGCTTTATCCCCGATAGCGGCGCGATCGCGGCGTTTGTAACCGCCTCAACCGGTAAAACTCCCACGTATTTCGGAAAGCCCTACAAGGAAACTATTGAAATGATCTGTGAGGCAACGGGATACAACTGTGGGGAAATGTGCATTTTCGGTGACCGTCTGTATACGGATATCGCCGTCGGGAAGCGCCATGGTGTTACAGCGGTTCTGGTGCTTTCGGGTGAAACAAAATGGGAGGACGTAGAAAATGCCGCCGAGGCTGACCGTCCCGACTATATTTTTGATTCTCTTGACGACGTTGATATGCTTTTGTTCGGAAAATAATCGACCCTCTGATCGTAGTTGCTTCTCTGTGGCTTTTATTCATCAACACTGGCAGATATAGCTATAAATAACAGCTGCCAACCAATATGCTTTGATTGGTTGGCAGCTGTTATTGTTTGTATGTTAAAAGGCAAGGCAAACGTTCTTATAGTGCACTTAGTGCGGCACCGATCACGGTTCCGTACTGTGCGTTTTCGGGGATGATAAAATGTATACCAAAGGTTTGCTCCAAGATCTCGAAAACACGGCGAATGGGGGCTAACGTGGTGAGATTTCCCGTTAAAACAACACGGTCGAGCTTATAGCTGCGTGCCGCAAAAACCGCAAGCATACCAATGGTCTCGCCAACCATATTGGCAATACCGAGTGCAATGTCGTTCTTGTCGGCAAGATCGCTTAATTTGCCAAAATTTGAAGCAGTCAATTCAAGATTCATATTTGGGTGCAGATTCTTTTTTGACATATCGCCGATGCGCAGGTCGATATTAGCAAGATCTCCCTCCTTTGCCAGCTGCTCAATATGCTCAACGGTGTCAACACCGAGCATAAGGCGGGAAAGCCCGATCAATGTGCCGCCGCCAACGCCTGTGCCACCAAGATATTCAATGTCGATCTCTCCATCGGCACGCTTTTTCGCATAGATCAGTGCAGTGCCCGTGCCCATGCTTATTACGATCGCTTCATCAAGACCGGAGAGATAGAGCCCGCCTCGACCAACGCTTGAAAATTCGGGCATCACGCGGCAATCAAGCCCTTCGTAAAGCGGCTTTTCGGCAAAGGTGGAGCCAACGCCCGTCATCATCACGCGGTCAATATCCGCAAGAGAAAGACCGTTCTCCATGGTGAATTTTCCAAACGCACCGTAGATCGAGGTCAGGGGATCGTTCGCCTGTACCAGCTGGGGCGGGATCAAGATATTTTCCTTGTTAACGTGATGGAATCCAACGATTTTCGTGGCACTGCCGCCAACGTCAATGCCAAGCACGGTCTTTTTCATGAAAGCATCTCCTTCGTGTAAATCTTTATATTTATTGTAGCATACTCTTGAAAAAAAATCAAGTGTGTGTTATAATCAGATGACAATTGATCCATAAGTGTCCAAGTTGGAAATGTTCTGTTTAGGAGATTTGATATGAGAAGAAAAGTTTTGAGTCTGTTTCTTGTTTTATGCATGCTGCTGTCAACAGCCGTGCTGTTTTCTTCCTGCGGTAAAAAAACAGTTGAGCTTGTGGGCTACACCGTTGTCTGCGGCAAGGATGCTTCTGCGGATATGCTAAACGAGATCACCGACTTTGCCGATGGCATTGAGGCAAAAACGGGTGAGAAGGTGTCCTTAGAAAAGGTAAACGCCGATGATGCGCTCGATGACGAGGCGGATCTTGAGATCCTCATCGGTAACACCAACCGCCCCGAGACCGCCAAGGCACTGAAAAAGGTAAAGGGCCACGGCTACACGGTAGCGGTCGTAGGGAAGAAGCTTGTCATTGTGGGAACTACGAATCTTTTGACCCTGCTGGCGCTCGATCATTTCAAAGCCAACCTTCATAGATTGTAGCCAGCGAACGACGCAGACGATCCGTAGCCTCCTCGATTGTAAGACCCGACAAGAATACAGGA
>JAZOCO010000004.1:0-41904 GCA_045596505.1 Eubacteriales bacterium
GGAAGAGCCCATTCGGGCTCTGCCTTTGCTTTTTGGTGCCGGGAGCGGGGGTCGAACCCGCACGGTATCGCTACCACTGGATTTTGAGTCCAGCACGTCTGCCAATTCCATCATTCCGGCGAACGCTTTACATTATAACACACCAAAACGCAAAAATCAAGGGCTATGTGAAAAAATTTTGTCTCCCCTCGCGCTGACCGACCCGGTTGCCGCTGCATACACTGAAAAGGAAACGAAAGGAGGCTTAGAAAATGAACCAAGAAGCTACCAATCCCGGTGCTACGGGCACGGGCTTTCTTGTGGTACAGGTCACCACGGGAAATACGGCGATCCCCTTAGCGGGCGCACAGGTCACGGTAAGTGACACGCGCGCTGACGGCAGCGACGTGCTTTACGAGCTGAAAACAGGCAACGATGGAAAGACCCCCGTGATATCGCTTCCTGCGCCCGCGCGCGGGGAATCGCAGCGCCCCACCTCGGTGCCGCCCTTTTCTACCTATAACATTTCAGTGGTGCTAGACGGCTATCAGCAGACAATTTACAACGAGGTTCCCATCTTTGACGGCATCATTGCAATGCAGCAAGCAGACCTTATCCCCGTGCCCGAAAATCAATATCCCAATGGGTTTACGGTAAGGCGTCCCGATCTCTTTGAAACGCCGCCCGCCGAGCTTTGAAAGGAGGAGCTATGCCGACAACGCCTTTTATCCCCGAGGAGATTACTGTGCACCTTGGCAGACCCGAGCAAAATGCACGCAACGTAACGCTTCCCTTTCTTGATTACATTGCAAATGTTGCCTCCAGTGAGATCTACCCCACCTGGCCCGAGAACGCCATTCGCGCCAATATGTACGCACAGGTCTCCTTTGCTTTAAACCGCATCTACACAGAATACTATCGCTCCCGCGGCTACGATTTTGACATTACAAATTCCACCTCTATTGACCAATCCTTTGTACAGGGGCGGGATATTTTTGAAAATATCAAGGAGCTGGCAGGTCAGCTTTTCAACGATTATATCGTGCGCGGGAGCAACGTAGAGCCGCTGCTTGCCGCTTACTGTGACGGACGCGAGGTCACCTGTGAGGGGCTTTCTCAGTGGGGATCGGTAGAGCTTGCCGAGCAGGGCCTCACCCCTTACGAGATCCTTACCTACTACTATGGTGACGACATCAATCTGGTGCAAAATGCACCTGTGGTGGGTGCGACAGATACAGCCCCCACCGTGCCGCTTACGCTCGGGTCGGTGAACGACGACGTGCGCCTCGTGCAGCTCCGCCTCAACCGCATTTCCGACAACTACCCTTCCATCCCCAAGATCTTGCAGGTGGACGGCATCTTCGGCACGGACACAGAAGCTGCGGTGCGGCGCTTTCAGGAGATCTTTGGGCTTGCTGCGGATGGGGTGGTTGGAAAGGCGACCTGGTACTATATCCGCCGCATCTACAATGCCGTGAAGCGCCTCAATGAATTGGATTCCGAGGGTGTGACCATTGAGGAGGTCACCCAGCAATACCCCGGCGTCCTTCGCGAGGGGGACACGGGCATTGGCGTTGCCAATTTACAGTACTATATCAACTATCTCTCGGGATTTTATAACACCGTGCCGCCCCTGCCCGTTGACGGCGTTTTTGGTAACAGCACCCGTGCTGCCGTGGTGGACGCGCAAAACACCTTTGGGCTTGTAGCGGATGGGATCGTGGGGGAGCAAACGTGGGATGCCATCTACGACGCGTATCTTGGCATTATTTCCACCATTCCGCGCGAATACGTAGAGGGCAACGTCATTCCCTTTCCCGGCGTGGTGCTGCGCGTGGGCGCGGATGGCGAGGACGTGCGATTGCTTCAGCAGTATCTGAACTACGTGGGTGAGAGCTTTACCTCTATCCCCCGGGTTGACGTGACGGGCTATTTCGGCCCGCGCACAAGAGAAGCGGTGATCGCCTTTCAGGAGCAATTCGGGCTCCCCGTAAACGGGACGGTTGGGGCGATCACCTGGAATGCCATCACCGACGTTTACAGCGATCTTTTTAACGGTGCAAGGCTTGGTGAGGGGCAATACCCCGGCTTTGAGATTGGAGGGTAAGATGGCGACTGAAAGAACCAATGAGCGCGAGGCGATCCGCAATCTGCAACGGTATCTGAGGCAGCTTTCCTACGTGAATAAAACCATTCCCGCACCCCCGATCGACGGCATTTACGACACAAGGACCAAGGATGCCGTGCGTGCCTTTCAGCGCGAGGAGGGGCTGCCGATTACGGGGGTTGCCGACCTCGCGACCTTTGAGCTGCTCTTTAAAAGATACGAGGAGTCGCTACGGCGGGAAAGCGCCCCTGTGCCCTTAGCACAGTTTCCCCGACTGTCGCCGGGATACGCCCTGCGTGAGGGCGATGAGAATTTTTTGGTGCGCCTCATTCAGTATGCGCTCGGGGAACTTGACCTCATCTACGAGGGCTTTGACGACATACCGCAAACCGGCATTTATGACGAGGCGACCGCCGCCGCAGTGCGCGATTTTCAAGGGCGGCACGGTTTACCCGCAACGGGGGAGGTCGACCGCGAAACTTGGGACGCGATCGCCACCACTTATAACCGCGAATTTGGCACATATCAGGATCAATAACATTACAAAAGCTCTCCTTTTCGGGGAGCTTTTTTGTTTCATAAAAGCAAAAAACAAGAAAATAGGAGAAAACAGCAAGATAAATTCATATAATCGTCTGTAATCGTCTTTGGATGTTTATGTTTGACTTTCTTTGACTTTGACTTTGCTTGACTTTCGTTTTATACTAAAGACAGCAAAAGTCAAACAAGGTCAAAGGAGGCGCTTATGCTTACAGATCAAATTGCAAGACTGATCGAACAAATGTTAGAGGAAAACGGTGGTGCGCTGGAATTACAGCGCAACGAGCTGGCACAGCACATTGGCTGTGTGCCCAGTCAGATCAGCTACGTGATCACCTCACGCTTCACGCCCGAGCGCGGATATATTATTGAATCCAGACGCGGGGGCGGCGGGTGTATTCGCATTGTACGCAAGCAAATGCACCGAAGCGAATATCTGATGCATTTTTTCCACGCAATCGGCAATACACTTGAGCAGAGCGAGGCAAGCGCCTATCTTTGCAATCTGCGTGACAACGATATTATCACTCCGCGCGAGGCATCGCTTTTGAGCCACGCGATCTCACCCGCGGCGCTTGAGGACGTAGTACCAAGCGGCAGAGCAACGGTGCGCGCACGGATCTTTAAGCACGTTCTGCTTTCCTTGATGCAGTAAGGAGGAACTATTATGAAATGTGAAAAATGCGGCGAAAAAAACGCAAGCTTCTTTTATAAGGTAGAAGTGAACGGTCATGCGACCGATCTTGCACTTTGCCATACCTGTGCCGCAAAGGCGGGGCTTTTTGGCGCGCACAAGGCAGAGCCTTTCCCCGGTCTTTTCACGGGTGAGATACAGGACCTGTTTGGTGATATTTTTGAATTTTCCCACAAATCCCCCCTCGCCTCTCCCCTTTCCTGCCCACAATGCGGCTCGACCTGGCAGGAGCTTGCAAAGGCGGGGCGTGTAGGGTGCCCTGAGTGCTATGCCACCTTTGGCGAGCAGCTCAGCGGCAGTATTCGTGCCATACACGGCAACGCCACACACACGGGCAAGGCGCCCGCTAAAAGACGGGAGGCGACCGAAAAAAGATCGCGTCTTGAGAAGCTGAAAAAGGAGCTTGCCCAGGCGATCGAAACCGAAAATTTTGAGGACGCGGCGCGCTTGCGCGATGAGATCCGCGCACTTGACAGTAAGGAGGATTAAGGGATGGCTTGGTATCAGGTAAAAGGAACGGAGTCGGACACCGTGATCTCCTCTCGCATTCGTCTTGCGAGAAATTTAGAGGGCTTTGCCTTTGGGAAAAAGCTCACCGACGATGAAGCGAGGGCTGTGATAGAAAAAATTGAAGGTGCGCTTGACGGCGAGGGATTTACCCGCACGGATATGGAATGCCTTGACGGTACTGCTGTACGCGCACTGGTGGAGCAGCACTTCATCAGCCCCGCCTTTGCAAATGCCAAGGGGGCGCGAGCACTCTTTCGCTGTGACAATAAAAGTCTTTATCTGATGGCGTGTGAAGAGGACCATATTCGCCTGCAATGTATTTTGCCGGGACTTTCCCTTCGCGACGCCTATCGCTTTGCCAGCGAATGTGACGAGAGGTTAGATGAGGCGCTTTCCATCGCCTTTGACGACAAGCTGGGATACCTTACGCATTGCCCCACCAATCTTGGCACGGGACTGCGCGCCTCGGTGATGCTGTTCCTGCCCGCCCTGACCGAGCGCGGCATGATCGCATCGCTTTCCCATCAGCTGACAAAGCTCGGGCTGACGATCCGCGGCATCTGGGGTGAGGGGACGGCTGCGCACGGCTGTCTTTATCAGATATCCAATCAAGTTACCTTAGGGCTTTCCGAGGAGGATATTTTGCATAAATTGGAGGATGCCGTGCAGAATATCGTGGATAAGGAACGCCAGCTGCGACACAAAGAGACAGGTGAGGCAAGGCTCGTGCGCGAGGATCAGATCCACCGCGCGGAGGGGATCCTGCGCTATGCCACGCGCATCAGCTCGGAGGAATTTTTCTCCCTTTATAAGGATCTTAAGCTGGGGATCGCCGAGGGGCTTATTACCTCTATTTCAGCCGAAACGCTGAACACGCTACTGATCTGCGTGATGCCCGCTATGCTGACTGCGGGTGCGGCAACGCCCCCGAAAAGTGCCGCTGAGCGCGACGCTTTGCGCGCAACGTTCATAAAAAACGCTTTGGAGGTAAAGAACAATGGCTAACCGTTTTACAGAAAAAGCACAAAACACACTAAATAACGCCCTGCGCTTTGCGCGCAGCCTTGGTCACACGTATATCGGCTCGGAGCACATTCTCTTGGCGCTTGCCGCAGAAACGGACAGCGTAGCGGCAAAGCTACTTGCAAAGTACGGTGTCACGGTCGAGCGCGTGAAGGATCGCGTTGAGGAGCTGACAGGCTTTGGCAATGAGAGTAGCGTCACCCCTGCCGATATGACCCCCCGTACCAAAAAGATCATCGAGGGCTCTGCTATTGAAGCAACTAAGGGGGGGCAGGGCTACATTGGCACGGAGCATTTGTTGCTTTCCCTGCTCCTTGAGCGCGATGCGGTGGCGGTAAAGATCTTAGAGCATTTACAGGCTTCGCCTGACGATCTTTGCCGTGAGATTACAGCATTACTTGATGCTGCGCCAAGGCAAAACGCACAGGGTGAGCAAAGCGGCGCACGCGCCGGCAAAAGCGGCGTATCAAACGCTCCAACGCTTGCATCCTTTGGGCGCGATCTCACCGCACTTGCACGCGAGGGCAAGATCGACCCCATTATCGGGCGCGACAAGGAGACCGAGCGCGTCATTCAGATCCTGTCACGCCGTGGCAAAAACAACCCCTGCCTCATTGGCGAGCCGGGTGTTGGCAAGACCGCCGTAGTAGAGGGGCTGGCACAGCGCATCGTTGACGGGGCAGTCCCCGAAAATCTTAAGGATAAGACTGTTTTCACCCTTGACGTTGCCGGTATGATCGCAGGTGCAAAATACCGTGGCGAATTTGAGGAGCGCCTCAAAAACGTAATGAGCGAGGTGGCAAAAAACCCCGATATCATCCTGTTTATTGACGAGATCCACACCATCGTGGGTGCGGGGGCAGCCGAGGGGGCGGTGGATGCCGCCAACATTATCAAGCCCGCACTTGCACGCGGCGAGATGCAGGTGATCGGCGCCACCACCATTTCCGAATACCGCAAGCAGATCGAAAAGGATGCAGCGCTTGAGCGCCGCTTTCAATCGGTGCTGGTGGGCGAGCCAACGACCGACGAGGCGATCCTTATTTTAAGGGGTCTGCGCGACAAGTACGAGGCACACCACAAGCTTAAGATCTCAGACGAGGCAATTGAAGCAGCGGTAGAGCTTTCCGCGCGCTATATCAGCGACAGATTCCTCCCCGACAAGGCGATCGACTTGGTGGATGAGGCGGCATCGCGCCTGCGCATCTCGGCGCACACATCCCCCCCCGACCTGAAGGCAACCGAAGAACGCCTTGGTGCCCTTTCAAAAGAAAAGGAAGAGGCTATTGCAGCACAGGACTTTGAGCGTGCAGCACACCTGCGCGACGAGGAAAAGCAGCTACGCGAAGCCTACGACAAGGAAATGACAGCGTGGAAGGATGGTGTTGGCGAGCTTGCCTTGACGGTAACAAAATCAGAGATTGCCGACGTGGTGACACAATGGACGGGCATTCCCGTAAACAATCTGTTAGAGGAAGAGGGCGAGCGCCTGCTTCATCTTGAAAGTCACCTTGCCTCGCGCGTAATCGGTCAGGATGCGGCTGTGACGGCAGTTGCCAAGGCAATTCGGCGCGGACGTATGGGTCTAAAGGACCCCAAGCGCCCCATTGGCTCGTTTATATTCCTTGGCCCTACGGGTGTGGGAAAGACCGAGCTGACTAAAGCGCTTGCCGAGCTTCTGTTCGGAGATGCAAATGCGATGATCAGACTCGATATGTCTGAATATATGGAAAAGCACAGCGTATCAAAGCTCATTGGCTCGCCTCCCGGCTACGTTGGGTTTGAGGAGGGCGGTCAGCTGACCGAAAAGATCCGCCGCAAGCCCTACTCCGTTGTTTTGTTTGACGAGATCGAAAAAGCACACCCCGACGTGTTCAATATCCTATTACAGGTGCTGGAGGACGGCGTGCTGACCGATTCACAGGGTAGGCGTGTGGACTTTAAAAACACGGTGCTGATCCTGACCTCAAACGTGGGCGCGACAGCCCTTACCTCTCCCGCGCGCGGCGCACTTGGTTTTTCACAGGAAAAGGACAGTGCGGGTGAGAAAAAAGCCACGGATGCTAAGGTAATGGATGCTCTCAAATCCACGTTCCGCCCCGAATTCCTCAACCGTATTGATGATATTATTATCTTCAACAAGCTCAGCGAGGACAATATCCGTGCCATTGCTACGCTGATGCTGGGCGAGGTGAAGCGCCGCATCAATGCGCTTGGCATTGAGATCGACTTTGATGAAAGCGTGGCTGCTGCCGTGGCACGAGAGGGCTTTGACCCTGTTTACGGCGCGCGTCCCCTTCGCCGCGCGATCGTACGGATGGTGGAGGACACCTTCTCGGGCGCGATGCTGGAGGGCAAGATCGCCGCAGGCGATAAGATCTTAGCGACTGTTGAGGACGAAGCTGTTTCCTTTAAAAAGCAGGAAAATCCCCTGGACGGTGCGTAATAAGCGCAAAAGGTGTTGGCAAATTTGCCAACACCTTTTGCCTTTATCCCGACACGTGAATATCCGCGCCAAGTCCCCTCAGCTTGCTTTCAAGATGCTCGTAGCCGCGGCCGATCGTTGCGGCGTTGGTGATCTCGGTGTGCCCTTTGGCTGCCAGTGCGGCAATGAGGAGCGCGGCGCCGCCGCGCAGATCGGGAGAGCGCACAAGCGCGGGCGCGAGTCGACAGGGCGAAAACACAGCACGTTCCCCCTCTATTTGGCACTTTGCGCCCATTTTAGCAAGCTCCTCGGTATACCGAAAGCGTGCGCGCCAAACGCGCTCTACAACACATCCTTCCCCTACTGCGCGACTGCCGATGGTGAAAAGCGATGCAAATTGCGGATGCAGATCGGTGGGAAAGCCGGGATACGGTGCTGTTTCCACGGTGAGCGCGCGATACTGTGACGGTGCTTTTAGGGTGATATGCGTTTCACCCACAGTGAGCACAGCACCCATATTCCGCAGGGTATCCAAAACGGCACAAAGATGCGTTGGCACCACGTTTTCCACCGTGATCTCCCCCGCCGTTGCCATAGCGGCGGCAAGATACGTGCCTGCCTCTATCATATCGGGGATAATGGAAAAACGGCACCCGTGAAGGGGCTTTCCGCCCCGTACGGTAAGGGTCGCTGTTCCCACGCCCTCAATCACCGCACCTGCCGCCAACAAAAATTCGCAAAGCGCCACCACGTGCGGCTCGGCAGCGGCATTGCGAATGACGGTGGTGCCACTGGCGGCGCTTGCCGCCATCAAAAGATTTGCCGTTGCACCCACCGAGGGCATTTTCAGCGTGATATCCGCCCCCGTAAGCCCGCCCTTGGCTGTAAGACAAAGGGCGCCGTTTTCGATTGATTCCTCAGCACCAAGCTTTGCGAAGCCCAACAGGTGCTGATCTATGGGGCGCTCGCCAAAATCACAGCCCCCAGCGCCACCAAGATATGCCTTTCCAAATCGTCCCAGCATCGCACCCAGCAAATAGACCGAGCCGCGAATCGCGCCCGTCAGGGAAACGCTTGGCAACAGTGGACGTACGGGTGCATAATCCACCACAACGTCGCCACCCTCTACAAAGCGAATGCGCGCGCCGAGCGCGCGCAGTATCTCGAGCGTTAAAAGCACGTCACTGACACGCGGCAACTCGGAAAATATGCAGGTTTCCCCCGTGAGGATCCCCGCAAAGAGTAGGGGCAACGCGGCGTTTTTACTGCCACCGATCTTCACCTCGCCCACAAGTCTATTGCCGCCGTTTACCACGATCTTGTTCATATATTGCCCCACCTTTCAAAAGCGCTGACAGGAGCAGTATATGAAATTTTAGGTGCTCACGTCACGGGGGCAAGGACCAGCGCCCATCCTTCACCCTTACCTCACAAAAAACAAAAAAACGCCTCGCGGCGTTTTTCTGTTTTTATCAGTCAGCGTAAACGCTGACCTGCTTCTTATCTTTGGTTTTTTGCTCGAACTTCACCTTACCCTCAACAAGAGCGAAAAGGGTGTGATCCTTGCCAAGTCCCACGTTGTTGCCGGGGAGAATGGCAGTGCCTCTTTGACGAACAATGATGCTGCCTGCCGTAACGGTCTGACCGTCAGCAGCCTTTACACCAAGACGCTTCGACTCACTGTCGCGACCGTTCTTGGTAGAGCCCACGCCCTTTTTGTGAGCGAAGAACTGCAAGCTAATTCTCAACATTGTGGTGTATCCTCCTTAAATATTTGTTGTCTTACGGATTATTCATAATCCCGATCCTCAACCTTTATGTTGAAGCCGCCGTCACCCGTAAACTCATACATATCGTCGTGCAGCAGCATATCCTCAAGCATTTTATAATACGTGAGAAACAGCCCCGACACGGCAAAGCGTACGCGCTCGTCTGCCTCGTAGGCGGGGAGGGCGGAGGGGGAGCGAACGGTGATCACCGCATTTTCGTCCTCAATGTCGTAAACGATCTTACCGCGGTAAATATCCTCTACAGCATCGACGATATACATAGTGATAGAGGAAAGCATGGCACAAAACGGATCGTTGCCGTATTCGCCAAAGCCGACGTGCCCCTTTTCCTCAAATCCGTAAAAAATCCCGTCGCTTCTGAAAAATGTGATAGTGGTCATTGGGATCAACCCTCGATCGCTGTGATCTGCACCTTGGTGTAGGGCTGACGGTGACCGAGCTTCTTTTTCTCGTTCTTCTTGGGCTTGTACTTAAAGACAACGATCTTCTTGCCCTTGCCGTTCTTCAAAACGGTAGCGCTGACCTTTGCGCCCTCTACGTTGGGCGTGCCAACCTTCAGCTCACCCTCGCGGGACAGAGCCTTTACGCAGTCAAATACAACGGTTTCGTTTTCCTCTACAGCGAGCTTTTCCACAAAAATGGTGTCGCCCTCGCTGACTTTGTACTGCTTTCCGCCGGTTTCGATAATTGCAAACACGAAAAGCACCTCTCTTTCTTTTAAGACTCGCTGATAGGGGCGTTGCACAAGGCAAGCTTCGGGAGCCCTTTACACGCGGCAAATTATTATATCACGAAAAGAAACGGCTTGTCAAGCGTTTTTTTGAAAAAATCCCTTTTTTTCTTTTTCTTTTCTTTTGTTGCACGGCTTTTTGGGGTAAAAAGAAAATTTTGTCCTTCTTTGCCGTTTTTGGATGAAAATTTCCACGATGCAGGGCGATAAAATCTTGACATTTGACGCTCTATCATTTATAATTAATAGTTGTAATTTAAGATACCCATACACCGAGGAGGACTCAGCCAATGCTTGAACAAATCGTAAAATTAACCGATAAGGGCGTGTATCTGGTTGACGGCAAGCCTGCCGCCACTGCTGCACTCTCCCCTGCCGAGGCGCGCAAAAATACCATCGCCTATTCGATCCTGCAAGCGCACAACCAATCAGAGAGCGAGAACGAATTACAGATCCGCTTTGACGCGATGCTCTCTCACGACATTACATACGTTGGCATCATTCAAACAGCACGTGCCAGCGGCCTTACCGAATTCCCCATGCCCTACGCGATGACCAACTGCCACAACTCGCTTTGTGCAGTGGGTGGCACGATCAACGAGGACGATCACGTATTCGGTCTTTCCGCCGCAAAAAAATACGGTGGCATCTACGTGCCCGCAAACCAGAGCGTCATTCACTCCTTTGCCCGCGAGGAAATGGCAAAGTGCGGTGCAATGATCCTCGGCTCTGACAGCCACACACGCTACGGTGCACTTGGCACGATGGCGGTGGGCGAGGGCGGCCCCGAGCTGGTAAAGCAGCTGCTGAAAAACACATACGATATCAGCTGCCCCGAGGTGGTGCTGGTGTATCTCACGGGCAAGCCGAAAAAGGGCATTGGTCCCCACGATGTGGCGATCGCGCTTGTGGGTGCGACCTTTGAGAGTGGGTTTGTAAAAAACCGTGTGCTTGAGTTCGTGGGTCCCGGCGTCGCCGAGCTGCCCATTGATTTCCGTAACGGCATTGACGTAATGACCACCGAAACCACCTGCCTTTCCTCTATTTGGGAAACCGACGAGGTTGTAGAGCAGCATTATCGCGCGCACGGCAGACCCGAGGACTACAAGCGTCTTGCACCCGGGAAGGTAGCGTACTACGACCGCATGATCGAGATCGATCTATCCAAGATGGAATCTATGATCGCCCTGCCCTTTCACCCCTCTCGCGCCTACACCATTCATTATTTCAACCGGCACGCAAAGGAGCTGCTTGCCGAGGTGGAACAGGAAGCAACTGAGAAATTCGGCAAAAAGGCACGCCTTGACCTTGTCAGCAAGGTGCGCCCTGACGGTAGCGTGATGGCGGATCAAGGCATTATTGCCGGGTGTGCCGGCGGTATGTTTGACAGCATTGACGAGGCGGCATCGATCCTCAAGACGGGCAACGTTGGCAACGGATATTTCTCTCTTTCCGTGTACCCCACAAGCGTTCCCGTGTCGCTTGAGCTAACGCGCATCGGCGTTTCTGCCGAGCTTCTAGCGAACGGTGCGGTGATCAAGCCCTCCTTCTGCGGTCCCTGCTTCGGTGCAGGCGACGTGCCTGCCAACAACGGACTTTCCCTGCGTCACACCACGCGCAACTTTCCCAACCGCGAGGGCTCGAAGCCGGGTGAAGGTCAGCTTTCGGGCGTGGCTCTGATGGACGCACGCTCCATTGCCGCGACTGCCGCGAACGGCGGCATCATCACCGCCGCAACCGACGTTTCCTACGAGCACGAGCCGCACACGTATCAATACGACCGTTCGGTATACGAAAAGCGCTGCTACTACGGCTTTGGGAAAGCAGACAAGGATGCAGAACTGATCCTTGGTCCGAATATTACCGACTGGCCCAAAATGTATGAGCTTGCTGACAATCTTCTCGTCGAGCTGGCAGCTGTCATTCACGATCCCGTCACGACCACCGACGAGCTGATCCCCTCGGGCGAGACCTCCTCGTATCGCTCCAATCCTCTGCGCCTTTCCGAGTTTGCCCTTTCCCGTCGTTGCCCCCAGTACGTCCCGCGCTCTAAGGCGGTGGCAGCAGACGAGCAGAGGCGCCGCGCAGGCGAGATGCCCGAAAAGGTGCGCTTTGCGCTCTCTTTGGTGGGTGACGCCGAGAAATTGGCAAAAAGCACCCAATTTGGCTCTTGCGTGTTTGCCAACCGCCCCGGTGACGGCTCGGCACGCGAGCAGGCGGCATCCTGCCAAAAGGTGCTGGGTGGCTTTGCCAATATCTGCTATGAGTTTGCCACCAAGCGCTATCGCTCAAACTGCATCAACTGGGGCATTCTCCCCTTCACACTTGATGAGAACACCAAATTTGACTACAACGAAGGCGATTTCGTATTCGTTGAGGGTGTGCGCGAGAAGATCGCCGCGGGCAAAGAGGAATTTGCCGCCAAGGTCATTCGCGCAAACGGCACAGTCGAGGACATCACCCTTTTTGTAAAGGGCCTTACGGAAAACGAGAAGGAAATTATTTTGCGCGGGTGCCTGATGAACTACTACGCGGCACAGAGCAAATAATCCCCAAAAGCAAATACAATAGGCAAACGTGTTTCCTTTTATGCGCTCGGCGGTATTGAGTGTGAGAAATGCGAAGCTGTTGTAAATATTTTTCAAACTGTTCGGAGGTATTGAACAATGAAAAAAATTAAAATGACCACGCCGCTTGTCGAAATGGACGGCGACGAAATGACCCGTGTGCTTTGGCAGATGATCAAGGACGAGCTGATTCTCCCCTTCGTCGATCTTAAGACCGAGTACTACGATCTTGGCCTCCCCGAGCGCGAGAAGACCCGCGACAAGGTGACTGTTGACAGCGCAAACGCCACCAAAAAATACGGCGTTGCCGTGAAATGCGCGACCATCACGCCCAACAAGCAGCGTGTAGAGGAGTATAACCTCACCGAGATGTGGAAATCCCCCAACGGCACCATCCGTGCAATGCTTGACGGCACGGTGTTCCGCGCACCTATTCTGATCGACAGCATCAAGCCCGCGGTCAGGAACTGGCAAAAGCCCATCACCATTGCACGTCACGCCTACGGCGACATTTATAAGGCAACCGAATACCGTGTGCCCGAAGAGGGTAAGGCGGAGCTTGTTTTCACCGATAAAACGGGCAAGGAGACCTTCCGTGAATCCATCTATGATTTTGAGTGTGCGGGCGTTTTGCAGGGCTCTTACAACAAGGACAGCTCCATTCGCTCCTTTGCGCATTCCTGCTTCAACTACGCGCTTGCGACCAAGCAGGATCTTTGGTTCTCCACCAAGGACACCATCTCCAAGCAGTACGATCAGACCTTTAAGCTGATTTTCCAGGAGATCTACGATACCGATTACAAGGCTAAATTTGAGGCGGCGGGCATTAGCTACTTCTACACCCTCATTGACGATGCGGTGGCGCGTGTGATCCGCTCTGAGGGCGGCTTTATCTGGGCTTGCAAGAATTACGATGGCGACGTGATGAGCGATATGGTATCCACTGCCTTCGGGTCGCTTGCCATGATGACCTCGGTGCTGGTCTCCCCCGATGGGAAATACGAATACGAGGCGGCGCACGGCACAGTCACGCGTCACTATTACCGTTACCTGAAGGGTGAGGACACCTCTACCAATCCGATGGCGACCATCTACGCCTGGTCGGGCGCGCTTCGCAAGCGCGGAGAGTTGGACGGGCTTTCCGAATTGGTTGATTTTGCCGACAAGCTGGAGAGTGCCTGCATTGACACCTTAAACGACGGTATTATGACAAAGGACCTGGTGGGTCTAGTGGTAGAAGGCACTAAGACCGAGGCTGTAAACTCCAAGAACTTTATCCTTGCCATTAAGGAGCGCCTTCAAAAGCGCCTTGCGTAAGAAGAAATACGAAGAGGAAGAGCACCCCTTTTGAAAAAGGGGTGCTCTTCCTCTTGCTTTTCGCCTTCGCGAAAAGCAATTCACCTACTCACCCGAAAACTTCACACACAAATTGACACCGCAAGGGCTGTATGCTATAATAAACACAGAAAGGAGTGAGAAAATGAAAAAAAGCAACACTCGGCTTTATAATCTTTTCTTCCCTGTTTGGCTTTTATTTGCCCATCCCCTGCTGATCGGCGCGGCATTGCCCGTTAATTTGCTGATCGACTTTTTGGTGATCTTTTTCACACTCAAATGCTTACACGTTGAAAACCGCACCGAGATCGTGACCGCCAAGATCTGGCGCACCTGGGCGCTCGGCTTTGCCGCCGATGCGATCGGAGCTGCGATCCTGTTCTTTTTATCTGTGATCCTACCGGAGCTTGCGCCTGCGACCAGCGACGCATTCGGTTCGGCTCTTTATCTAAACCCGTTCCGTTCCCTGCCTGCCATCCTTATTATGCTTGCGGTGATCGCTTTGGTTGGCGTGCTCATCTACTGGTTTAATTATTCCTACGTGTTTTCGAACACCACACTCACCAAACGCGAGCAAAAGCGCGTGTGTCTTATGCTTGCCACACTAACGGCTCCCTATCTCTTTTTACTGCCGACCGCGTGGTTTGTTATATAAAAATTCCCTTGGTACACCTAAAAAAGCGGTGTGCCAAGGGAATTTTTTATTTTCTTCTTTTGCGAAAAAAGTCCTGCAGGACAGTGCGACATTCCTCCTCAAGCACCCCCACGGTAACGGTGGGGGCAGGGCCTAAAGGATAGCGCGGGAGATTGACGACCGTACCCATCGCGCCCGCCGTGGGATCTTTTGCGCCGTACACCACGCGCGACACGCGCGAGGCAAGAAGTGCGCCCGCGCACATCGGGCAAGGCTCAAGCGTGACATATACGGTGGCATCGGGCAAGCGCCAATCCCCCCGCTTCCTTGCCGCCTCACGCACGGCAATGAGCTCGGCGTGTGCGGTGATATCGCTATTTTGCTCCCGCGTATTATGCGCGGCGGCAACCACCTCACCCCCTACTACCACAACGGCACCGATGGGTGTTTCCTCCTCCTTGGCTGCTTTTTGCGCCTCAGCCAAGGCAAGCTTCATATAAGCGATATCCTCTTTTAAATTTATTTGTTTATCCATATCAAAAAAGCAGAGATAGCCCCAATAGAGTAAGCATTTGTGCGGCGCAAAGCACAAAAAATACGATCATAGGTGCGGAAAAGAACAATCGCACGCGGCAAGAAGCCGGCAGCTCTACTGCAGCATATTCGGGATGGGGCGGTAGCTCTTTTTCAAAAGCACCCTCGCGGAATATTGCGGCAGAATCTCTGTTTTGATGCAAAATAAGATAGACAGCCGCGACAATACCAAGAACGAAAAAGACAATTTCCATCAAGAAAAGCAACAGCGTTGCATTCTCCTCGGGCAAGCGCTCAAGCAGAACTGTATGAACGAGCGAGAGAAAATTGTTGCAAAAATGGATCAGCACGCAGCACCAAAAGGAGCGTGTCTTTACATAAACGTATCCCAAAAAGAGCCCTGCCACCGTGGCATAGAAAAGCTGACCCGGATTTTGATGCATCACGCCGAACAAAAGCGCACTTGCAAGAACCGCCGTGGTTCTGCCGTACGGCAAAAGGTTCCTGAGGATCATACCCCGAAAAAGCAGCTCCTCTACAAACGCGGGAACAACAGCAAGCGTAAAGAACAGCAGGATGAGCTGATAATTCAGGGTGATATCGTGATCAAAGATCATTTGATCGGTAAACGATCCGTAATCAAATATATCAAGCAGCATGGAATTTAAATACCCCGCCGCGGATATCAAGGCGATGCCCGCAACGATATAAAGTGGCGCAAGACGCGGAAGATAAAATGCGGTATCAAGCGGCTCGTGCGGCTCATGCCGTGAGAGAATATAGAAAAAGAGCACAGGCAAAAGAAAGACCGCCGCATAGAGCAAGCCGTAGATCAGCTCATACGTGATCTTCCCTGCCACTGCAGACATACGGTCAGTAAACAGCGGCACGACAAAGGTCATCAGCAAACTGTATACATTAAACGCGACGTAAAACAAGAGCATGGCAAAGGCAATGCGGTTTACGGTACGGCGATATTGCTTTTCCTCAGGCGTCATACGATCCCTCCTTTTCCAGACTTCTTTACTTATTTTAACACACACGCGCGTGAAATGCAAGAAAAAATGAATTTTACTTTAATTCTTTGTATTTTGATCAGGAAGATTTTTCGTTTTTAGAAGCATACTCAGCTAAGAGAAAGCCGATTTTAGAGCAGAATTGGTTTTGGAGTGGGTGAGGGCGTAGTAATTTACGCCGAACCCCGACAACGCTAAATACTTATATCCTGCTAAGAGAGAGCAGATTTGATGATAGACTGCGTTTTCTCGTGCCGAAGGCGTAGTAACCTACGCCGAGTTTGCACGAGAAGGCGCAGAAAAGCCCACAGCTATTTGGCTGTGGGCTTTGTTCTATCGCAAATATGCCTCTCTTAGTGGACGATGCAGCGCTCGGTATCCTTATCAAAGATATGGATACGGGACACATCAAGTGCCACACGGATCTTGTCGCCCGCACGGCTGGTGGAGCGAGAGGACACGCGTGCAGTGATCTTGGTGGGCTCTTTTTCAATGTACTTGTTGGAGCCACTCTCGGTTTCGGGCTCAAAGCTGTTGAGGTACAGATAGATCTCCGCACCCATCAGCTCGGTAACGTCAACGTCAACGTCGATGCAGCTCTCAGGGAACATGCTGAGGTGGCTGGGATCGTCGTGGATACACTCGGGACGAAGACCTGCGATCACTTCCTTGCCGATATATTCATCAAGCACGCCCTCGGCGTTCTTCTCTGCGGGAAGCTTGAGAGCGTTGCCGTTAAAGTTGAAGTAAACGTCCTTGCTGCCCTTAGGCTGCGTGAGCGTACCGCCAATGAAGTTCATCTGCGGGGTGCCGTTGAAGCCTGCAACGAAAATATTGCAGGGCTTGTCGTAAAGATGCTGAGGCGTGTCTACCTGCTGAATAAGACCGTCCTTCATAACCACGATACGGGTTGCCATGGTCATAGCCTCGACCTGGTCGTGCGTTACGTAAATGAAGGTGGTTCCAACGCTCTTGTGAAGCTTTGTCAGCTCGGTTCTCATGGTTGCACGAAGCTTTGCGTCCAGGTTGGAAAGCGGCTCGTCAAGAAGGAATACCATGGGGTTACGCACGATGGCGCGACCAAGTGCTACACGCTGCTTCTGACCGCCCGAAAGAGCCTTGGGCTTACGGTCGAGCAGGTGGGTGATGTCAAGGATACGAGCAGCCTCTTCAACGCGACGCTTGATCTCTTCCTTGGGCGTTTTGTTCAGCTTAAGACCAAATGCCATGTTATCAAACACGGTCATGTGGGGGTAAAGTGCGTAGTTCTGGAACACCATCGCGATCTTACGATCCTTAGGTGCTACGTCATTTACAAGACGGTCGCCAATGAAAAGCTCACCCTCCGTGATCTCCTCAAGGCCTGCGATCATACGAAGCGTGGTGGTTTTACCACAGCCCGAAGGACCGACGAACACGATAAATTCCTTATCTCTGATCTCAAGGTTGAAATCAGATACCGCGGTCACACCGCCGGGATATTTTTTGTAAATGTGTCTTAGCGATAAGCTTGCCATTGTAAATCCTCCTTGTTCGAGGGCATATCTGCCCCAAACGCATATTTCTTAACGTATATCATTATACCAAATTTCGCGCAAAATGGGAAGATGGTAAAACCACGAAAAACGCTCGCCGTCTTTATGCAAGATGCACAATCAAAGCGTTTCTATCTTCACCGTATGCTCACTTAAAACAAAAACGAGCTCTTGTTTTGTTCATTTATGAACGAATATGACTGAGAACAGCAACACGAAGTATTATCCCTCGCCCTTTATGGTTTTCATCGACAGAGCGATGCGCTTTTTCGCCACGTCCACGGAAAGCACGCGAACGCGCACGATATCGCCCACCGCAACCACGTCACGCGGGTGCTTCACAAACTTATCCGACAGCTCGGAAATATGCACCAAGCCATCCTGGTGCACACCAATATCTACAAAAGCGCCGAAATCGATGACATTGCGAACGGTTCCCGAAAGCACCTGTCCCTCTCTTAGATCCGTGATCTCGAGCACGTCCTCCGAAAGCAGGGGGGGTGCAAAATCATCACGCAGGTCGCGTCCGGGCTTTTCAAGCTCGGCGGCGATATCAATAAGGGTCGGCTCACCAATACCAAGCCGGGCGGCGAGCTTTGCGCTTCCCTCGTTTGCCACCTGCTTTGAAATGCCCGACAGCCTACCCTCACGCACATCCTCCTTGGTATAGCCAAAATGGGAGAGCAAGGCATATGCCGCCTCGTAGCTTTCGGGGTGCACGCCTGTGTTATCCATGACCTCCCGCGAGCCGGGCACACGCAGGAAGCCTGCGCATTGCTCATATGCCTTTGCGCCAATGCGCGGCACCTTGAGCACCTCGGCGCGTGTGCGGAATTCGCCGTTTTCCTCGCGGTATTTTACAATGTTTTTGGCGCTGACGGCATTGACACCCGAAATATAGGAAAGAAGCGAATGAGAGGCGGTGTTAAGATCCACGCCCACACGGTTTACGCAGTCTTCAACCACACCCGAAAGCGCCTCGTCGAGCCTTGCCTGCTTCATATCGTGCTGATACTGCCCAACGCCGATCGCCTTAGGATCGATCTTGACCAATTCAGCCAGCGGATCCTGCAGGCGACGCGCGATGGACACCGCAGAGCGTTGCATGACGTCAAACTCGGGAAATTCGTCGGCAGCGAGCTTCGACGCGGAATAGACTGACGCCCCCGCCTCGCTGACGATGATATATTTTGCTTTGGCGTTTGTTTCGCGCAACAGGGACGCCACAAATTTTTCACTCTCACGGGATGCTGTTCCGTTGCCGATGGCGACCACATCAACGCCCCATTTTACGAGCATGCGCTTAAGGATATCCTTTGCCTGATTTTCGCGGTGAAGATAAATTACAGCAGTATCAAGCACCTTACCCGTTTTATCGCACACGGCAAGCTTACAGCCGTGGGCATAGCCGGGATCGAAGCCAAGCACAGTTTTACCCTTAAGGGGTGCTTGCATCAAAAGCTGCTGCAGATTGTCGGAAAACAGCACGATCGCGCCCTCGGATGCGGCATCAAACAGGTCGTTTCGGATCTCACGCTCAACGGACGGCGCGATCAATCTCTCGTAGCTGTCCGTTACTGCCGCCGACACGTATTTTTTAGCGGGGCTCTCCCCCTTCTTCACCACCAAGCTAAAGAGGTAGTTGAGTACAATATCCGTAGGAACGGTAACGCAAACCTTTAAGAACTCTTCCTTTTCGCCGCGATTGATGGCAAGCACGCGGTGCGAGGGGATCTTCTTCACGGGCTCACTGTGCTCATAATATCTCTCGTAGACCGAGGACTCGTCCTTTGCCTTTTTGGTTTCGATCATACCGTGTGCTACGGTAAGTGCGCGCAAGCCCTTACGGTACTCGGCGTTATCGGAAATATCCTCGGCAATGATATCCATCGCGCCTGCAAATGCATCCTCGATCGTAGCGACGCCCTTTTCAGCATCCACGAGCGTAGCGGCAAGCTCTTCAAGGGAGGGCGTATATGTGCTTTTTTGCGCGATCAGCGCTTCGGCAAGCGGCTCAAGACCCCGTTCGCGCGCCACCGAAGCACGGGTCTTGCGCTTGGGGCGAAAAGGACGGTAGATATCGTCGATCTCCGTGATAGTGACAGCATTATCGATGGCACGCTCGATCTCGGGCGTCAGCTTTTCCTGTGCCGCGATCAGCCCTTTGACCTCCACGCGACGCGCCTCGATGTTGCGCAAATATTTAAGGCGATCCTCAAGCTTGCGAAGCTGGGTATCGTCAAGCGATCCCGTCACCTCCTTACGGTAGCGGGAAATGAACGGAATGGTATTGCCCTCGTCCATCAGTGCCACGGTCTTTTCAACCTGCGCTACGGTAAGGGACAGCTCTCCTGCAAGGATCTCAAAGATGGTTTTTGACATATCGGTTTCCTTTCAAAAATAAATACGAATTATCGGGCGGCTTCAAGTAGTGCCTGCTCCTCTGCGGGAGTGAGCGCACGCCACGCACCGCGCGCAAGCTCCTCGGGCAGCGAGAGTGGACCAAAGGAGATGCGTTCAAGATGCGTGATCTGATTATGAAGCGCCAGCATCATACGCTTGATCTGATGATATTTCCCCTCCACCAACGTGATCACGCCTGAGCACATATCCTCACACAACGCGATATCGGCGGGCTTTGTTTCGTAGCCATCTTCAAGCGCAAGCCCCTCTCTAAAGCGTACACATTCCGCCTCGGTCAAGGGGAACTTGACACGAAAAAAATAGCGCTTGGCAACGTGCCTTTTGGGAGAAAGCAGCCTGTGGGCAAGGTCTCCATCGTCCGTGAGGAGCATCAGCCCCAGCGTATTTTTATCAAGTCTGCCGCAGGGAAAAAGCCCCAGCGTTTTATACTTTTCGGGCAGAAGCGCCAGAACAGTAGGATCTTTTCCGTCCTCCGTGGCGCTAACGTAGCCCGCAGGCTTGTTTAAAATGAGATAATGATGCGCGCGATATGAAACGCGCGTACCGCAGTATTCGACCGTGTCGCTACCGGGATCGATCACCATTCCCGCTTGTGTGGCGGGCGTGCCGTTGACCAGCACGCGTCTTGCGCGCACGGCTCGCGCGGCTTCACTGCGCGTAGCGGTGGCAGTGCTTGTAAGAAATTTATCCAGTCGCATACACGCCTCCCGTGCATATTTTAAATTACATGCTATTATATCATATCAAGCATCGTTTGTAAAGGGAGATGCACAAAATTTGGCAGGCGAAACAAAAACGGGGCTATCTCAAACTACAAATTGAGATAGCCCAAATTCAGTCTTTATTATAGCTCCTCGACAGAAACTACACCCTCAACGCGCGAAAGCCCCGTCATCACCTTATCATGTGAGAGCTTACGCGGCAGTTCAAGTGAAAAAATGGCACAAGGATTTTGCGACGCAGCGCCCGATTTTGTGATCTGCAGATCGTTGACGCCGACACTATGATGGCGCAAATACTCACTCATCTGCACCAGGGACTCGTTTCCCTTATATTCTATGTAAAGATTGATGGTGCGCGAGGTGGACATAATGAAATATTCAAATCGTGACAGCAGCAGCTCGACAACAAGAATGAGAACGGTGGCAATGAGTGCCGCCTCGTAATACCCTGCACCGATGGCAAGTCCCACAATGGCGGACACAAAGAGCCCCGCCGCGGTGGTCAGACCCTTTACCTGACGGCGCTTGGTAACAATGATCGTGCCCGCGCCGATAAAGCCCATACCTGCAATGACCTGTGCACCAAGACGTGCAAGATCCGTAAACCAGCCCATTTCAAGGTACAGATACTGGCTGGTCAGCGTGGTAAGGGACGCACCAAGACAAATAAGGATATGCGTGCGGAACCCCGCGGGACGACGCTTATATTCACGCTCGATACCGATAATGCCGCCACACAGCACGGCAAGCACCATACGGCAAACCGCGCCCCACATATGAAATCCATCCGCAAAGCGGAGATACTCCAACAGTTCAGTCATATTTTCTCCTCCTTACAGCTCCTCGATGGCGCGCACGTTTTCAACGCCGGCGACCACCGACATAGCAGTTGCATGCGACATGCGCTTGGGCAACCGAATGGAAAACACGGCGCTTTGATTGGCACCCTTTTCCTTGTTTTTGTGGATCTCTACGTCAAAGATGCGGATATCCTGCGATTTGATGGCAGAGATCACGGCACCCACGTCATTCACGTGTGCAAATTCTATATAAAGATTGATGTTACGCGCACGCGCCAGGATCCGGCGCTCAAGATGATCGAAAATGGTGATGGTCAGAATGATCAGCAAGCAACCGATCACCGCGCCCTCTACGAACCCCGCGCCAACGGAAAGGCCCATACAAGCAGATGCCCAAAGCCCTGCCGCAGTGGTCAGACCCTTGACCTGTTGGCGACCCGTAACGATCACCGTGCCGGCACCGAGGAAGCCGATGCCGTTGATGACCTGTGCGCCAAAACGCGACACGTCCGTATACTTATTGCCGCCGCCCTCGATCACGACGAGCGCATCCCAATATTCTCTGACCATCATCGTAAGATGCTGACTGATGAGCATTGCAAGCGCGGCGGCGATGCAGACCAGCATATGTGTGCGGAAGCCCGCGGGACGGCGCTTCTTTCCGCGCTCAAGTCCGATACAGCCGCCGCAAAACGCCGCGACAGTAAGACGAAACAACGCCACAAAAAGACCGTTATCCGCCGTAATGTTTCGCAATGGATCTAAAAACTCAAGCATTGAGTCTCTCCTTTCAGTTTTTTGTGGGATCATTCCTCAAGCAAAAGGATCGAAACGTTTCGCTCCTCATAGTTCTGCCCCACACGGCGCATCAGCGTCACGTTGACCGTGGTAAAGACAGGATACCGATTCACTTGATTGATCACATCATACACCGTATACATATTAAGACCGTTGATCTTGGTTATGATATCTCCCACCTGTAGCTTATCAGCCGCATTCGACTGATTGACGGCAATCACGTAAACGCCATCGCAAGGGATATAGGTGTATCCCGCAACCTCGGTTTCCGACTGAATACGGTCGCTCACCGCGGGATCGGAATACCAGTATCCGCCAACGATCCCGATGCCGGCAATGCCAACGAGAGATCTGCCCGTTGCCACGGGATTATCACCCGAAAAGTACCCATCCTCGATAATGGCATCAAGCACGACCTTAGCACCGTCAATGGGAATAGCAAAGCCGATCCCGTCAAAGACCGTTCCGCCAAAATAAGACACCCTCATAACCACAATGCCAACGACCTCGCCGTACATATTGGCAAGCGGACCGCCCGAGTTGCCGGGGTTCACGCTGGCATCCGTTTGCAGGACGGTCATTTTTTTGGTAACGACGCCCTCGTCATTGGTAAGGGACACGATGCGATCGGTGGCAGAGATCTTGCCGAACGTTGCCGTGCCCGCATAATCCAGCTTCGCAGGCGTGCCCACCGCAACGACGGTTTCGCCAACCAGTGTTGTGCGCGAGCTGCCAAGCTTAAGTGGCACGAGATCGGTTCGATCGACCTTAAGCACAGCAAGGTCTGACATTGCATCGCTGCCAACGACGGTGGCATCGATCGCCTCTCCATCCGGCAGCACCACTTGCACCGATATCGCATTTTCGATCACGTGATGATTGGTACAGATATATCCGTTTGCCGTATAAACGAAGCCGGAGCCATGCCCCAATGCATCCTTGGTACGCACCGACACCGTAACGGTAGAGCGACGTACCAGCTCCGCCGCCTGCTCGGGAGCTAACAAGCCACTCTCCTCGCTACCGCTGCCCTCTACGAATACCGTGCGCTCGTGCGTGATGGTGCGATAGATCTTGATCCCTGCATCACCCACGAACAAGAGGGCGATGAGAAGCGCAAGGCATACAGCCACCACCGCCGAAAAGACCAGTGCAAAGCGCTTGGTATTTCCCTGCTTTTTGGGGGCGGCAGGTGCCTTCTCCTTGCTAAATTTCCAATCAAGCGAGATCTCCTGCTCGTCACTGCCGCTTGTTGGTGGAGCAGCTTCCTCCACCGGGGCAAAAGCGCCGTCATCGCTTGGTGCCGTTTCGACTCCGCCCGCGGCTTGTGTTTGATCTTGCGTATATACTGTGCCTTCCTCGTTTTTCACTTCTTCGGGGAGGCTGTTCTCTTTTTCTTCCATAATTCTCCTTTCGCGCGGCCGAGCCGTTTTCCTCAAAAAGACCGCCCTCGAAGACAGCGTTAGTTGATCAATTCAAATTTGTAGCCGACGCCCCATACCGTCTTGAGTGCCCATTTATCCGACACACCCGCGAGCTTTTCGCGCAGACGCTTGATATGTACGTCCACAGTGCGGCTATTCCCGAGAAATGCAAAATCCCACACGTGCTCAAGCAAATGCTCACGGCTGAATACGCGATTGGGGTTTGAGGCAAGGCAGTACAACAGCTGCAGCTCCTTTGGCGGGATCTCCACCTTTTCGCCCCTCAATTTCAATTCGAACCGGTCCCGACTGATCTCAAAATTATCAAATCGGATCACGTCGCCCCAAGCGCGATCGCGCCCCACGTGCGCCCGACGCAAGATCGCCTTAACACGCGCCACAAGCTCTCTTGCATCAAAGGGCTTCACAAGCACGTCATCAGCACCCGCCTCAAAAAGTGTCACGCGCTCAGAAGCGTCACCATCCGCCATCATCATCAAAACGGGCATCTCACCCCGATCGCGCAGCGCCGTCAGCAGCTGTCGCCCGTCAAGGCGGGGGAGCGAACTTTCCGTTATAACAACGTCGGGGCGAGCGCCCGTTGCAAGCTCTAAAGCACTAACGCCATCGTGTGCAAGCAAAACGTCAAATCCGTTTCGTTCAAAATGTGCGCGAAGTGCAGTGCAAAAATTCAATTCGTCAACTATGAGAATTTTTGTTCCCACCATGCTGCATGTCCTCCAAAAACTTACTTGTCAACTTATAATTACTGTTTATTATACCATACCTTGGAGCGTTTGAAAAGAGTTTTTTAAAAAATTGTTAATAGATTTATTTTTCCACCCGCACTTGCAAAATGCCGCCAAATGCGCTATAATAAATTTTATGATTATTTTTGACACAAGGAGATCTTATTATGAAGCTTGGCATCGTGGGGCTTCCCAACGTCGGCAAAAGCACGCTTTTTAACGCTCTGACAAACGGCGGCGCGGAATCGGCAAACTATCCCTTCTGCACCATTGAGCCAAACGTTGGAGTGGTCGCCGTTCCGGATTCGCGTATGGACTATCTTGCAAATATGTACGCACCTGAAAAATACACCCCCGCCGTAATCGAATTTGTGGATATCGCAGGACTGGTGCGCGGCGCATCAAAGGGCGAGGGGCTTGGCAACAAATTTCTTTCCCATATCCGCGAGGTGGATGCAGTGATCCACGTGGTACGCTGCTTCAAGGACGACAATATCATTCACGTAGACGGTGATATTGACCCCTTGCGCGACCTTGAAACCATCAATATGGAGCTTATTTTCTCGGATATCGAGATGTTAGAGCGCCGCATCGACCGCACAAAAAAGGCGATGAAGGGTGATAAAACTCTTGCGGGTGAGCTGGAGGTTCTTGAGCGCGTTTTCGCTGCGCTCTGTGAGGGGCACACCGCGCGCACTGTGGAGCTGACCGAGGACGAGCGTGCTGTTTTACACGACACGCCGCTTCTTACTATGAAGCCCGTTATTTACGTAGCAAATATCAGTGAGAACGACGTGGGTGGCGAGCCGACCGACAACCCCGCTTATATGAAGCTTAAGGCCTTTGCTGAGAGCGAGGGCGCGGGGATACTGCCCGTTTGCGCACAGATCGAGGCGGAGATCGCCGAGCTTTCCCCTGAGGAAAAGCAGGCATTTCTTGACGATCTCGGCATTCCCGAAAGCGGCCTTGACCGCCTGATCAAGGAAAGCTATTCTCTGCTTGGGCTTATCAGCTTTCTCACCGCCGGACCGAAGGAGGTGCGTGCATGGACCATTACGCGAGGTACAAAAGCGACCGGTGCGGCAGGTAAGATCCACAGCGACTTCGAGCGCGGCTTTATTCGCGCAGAGGTCATCTCCTTTGCGGATCTTGAGCGCATCGGATCGGTGAACGGTGTAAAGGAGGCGGGACTTTTGCGCAGTGAGGGCAAGGAGTATGTGATGGAGGACGGCGACATTGCGGTGTTCCGTTTCAATGTCTGATGCGCGCCCGTAAGAAAAAGCACGGCAAGGAGCGCATTGCCGCCTGTGCCGCGCTGCTAATAGAGGACACCGCGCGCCTTGCAAGCGATCCCCAGTCCTTTTTTGGCGAGGTACGGCCGCTGCATCTTGAGATCGGCTGTGGCAAGGGCAGCTTTGCCTGCGGTATGGCGACCGCACATCCCGAGATCAACTTTATTGCCATGGAGCGCGTGGCGGACGTAGCGGTCTTGGCGCTTGAAAAGGCAGAGCGCGCGAAGGAAGAGCGCCCCGATAATCTGCGTTTTCTTATCGGCAACGCCGAGAATCTGACTGAATGGCTGCCCCCGCACAGCATAGATCGCATCTATCTCAATTTTAGCGATCCTTGGCACAAGGCGCGGCACGCCAAGCGGCGCCTTACACACCGCGATTTCCTTGCCCGCTACCGCGAGGTGCTGAAGGCAGGCGGTGCTCTGTGCTTCAAAACGGACAACGTAAATCTTTTTGACTTTTCGCTTGCGGAATTTGAGGCGATGGGGCTTCGTATTACGGACGTGACACGCGATCTCCATAACAGCCCCTTTTGCATCGGCAACGTGATGACCGAATACGAAAAGAATTTCTCCGAAAAAGGCTTCCCCATTCACGCGGCGACCGTATATTTCGATTAAATTTTCAACTGAGCCGAAAAAGATCGGCTCCCCTGAGAGGTTATATGAACGAATTGCAAGAGCCCTTTGGCGTTTTGCCCATCGACAAGCCCGAGGGGCTTACCTCACACGATGTGGTGAGCAAGGTAAGAAAGCTTTTTGGCACGCGTCGCGTGGGGCACACGGGAACACTCGATCCGATGGCAACGGGCGTGCTGATCCTCTTGATCGGTCGCGCCGCAAAGGTTGCCGAATATCTTACCGTGCACGACAAATGCTACAAGGCGACGCTGCGGCTTGGCATCACCACGGACACAGAGGACGTGACGGGCAAAATTCTCACCACGTGTGGGGACATTCCAAGAGAACCGGTCGTACGTGCATGCGCGATGCGGTACTGCGGCAGCTATCTGCAAACACCGCCTATGTACAGCGCCCTTAAGGTAAACGGACAAAAGCTGCTTGATCTTGCACGGCGTGGCGTGGAGGTGGAGCGCGAGGCGCGCGAGGTGCAGATCCGTTCGCTGACCGTGTCGCCAACGGAAAAAGACACCGATTATGCGCTCGCCGTGACCTGCTCGGCAGGCACTTATATCCGCACGCTTTGCGCCGACATTGGCAGAGATCTTGGCTGTGGCGGCGTGATGGCGGCACTGCGCCGCACAAGCGTTGGTAGCTTTACCGTTTCCGATTGCACCACGCTTGATGCGCTTTCCGCAATGACACCCGAGGCGCGTGTGGCGAGCCTCACACCGACGGAGCGCTTATTTGAAGCACTTCCCCGCGTCATCCTACCCGCTTTTTACGAGCGACTCTGCCGCAGCGGCTGTGAGATCTATCAGCAAAAGATCGGCACAGAACACGCACTTGGCACCCGTGTGCGTATATGTGACCCCACGGGCACATTTTTTGCCCTGGGTGAGGTGCGCGAATATGAGGCGGGCACGGCGATCAAGCCCATAAAAATGCTGGTGCTTTAACAAAATACGGGTGCTGCGACTCGGCACCATGCAAAGCTGCAAAGATCCCCCAAAACGTGATGCGTTTTGGGGGATCATTATTGTTGTTCTATTCCAAAGAATGCCTATTCTATCCCAAAGAATGCCGCCGCATTATGAGAGGTGATATTCGAAGCGGCGAGAACAAGATCTTGCTCGGCGAAAAGCGCGTCGCCCGTGGGCGTTGTGGCATCACGCACTGCAAAATCTGCCAGCTCGGCGGCAAGCACACGGCAAAAACGATCTTTGGCGGGAGTCGTAAAAAAGCCGCGCTCATCATCTGTCACCCCCAGCAGCAACGGTGCAGCACCGCGGCGCAAATAATAGCGAAGTGAACGGGCGAGCTCTCTACTGCCAGCCCCCGCGCCCTCCATTCCAAAATAGAGCACAGGCTTGCCTGTGGCATCCGCAAACCGCCCAAACAGCCGCACGAGTCCTGCGGGGATATCCCCTGCCGCGAGGGAGAGGAGCGTGGGCACAAGTGCCTTTCTTTCCGCAAGATAGGCAACCAGCTTTTCAAAGGCTGCTGTGGAAAAATACCCCCCAACGTGCTCGGTTTTTGGGGAAATACGCACCACAAGTCTTAATTTCAGCTCACGCATAACGCGCCCCGCGGTGCGCAGGATCTGCGCCAAAAACAGTGCGCGGTCCGCAAGGGATAGCACATCTCCCTTGCCCGACATAGCCGTTTCAAATATTTGCCCCGCATGATACGGGTCGGGGCGTTCAAAGACGGAAAACCGGGATAACCCGATAGAAACGGCGGGCGCGCCTGCCGCCGCAAATTTGCGAAGAAGAGCCGTGACTGCTGCTTCAAAGCTTTTCAGATCCGTGACGGGCATCCCCGTCACCTCACCCAGTGCCAGAACGTCTTTTTGAAATTGCGGATGGTGGGCGTGCACCAGCGTATCAAGCTCCGGAAAAGGCAAAGGATCTCCGCCAAGCCCTCCCACAGCGCGCCATTCCTCGGGGGGAATACGCACAAGTGCCGCGCGGTGCTGTGAGAGTAACGTGCGGGGGGTGTGATCCTCCCTTGCAAGACAGAGAAAGGCTTGCCGCCAGATCTCCTGTGTGCGTTGCCCGGCAAGCGATCCGTCGCCCGTTATTGCGGCAAGGTCTGCCGCAAGATCCGCCAAAAGCGTGCTGCCGACAGCACCCCTCGCCATATCAAGCACATTCTCTAAGCGCTCGTAATCCGAGGCGCGCGAAAGCTCCGCCAAAGAAATGCCGCACGCGCGCAGTGCACACTGCACGCGCGGATTTTCGCACCAAAGCTCAACAGGCGTCACAAAAGCGCGTGCCGTCAAGATCTCCGATGCGGTAAAGCGCGCACCCACCGCCACGTGAGGCAGCTGCTTTATTGCTTGATAAACGGTATCTGCCAGGGTTGCCTTTTTCATCGTCCCGCCCCCTTCCCTTAGACTATATTGTATCACAAACACGCCGATTTTGCAACACCGTGCGTGAGGGGAGTGTGAAATTTTGAGTTATAGGTTGATTTTTTGAAATTTATATGCTATAATTCTTATGTTTTACGTTAATTCTCGCAAACGAAGGAGGCACTTATGGCAGATATCGGGCTTTTTGATTTCAGTCTGCTCTTTCCCGATAAAAAAACGAAGGAGCAGCATCTGATCGGAGATGCCAGACCCTGCATCGACGATTTTACGCTCGACGAGCTGGGGCTTACCGAGGTCTTTCCCCTCAAAAACGCTTCCCTGTCCGAATTTATAACCACAGATCCCGCCACGATCCGCTACCGTGAGGCGGTATTTGCCGATCTGCTTGCAAACGAGGAGATCACCAAGACCTTTACAAAGCTGATGCCTGTCTTGTTCGACATTATGGAGCTGCGCCGCCTTGACATTGACAGTGGGAACACCGTGGATTACCTTTCCGGCATCACGGAGATCGAGCTTTACATTTCCAGCATCGATATTCTCTTTGAGGGTCTTTGCGGGAGCAAGTACAGCTATCAAAGCACCGCTTTACAGCGCCTGTCCGATCATATCAGCAAGTTGGTAAAAAGCGAGTACTACGCCGATCTCAACGCTCGCCTTGACGAGCTGACCAGCCGTGTGCGCGATATCAAGAGTGTGACCATCGGTGTCAATCTCGACGCGCAGCTGCGTCCGCGCGATGCGGGCGTGCTTGCCATCAATCCCGAGCCGTTTCGTTCGGGCGACACACTGCAAAAGATCCTGCGCCTGAGCCTGAAGGAGGACGAATACACCTGCATCGCAGAGCTTGTTCCCTTTGGCAAAAAGCAGACAGAAAACCAAAAGACCGCGCTTTCCCTTGCGTTTACCTCGGCTATCAACGAGGTATACCGCCGTTCTCTGCGCTCCTGGAAAAAGGTGGTACAGGCATACGTGCTTGAAAACACCGACTTTTTGCTGGACCTTTTGCCCGAGTTTGAATTTCTTGTAAAGGGCACAAATCTTGTGCGCGCCCTCCACGTTAAGGGCTACACGCTCACCTCTCCCGAGATCGCGCCCATCAAGGCACGCAGCTTTTGTGCTAAAGGGCTTTATAACCCCGCCGTGGCGCTGAAGACCGAGGACACGATGGTGAAAAACGATATCGTTTTCGATGAAAACGCGGGCATTTACGTGCTGACCGGTCCCAACCGTGGCGGTAAATCCGTGATAACCTGTGCCGTTGGTATCATTCAGGCAATGGCACAAATGGGGCTTCCCGTTCCGGCGGACAGCGCGGTGATCAGCCCGGTAGACGCTATCTTCACACACTTCCCGACCGGTGCGGACGACACCATTGATAAAGGAAGGCTGGGTGAGGAATGCGCCCGTCTTGGCGAGATCCTTGACGCGATCAGCGAGCATAGCCTTGTCTTGCTTGATGAAACGCTGTCCTCGACCGGCTCCTTTGAGGGCTCTTACATCGCCGCCGAGGTGCTGGCAGGTCTTTCTATGGCAAAATGCCGCTGCGTTTTCTCCACCCACCTACACGAGCTTTCTGCCGAGATCGACGCCATAAACAGCCGCACGGTACAAGCGGGTGGTGTGCCCATCGACACGCTGGTTGCGGGGATCGCCGAGGAGGGCAAGCGCTCCTTCTCTATTGAGCGCGCCAAGCCCGACGGCAAGAGCTATGCACGCGACATCGCCGTGAAATACGGTCTTACGTATGACGATATCTTGAAAAAAATCAATAAACAAAGCACCTAAGAAAGGAATCTTGCTATGGATAACATTCTCACGCTCCTTGAGGACAACGCCTCCCTCACCCCCGAGCAGCTTGCCGTAATGTGCGGCAAGGAAGTAGGCGACATTAAAAAGCTGATCAAGACGTATGAAAAGGACGGCGTGATCGTTGGCTATAAAACTCTTATCGACTGGGATAAGACCGACCGCGAATACGTTTCCGCCCTCATTGAGGTAAAGATCACCCCGCAAATGGATCGCGGCTTTGACCGTGTTGCCGAAAAGATCTATAATTATCCCGAGGTGCAAAGCCTTTTCCTGATGTCGGGCGGCTTTGATCTCTGCGTGATGATCGAGGGCAGGACCATGAAGGAGGTTGCCTACTTCGTGGCGCAAAAGCTTGCCACCATCGAAGAGGTGGTCTCCACCGCCACGCATTTTGTTCTGCGCAAATACAAGGATAAGGGCGTAGTGTACGGCATCGAAGAAATTGATGAGAGAGGAAACTTCAACTGATGATGGACTATTCTCGTATTCTCTCTCGCACGGTGGTGGATCTTAAAAAATCCGGTATTCGAAAGTTTTTCGATCTGCTGGACGGAAGAAAGGACGTGATCGGCTTAACGGTCGGTCAACCCGATTTTATCACGCCGTGGCATATTCGAGAGGCAGGTATTGAAAGCTTGCAAAAGGGTAAGACCTACTACACCTCTAATTCAGGCATGCCCGAATTGCGCACCGAAATATGTAACTATTTAAAGCGTCGCTTTGATCTTTCCTACACGCCCGACGAGGCGGTGGTCACGGTTGGCGGCAGTGAGGCAATTGACCTTGCGATCCGCGCGGTGGTCGAGCCGGGCGACGAGGTGATCGTACCCACGCCCTCCTTCGTTTGCTACGATCCCATCGTGCGTATGTGCGGTGGCGTACCCGTTATCATTAAGACGACCGCAAGGGATCGCTTTAAGCTAACGCCTGAGGCACTGCGCGCCGCCATCACACCGAAAACCAAAATGCTGGTACTTCCTTATCCCAACAACCCAACAGGCGCTATTCTCACGTGCGAGGAATTACAGGACATTGCCGAGGTACTGCGCGACACCAACATTTTGGTGCTTTCCGATGAGATCTATGCCGAGATGACCTACGGCAGAAAGCACGTTTCCATTGCCTCGCTTGAGGGTATGTGGGAGCGCACCGTGATCGCAAGCGGCTTCTCAAAGGCGTACGCAATGACGGGCTGGCGCATGGGGTATCTTGCAGCACCCCTGCCCCTTGCAGAGCAGATGCTAAAGATACACCAGTACGCCATTATGTGCGCGCCCACCACCAGCCAATATGCCGCTATCGAAGCGCTGAAAAACGGTGATGAGGATATTGCCATGATGACCGCGGAGTACGACCGTCGCCGCCGTTATATCTACAAAGGGCTACGCGACATTGGTATTGATGTCTTTGAGCCGGAGGGTGCATTTTACATTTATCCCGAGATCGGCAGGTTTGGTATCGATGCAGAGGAGTTTTGCGAGCGACTGCTAAACGAATACAAGTGTGCCATCGTACCCGGCACCGCCTTTGGTGAGGGCGGCGAGGGCTTTGCACGCATTTCTTATGCCTATTCCGTAAAGCACATTTCCGAGGCACTTAACCGCATGGAAGCGTTTGTGAAAACGCTGAAAAAATAAAAAGCAAGGGCTGTCCCATCGCGAAGCAACTTCGCAAGGGGCAGCCCTTTTCAAGAGATCAAAGCACGGAAAACGCCTTTTCGATCGCTCCTGCAAGCAGCGAGGCGATGCGCGGCACAAGCACGTCGATCTCCTTTGGAGTAACGAAAAATCCAACACCGTTTTCTACCAAATCCACAAATTCGGGGCTTTGAGGGTCAAGCCCAAAGCGCGAAAGAGCATCTCCGATGAGAGTCGCACTTTCCACCACCGTGGGCACGCCAAGTGCCATAACGGGCACGCCAACGGCTTGCGCTGTGAGCGCGGGACGGGCGCTGCCGGTGCCCGATCCCGGTCTGAGCCCTGTATCCGATAGCTGCACCGTCACACCAAGATGCGCCGTTTCACGCGCCGCAAGCGCATCAACGGCAAGCACAAGATCAGGCGCGACTGCCATAACCGCGCCACGAACCATTTCTACCGTTTCAAGCCCCGTTTGCCCCGTAACACCCGGAGAAAATGCTGCGAGCTCACAGATGCATTCTCCAAGAGGACGCTTGTGCAAAGGATCGCTGTGACGCGTGACAAAAAGACGACTGACCGTTTGCGGTCCCAGTGCATCGGGGGTCATGGCTGCATTTCCAATGCCTACTACAAGAAGCGAAAAGTCGCCATTGATGCGCTTGCCCGTCATACGCTCTGCCATTTCGCGTATCTCCACCGCCAGCACGCGTCGCATCGCCTCCTGCTCCTCCACCCTCTCACTTGCCATTTCTCTGCACGCCACGGTCACGTATCTCCCGCAGGGCTTACCGATCCGCTTTGCCGCCTCCTCGGTTTTGATCTGCACACGCAGGATCTCCTTGCCCTCAGCCTCTCCGCTTGTGACGCGAACCCCCTCGGCACTGCTCTCACATCCGCACTCCCTTGCCAAATCACTTTGCACCTGCATTTCCCTGCCCCCTGACCTTAAATGTCTTTATAGTATTTCCAAAGATCCTCTCACTATGTGGAAGTTGCCCATTTTTGAGAGAAATTATTGTGCAAGTGTCCAAACCTTGTCATTTTATGGCACGAAACGCTTGAAATTGAAGTAGTATTGTGCTATAATGATAATCGTTATTAATTGGTATCGTGTGGCGATCGCCACACACCGAACCAAGGAGGATTACCGAAATGAAAAAACGCATTGTGGCGCTGACGCTCTGTCTTGCTTTCCTGCTGCTTGCTCTTGTCGGATGTGCACGCAACGAGGAGGACAAGGGTGCTTATATCCGCATGTATCTGAGCGAGCCCGTTTACGATCTTGATCCGCTGAACGCCTTTGACAATCAAGCGACTCTCCAGATCGTGTCCCTTATTTATGAAGGTCTGTTCACCGTTGATGAGGACGGCGACGTTGAGGGCGCTTTGGTCGAGGAATACGAGTACATCGAGGACGAGGAAAGGGGCATCTACAAGCTTGTACTCACACTGAAAGACACCAAATGGTCCGACGGTGTGCCCGTAACCGCATCCGATGCACAGTTTTCTTTCCTGCGCCTATTTTCAAACGGCATAAATTCTCCTGCAGCAGGCATGCTCTTCGACATCAAGAACGCACGTGCCATTGCCGCAGGAACTGACAGCCGCGACCACCTGGGCGTGATCGTGACCGATCCCAATACGCTTGAGATCGAGTTTGAGCGCAACATTGACATTGACGCCTTTCTGCCGATCCTCGCCAGCCCCGCGCTTTATCCGCTTCGTGCCGATAAGATCGACCTCAACCGGTACTGGAATTTGATCGGCGACGAGATGGTTTGCAGCGGTCCGTTCCGCATCGCGTCAATGGACTTTTCCGAGGCAGACGGCTTTGTGCTTGAGCGCAATACCTATTATTACCTTGACCGTGAAAAGGACGATATTGACAAGTACGTTACGCCCTATCGCATTATCGTAGACTACTCCACGCCTGCTGTGGATCAGCTGGCAAAGCTGAACAGCACCGAGGCAGGTGCGCTTTACTACTTCGGCTACATTCCGCTTAAGGCACGCACCGATGAGTATGCAGACGTTCTCAAAAAGCTTGACAAAACGCCCGCAAACTCTACCCACGTTTACTATATGAACGAGTCTGTTGCGCCCTTTGACAACGCGTCGGTAAGAAAAGCACTTTCCCTTGCCCTTGACCGCGAGGCAATGGCAAAGGCGATCGTCTATGCAGAGGCGGCAACCGCCCTGGTCCCGGAGACTCTGCTTTACCGCGCTGACAAGAGCGCGACCTTCCGCGACAAGGCAGAATCCTATCTTGCAGCATCGGCTGACATTGAGGCAGCAAAGCAGCTTTTGAAGGACGCCGGCATTACTCCCGCCGAATTCTCCTTTGCTCTTACCGTAAACAGCGATTCCGAGGAGCATATGGCAATGGCTGACCTTGCAGTTGCCGCTTGGAAGGCACTTGGCTTTAAGGTGACCTTGAACGCGCTTGGCTCAGAGGAGATCGTTGAGGTCGATGGCGACGGCAACAACGTATTTACCGGTGCGCACGCAAGTGCTTACCGTTCGGCGCTGAAATCGGGCAACTTTGAGGTGATCGCGCTTGACCTTGTGTCGACCGCACCCACAGCCTTCTCGTACCTTGCGCCCTTTGCCGCAGCCTTCTCGGGCAACGGATACACCGTTTCGCAGGGCGAAAACGGTGAGGCTGTTTATACGGTGGCTCCTCACGTAACCGGCTACAATTCGGCAGAGTATAACGCCAAGATCGACGCGGCACAAAACGAGCAAAACGAGAAAAAGCGTGCTGCACTCCTTGAAGAGGCTGAGGCGATCTTGATGAACGATATGCCTGTGATCCCCGTGATCTACAACCAAAACACCTCGCTTGTTGGAAAGAAGCTTTCTAAAGTCAAGTCCAACTTCTTCTGCCCCAACGTCCTCAACGACGCAAAGCTCTCCGGCTACCGGAAGATCGCTATTCGCGACGGCTTTGTGGTAGAGGCAACAGCAAGCAATACGGAATCCGGTGACGAGGAATAATCTTTCCGATGGCACGCTCGCAATGCGAGCGTGCCTTTTTATTTATCTATAATTTTATTGTTTTTTATAGACAAGCACGGCAAAATGTGGTATACTAACATTGGTATGACAAAAAATAAGGCTAATAATAAAATGAGGGGTCTTTATGCAGATTGAAAACCTCTATCCCGGTGGGTTTGCCGCCAACTGCTACCTTGTAACAGCGAAAGATGCCGCGATCCTGATCGATTGTACCGCACCCGCCGCAAACGTGCTTGAAGCACTGAAAAGGCAAGGCGCGACTCTTCGCGCGATCCTGCTCACCCACGGGCATTTTGATCATATGCTAACACTTTCCGAGGTAAGTGCCGCGACAGGTGCGCCCGTTTATCTTTCGGCAAACGACAAGGAGCTGCCAAGGGACGGTGAGAAAAACGCGTTCTCTCTTTTCTTTGGATACGAAAAGTCTTATCCCGAAGCCGACACGGTTTTTGAAGCGGGTAAGAGGCTTTGCCTTGATGGGATCTTTGTAGAAACATTAGCCACGCCGGGGCACACCCGTGGCTCTGTCGTATATCTCATAGAGGACGCCGCCTTTACGGGTGACACCCTTTTTGCAAACGGATACGGCAGATACGATCTTTACAGCGGTGATGGCGATGCACTGATAAAAAGCCTAAAAAAGCTTTCCGCACTCCCACAAAGCACGGTGATCCATCCCGGTCACGGCGAGAGCACCACCCTTGGTGCGGCAATTGCCGCCCTTACTATTGAATAAAAAAGCAGAGGTATACTATGGCAATGGATACAACAGCACTTGCAGCATTACTCTTCCCACACGTGACGAAGACCCCCGCAGATATGGAGGCGCAATTCCCGCCCCGCGACCTGAAGGAGGGTGCGATCGTTTCGCGCATGGCACCCAGTCCCACAGGCTTTGTGCATCTTGGCAACCTCGTACAGGGGCTGACCTCCGAGCGTATGTGCCACCAATCGGGCGGCACGCTCTTTTTACGCGTGGAGGACACGGATGCCAAGCGTGAGGTAGCGGGTGCGGTGGAGATCTTGATAGAATCCTTAAAGCATTACGGCATACACTTTGACGAGGGTGCGACCAAGGACGGTGACAACGGCATTTACGGCCCTTACCGACAGCGACAGCGCGCTGACATTTACCACGTCTTTGCAAAGCAGTTAGTTTTACAGGGCGAAGCGTATCCCTGCTTTTGCACCGAGGCAGAGCTTGCCGATATTCACGCACGCCAAGAGGCGGAAAAAGCAAACTACGGTTATTTTGGTAAATGGGCAGTGTGGCGCGACAGGTCCCTTGAGGATATCAAGGCGGCTCTTGCCGCGGGAAAGCCCTTTGTGCTTCGTTACCGTTCCTGCGGCTCGATTGAAAACAAGATCCGCTTTACCGACCTCATCAAGGGCAACCTTGAGTTGACGGAAAACGATATGGATCACGTGCTGCTGAAATCCGACGGTATTCCCACCTACCACTTTGCACACGCCGTGGACGATCATCTGATGCACACCACGCACGTGGTACGCGGCGACGAATGGCTACCGACCCTACCCTTCCATCTCCAGCTGTTCCGTTCCCTTGGCTTTAAGCCCCCAAAATATTTACACATTGGTCCTTTGATGAAAATGGACGGCGAATCCAAGCGCAAGCTCTCCAAGCGCAAGGATCCCGAGCTGGCGCTGACCTATTACCGTGAGGCGGGCTTCCCTGTTGCCTCGGTCTACGAATACCTGATGACGGTGCTAAACTCAAACTTTGAGGACTGGCGCCGCCAAAACCCCGACGCACAAACGGACAAATTCCCGTTCTCTTATAAAAAGATGAACCCTGCGGGGTCACTCTTTGATTACGCAAAGCTAAAGGACGTTTCAAAAAACGTGATCTCGCGTATGAGCAAGGACCAAATATATGACGAGGTAGTGGCTTGGGCGGCCGAATACGACAAGGACCTGGCAGTGCACCTTACTGCCGATCCCGCCTATGCAAAAGCAATTTTTGCCATTGGTCGCGGCGGCAAAAAGCCGCGCAAGGACTTTGCCGTGCTTGCCGACGTGCGCGCCTATCTTGACTTTTTCTTTGACGACTGGTTTACCGTCACCGACGCATATCCCGACAACTTTTCACCTGCCGATATTAGCACAGCGCTTTCGCGCTTTGCTAAGACCTACGACGAAGCCGACACGGCAGACACGTGGTTTGACAAGATCAAGGCAGCGACCGAGGAGCTTGGCTTTGCCACGGATATGAAGGCGTATAGAGAAAACCCCGATGCCTTCGGGGGCAGTGTTGCAGACGTTAGTATGTTCCTGCGTGTGGCTGTGACGGGTCGCTTCAATTCCCCCGATATGTATGCCGTGATGCAGGTACTGGGACGCGACCGCGTGCTTGCACGCATCAATGCTATGATCGACAAACTGAACTGATCGAGGAGCTATAAAATGGAAGAAATTATCAGCAGCAACTTTATACACGATATTATCGACAAGGATCTGGCACAAACCCCCGACCTGAGGATCCACACACGCTTTCCGCCCGAGCCAAACGGGTATTTGCACATCGGCTCGGTAAAGGCGATCTGCATCAACACCGACGTAGCGAACAAATATAGCGGTCTTTTCAATCTGCGCTACGACGACACGAACCCCGCCAAGGAAAGTGACGAGTTTGTACGCTCCATCCGCGAGGACCTCGAGTGGCTGGGTGCGACCCCCACGGGCGGTGTTTTTTACGGCTCGGATTATTTTGGCAAGTGCTACGAATTTGCCGTACAGCTCATCAAGCAGGGCGATGCCTACGTTTGCGATCTTTCAAAGGACGATCTTGCCGATTACAAGGGCACCGACCGCGCCGTGGCATCCAAGGAATCCCCCTACCGTAACCGCTCAGTAGAGGAAAACCTCGATCTTTTCGAGCGCATGAGAAGGGGCGAGTTCCCCGATGGCGCGCGCACGCTGCGTGCAAGGATCGACCCCTCCTCGGATAACCCCTACCTGCGCGACCCTGTCATTTACCGCATCAAGCACATCCACCATCACCGCCAGGGTGACGAGTGGTGCGTTTACCCGATGTACGATTTTGCCCATCCCATTCAGGATGCCCTTGAGGGCATTACCCACTCGCTGTGCTCAAGCGAGTTTCGCAACCACCGCCCGCTTTACGACTGGGTGGTGGATAAGATCGGTTTTGAAAAGAAGCCCCACCAGTGGGAGTTTGGTCGCATGAACATCACCTATACCGTGATGTCGAAGCGTTATCTGCGTCAGCTGGTTGAGGAGGGACACGTTGACGGGTGGGACGACCCCCGTTTGCCTACTCTTTGCGGTCTGCGACGCCGCGGCTACACGCCGAATGCCCTTTTCACCTTCGTGCGCGAGGCGGGTGTCACTAACACCGACCACACGGTGGACGTGCGCCAGCTTGAGGCGTGCGTGCGCGACGATCTCAATGAAAACGCACTGCGCCGCGTGGCAGTTGTAGATCCCATCAAGGTGATCATTGATAACTATCCCGAGGACATGGAGGAAATGATTGCCCTCCCCAACCACCCGCAAAAGCCCGAGCTTGGCACGCGTCAGCTCCCGATGAGCCGCGAGATCTATATCGATGCCGAGGATTTTGCCGAGGTCCCGCCCCCGAAATTCTTCCGCCTCAAGCCCGACGGCGAGGTGCGCCTGATGGGTGGCTATATCATCAAATACCAAGGGATCGAGAAAAACGAGGACGGCAGCATCAAGTGCATTCACGCCACAGCCGACCTTGAGACCGGTAACGGTATGCCCGCGGACGGGCGCAAGATCAAGGGCACCATCCACTGGCTTTCCGCCAAGCACGCAAAGCCCGCCACGATGATGCTTTACGATCGCTTGTTTAACATCGAAAACACCGCCGACGTGCCCGAGGGCAAGACCTATCTTGATTTCCTCAATAAGGACTCCCTTACCCGCATGACGGGCGCCTTTGTAGAGCCCTCCCTTGCCGACGCAAAGCCCGGCGACAAATTCCAGTTTGTGCGCGTGGGATACTTCTGCAAGGATACCAAGCACGAGGGCGTTTTCAACCGTGTGGTGGGCTTAAAGGACAGCTTCCCTAAAAAATGATAAAGAACAAAAAGGAGATTTGTGATGAATACACTTTCGTTTGCGGCAGAAAAAAAGCCCCTGATGGTTGCGCACCGCGGCTGCAGCGGCATTGAACGGGAAAACACCCACGCCGCATTTATCGCCGCAGGCAATCGCTCCTACTGGGGGATCGAAACCGACGTGCATAAAACGCTTGACGGCAAATACGTGGTGATCCACGACAGCAACACAAAGCGCGTGGCACTTGACGATATATCAGTTGAGGGCTCGACCTTTGAGAGCCTTCGCCGCATAACGCTGCTCAATAAATATACCGACAAAAAGGATCGCCCCGACCTTATCATCCCCTCTCTTGAGGAGTACATAGCGATCTGCAAGCAGTACGAAAAAAAGGCTGTGCTTGAACTAAAAAAGGGCTTTTGTGAGCAGGACGTTTATGAGATCTGCGATATCATAAGGGAGCTTGACTATCTTGATCACGTGATCTTTATCGCCTTTGATTATGACGACCTGGTGTATCTGCGCCGCAGATATCCAAATCAAGCAGCACAGCTTCTGACAAATAAATTTGAGGATGATCTGATCGACCGCCTGCTGGCGATAAAGGTGGACCTTGATATCCATTACAAGGCGCTCACCCCCGAAAATATTGCACTTTGCCACGAAAACGGCATTTTGGTAAACACCTGGACGGTTGATCAGCCCGAAATGGCGGAGCAGCTTTCCGCTTGGGGCGTTGATATGATCACGACCAATATTCTTGAATAAGAATTGGCAAAAAGCCGAGCAAAAAGCCGAGCAAAAAGCCGAGCAAAAAGCCGAGCAAAAAGCCGCTTTACCATCAAGTGTGGTAAAGCGGCTTTGATTTTGAGGTGTCAATTAGGTCAGATTTTCGCGGAATTGCAAGCGATAAAGCGAGGCGTACTCACCATCCTCTTTAAGCAATGCCTCGTGCGTGCCCTGCTCCACGATCCTGCCGCCCGCGACCACAGCGATCTCATCGGCATTTTTGATGGTGGACAATCGGTGGGCAACCACAAGGGTGGTCCTACCCACACAAAGCTCGTCAAGCGCCTGCTGAATGAGAATTTCGGTGGTATTGTCAAGGGCGCTGGTCGCCTCGTCAAGAATGAGGATCGGCGGGTTTTTGAGGAATACTCTTGCAATAGACAAGCGCTGCTTTTGACCGCCCGAAAGGCGCACGCCGCGCTCGCCGATATTGGTGTCATACCCTTTTTCAAGGGTCATGATGTAATCGTGAATATTCGCGCGCTTTGCCGCCGCGATGATCTCCTCCTCGGTCGCGTCAAGCTTACCGTAAAGGATATTGTCACGAATGCTGGCATTAAAGAGGTAGATATCCTGCTGCACGATGCCGATATTACGGCGCAAGGATTCTCGCGTATATTCGTTGATGGAGCGCCCGTCGACAAGCAGCTCGCCCTCTTGGATATCGTAAAAATGCGGGATCAGGTGACAAATGGTGGTCTTGCCGCCGCCCGACGGCCCTACCAGTGCAAATTTCTTTCCCCGATCGATCTTAAAGCTGACGTTATCAAGAACAGCTTTCTCACTCTCCTCGCCATAGGAGTAGGTAACGCCCTTAAATTCGATCTCGCCCTGCAGGGTCCCCGCATCAACAGCGCCCTCGCTGTCGGATTCGGGCGTGGCGTCTACCACCTCAAGGAAGCGCTCGAAGCCTGTGACACCATTTTGATACTGCTCCATAAAGCCAATAAGGGTCTTGACGGGTGTTAAAAACAGATTGACAGACACAATAAACGCCGAATAATCGCCAAAGCCGATATGCCCGTTATAGAGAAAAAAGCCCCCCGCGATCAGCACCACGACGTTGAAAACGTCCGTAATAAAGCTCGTACCCGAATGGAACTTCCCCATTGCGTCGTACGCCTCACGGCGTGCCTCAACAAATGCGGCATTTCCAACCTCGAACTTTTCACATTCCTTCTTAGCATTGGTAAACGCCTTGGTGACGCGAATGCCCGAAATGCTGCTTTCAAGCGAGGCGTTGATCTGTGCTACCGAAGCGCGGCTTTTTTTGAATGCCACGTGCATCTTTGTGCGCAGTGCTACCGATATAATGAGCAAGAACGGCACGCATACAAAGATGATGAGTGTGAGGATCACGTTGATACTGCAAAGATAGATGAAGGAAGCCACGATGGTGATGGTTGAAATGATGATGTTCTCGGGACCGTGGTGTGCAAGCTCGCTCACGTCAAACAGATCGCTTGTCATGCGCGACATCAGCTTGCCCGTTTCCTGCTTGTCAAAATAGCTGTACGGCAGCTTTTCCAAATGCTCGAACATATCCAAGCGCATCTGCGCCTGCATGCGCACGCCCATCACGTGACCGTAATACTGCACAAAATAATTCAGAAGCATACGGATCACGTAAAGCAGGAGAAGCGCCCCGCCCGCGATCAGGATAAGCTGATATTTGCGATTGGGGATCAGGTCATTGAGCATTTCTCTGGTAATGATGGGATAAAACATACCGATCAAGGCGATCAGCAGCGCCGCCACCATATCCAGCGCGAAAATAAGCCGATGCGGCTTATAGTAAGCCAAAAAGCGTTTTAGCATCTCCGAGAACTCCTTTTCCTTAAAAACAGATTCATTATACAACGCAATACGAGAAAAGTCAACAAATAATAATCCACCCGCATAGCGGGTGGTATTTCAGTTCGGGCATAGTCCTAATACTACAGGCTACGCACAAG
>JAZOCO010000005.1:0-54185 GCA_045596505.1 Eubacteriales bacterium
TCCGCACTGCTTTTCCTGTCGGGCGTGTTTTTGTTCACGTGGCCCGATATTGGCGGCATTGCCGCACGGTGGCTGGTAGGTGCCAATCTGATCGCGACGGGCGCCGTTCGTCTGCTCGGATACTTTGCCAACGACCTGTACCGTCTCGCCTTTCAGTACGATTTCGCACTTGGCGGCGTTTCCGCCATTCTCGGGTGCCTGATCTTTATATACCCCGACAAGGTCACGGAGCTTTTGCCCTACGTGCTTGGCACGTATATCATCCTTGACGGTCTTTTCAAGCTGCAAACGGCATTTGATGCCAAGGCGTTCGGTATGAAAAAATGGGTGGGTCTTCTCATTTCCGCCATCGCCGTTTCGGTATGCGGGATCGTGGTGCTGGTGGGCGCGACCGCCTGGAACCGTGTGATCCTTTCGGGCATTGCCCTCGCGGTCGATGCGGCGGAAAACATTTGGAACACCATGGCTACGGTACGCGTGCGTGCCAAGGATAAGCCGCATCTTGAAGAATTACTTTAAAAATTAAGATTTAGGAGATACATACCATGCAAAAGATCAAAATTTTCACAGACTCCTGCGCCGACCTCGGCGGGGACATTCGCACAAAGTACGATATCGGCCTTGTAAAAATGCGTACCGTTGACGAGGGCAAGGAAACGCCCGCGGATCTCAGTGACGTTGATTACATTCGAGCCATTTACAAAAAGATCCGTGAAACGGGCAAGCGGATCTTCACCACACAGGTTCCGATGGCTGAGCTTGAACAGGCGTTTAGCGCCGCCGTTGAGGCGGGCTATGCCGTCCTTTACGTTGGCTGTGCCCTGCCCATGTCAAGCTCCGTAAATACGGCATCGGTCGTGGCAAAGCAGCTGATCGAAAAATATCCTGATGCCACCATTCGCTGCGTCGATTCCACCAACTGCTCCCTTGGAGAGGGCATGCTCGCCGTTTACGCCGCCGAGCTGCGCGATAGCGGCAAGACCTTAGACGAGATCGTTGAAGCGCTTGAGGTGCGCAAGCACGAGATCAACCAGTTTGTGACGGTCGGCTCGCTTGATATGCTGAGAAAATCGGGGCGCGTAAAGGGCTCTGCCGCATTTTTTGGCAATCTCCTTGGCGTGAAGCCCATCATCATTTCCGATTATAACGGTCAAAACGTGCCCATCGTAAAGGTGAAGGGACGTCGCGCGTCGCTTGATAAGCTGGTAGAGCTCACCCGCGAGGCGGTGATCGACCCCGCTGAGCAGACCGTTTATATCGCCCACGCGGATTGTGCCGAGGATGCCGAGTACCTGCGCCGCGAGCTGATCGAAAAGGTCGGCTTTAAGGACGCCTACATCTATTTCATCGGTCCTATCGTGGGTGTTTGCATCGGGCCCGATGCCATTGGCACTTGGTGTGTTGGAAAAAAAGTAGAGCAAGCAATTTAATTTCCGTTTGATTGTAAGGAGAGCAACATGGCAACCTATGAACTAAACGGCGCGCTGTTTGCCGATATGGTTCGCGGCGGCGCGGGAAATCTGCGTGCCAACGCACAAGTGGTCAATGACCTAAACGTATTCCCCATCCCCGACGGTGACACGGGTGACAATATGTCCCTGACGATGGCAGGCGGCGACGCCGTTTTGCGTGACGTGGCATCTGATTCCATCTCTTATATTGCAAGCAAGCTGGCAAACGGCATGCTGCTTGGCGCACGTGGCAACTCGGGCGTGATCCTGTCCCAGCTCTTTGCAGGCATTGCCAAGGGGCTTGATGGCGTGGAACGCGCGGACGCGGCTGCACTCGGGCACGCCTTTGAGATGGGTGTTAAGCAAGCGTACAGCGCCGTCATGACCCCCACGGAGGGCACGATCCTCACGGTTGCGCGCGAGGCGACCGAATATGCGGTATCGCGCATCTCGGATAGCACCACGCTTGAGGATTTCTTTTCGAATTTTATCAAGGAAATGCGCGATTCCCTGCGACGCACGCCCGATCTGCTTCCTATCCTAAAGGAATCAGGCGTGATCGACAGCGGAGGTGCGGGGCTGGTATACGTGATAGAGGGCATGAGCAAGATCTTAAACGGCGAAAAGGTGGAGGAGGTGGCTTCCCCTGCACCCGCTGCCACCGCCGCAGCTCCCGATCTTTCCGCATTTACCGCGGACAGTGAGATGAAATTCGGCTACTGCACCGAGTTTTTGCTTCAACTGCAAAACAGCAAGGTGGATGCCGAGAGCTTCCCTGCTAAAACCGTGGCAGATCAGCTTGCCGCGATGGGTGGCGAATCCATCGTATGCTTTAAAACAGGCACCGTCATTAAGGTGCATGTGCACACAATGACACCCGGTAACGTGTTGGCACATTGCCAGCAATACGGCGAGTTTTTAACGCTGAAGGTAGAGAACATGGCGCTTCAGCACAGCGAGGCAAAGGTGGAGGATCGTTTCACCCCCGAAGCCCCGCAAAAGCAGGAGCACAAGGCGTTTGGCGTGGTTGCCGTTGCCGCGGGCGAGGGCATTAAGGAAACCTTCAGGTCCCTTGGTGCTAACGTGATCGTGGAGGGCGGTCAGACCATGAACCCCTCCTCCGAGGATTTTCTTGCCGCTTTTGAAGAGGTGAATGCAGACACCATCTACGTGCTGCCAAACAACAGCAATATTACGCTGACCGCAAGACAGGCGGCAGGGCTTTTTGACAAGGCGGACGTGCGCGTGCTAAACAGCAAGACCATCGGTGACGGCTATGCCGCACTCACCATGCTTGATTTCGAAAGCGGCGATGCCGATCTCATTGAACAGAGCCTAAACGAGGCAATGTCGGGGGTCTTAACGGGACTTGTCACACAGTCCGTACGCGATTCACACCTTGGCGGTCTTGATATTGCCAAAAACGATTATATCGGCTTTGTGGGAAAAGAAATGCTCGCCGATGCCAAGACCGCGAGCGGTGCCGCCTGTGACCTGCTCCGTGCCGTTGATATGACTGAGCGCGAGGTGATCATTGCCATTTGCGGCAAGGATACGACGGCAAATGATATGGAGGCGGTGCGCCTGTTTGTAAAGGAAGCCTACCCCCTTGTCGAGCTTTTTGAGATCGACGGCGGTCAGGATATCTACAATTTCATTTTCGTAATTGAATAAAAAGCTTTTAGAAAGATAAAGGCGCTTATGACGAAAGCTCGTCATAAGCGCCCTTTGTTTTAGCGACAAAGACATTTCACCCCCTGATCGCAACGCCCGACCAAAGGAATATAATGATCTGTGCGGGGATCCCCAAAAGATAAATGAGCCAAACGTTTACACCTGCCACCAAGAGGGTCACGTGTGCGGCTGCAAGCACCGTCCACATAAGGAGTGAAACGATGAGATAATTGCGGCGACGGTTGAACCAAATAGAGTTCATAATAAGCCACACCACCATCGAAACGGGAACTGCCCACACAAAGGTAAGCCACGCAACACCGATCCTTTTTGTCGCCAGCTGAATTGCCACAAAGGCGGTGGTCGCCACCATCCAGACCAGCAAAACGCCAAGCCAGGCAATGACGCCGCGGCGGCGTCCCCGCGCTACGGTCTTTGCGACGGGCGGCGCTTCCCTTTTATGTGTTTCCTCTAAAAGGTAATCCACTGAGACAAGAAAGATATCCGCTATGTTCTTTAAGACAGCAATATCGGGCAGAGATTCCCCTCTTTCCCACTTGGAGATCGCCTTATCGCTGTAATTGAGCCTTTCGGCAAGCTCAAGCTGGGTCATATTGTTATCGCGGCGCAGCTCGGCTATATTTCGGGCAATACTGTTTCTTAGCACACGCATTCTCCCTTCGGCTGTGTTTTTATTATCATAACACATTTAAAGGAAAAATGCAAGAGAATTCGGGCGTTTTTCGCCACCGTTTGCCCTTATCTACTGCCAGTAGAGCCGATTTTTGCCGTTCTACTGTTACAAATTTCAAAGTATAGTAATATTTCACAGCACCCCAATTGACTTTGCGTGCATTTTGAGATATAATATATATGTATGATTATGGAAAAATGAGAACAGGAGGCATCCATAGTGCAAAGCAACACCTTTAAAATTTATACCGACTCCGGTTGTGATATCCCCCCTGCCCTGCTTGAGGATTGGGGCGTGGCATGTGAAAGCCTCACCTTCCGCTTCAACGACAGTGAGCAGGAATACGCCAACGGCGATATGCCCACAAAGGAATTTTATCAAAAGATGCGTGATGGCGGCGTTGCCAAAACTGCTGCGATCAATACGGAAACCTTTGCCCACGCGTTTTCAAAGGCGCTTGACGAGGGGCTTGACGTTCTTTATATCGGCTTTTCCTCGGGCATCAGCAACACGTTCAATGCCGGACGCCTCGCGGCAGAGGAGCTGTGCCCGCGCTATCCCGACCGAAAGATCGTTGCCATCGATTCGCTCTGTGCATCCGCCGGCGAGGGGCTTCTTGTGTACCTTGCCGTTTTAAAGGCGCGGGAGGGCGCAGATCTTGAGGAGGTCGCGGCATACGTGGAGGCGACCCGCCCACAGCTCTGCCACTGGTTCACGGTAGATAATCTTGTGTATTTAAAGCGCGGCGGCAGAGTCAGCCCCACCACGGCGCTGATCGGCAACACCCTCCACATCAAGCCTGTGATGCACGTGGATGATGAGGGCAAGCTGGTAAAGGTCAGCACCGCGCACGGACGCAAGAAATCCATTGCCACAATGGCTGAAAAATACAAGGAGCTCGCAATAACCCCCGCCACGGGGCATGTTTTCATCTCACACGGTGACTGTGAGGAGGATGCAACGCTGCTTGCAAAAATGCTAAAGGAACAAAACGGTGTTGAGGTAGAGCTCATCACCGACGTCGGTCCCGTGATCGGTGCACACTCAGGCCCCGGCACGCTGGCACTCTTCTTCGTCGGCCGTACACGCTGACAAATATCAGATTTTTAAGAGGTGCGTTATGGATAAGAACACCGAAAAGGACAACAATCAATTTCTTGACGGTCATCTGCTGGCGCAGATGGCGCAGGGCGGCGCGGCACTGCTGCGCTCTAACGCCGATGAGGTCAATAAGCTAAACGTCTTCCCCGTACCCGACGGCGACACGGGCGACAATATGCGCATGACTATTGAGAGCGGCATTGCAGCACTCGAAAAGGTGGACTCCGGTGACCTTGCCGAAGTAATGAAAACTCTCTCGCACGGCATGCTGCTTGGCGCACGCGGCAACTCAGGCGTGATACTCTCCCAGCTCTTTGCAGGTATGGCAAAGGGCTTTGACAGCTGTGAAAAGGCGGACGCAACCACCATCGGCCACGCGCTCACGCTTGGCGTAAAGCAGGCGTATAATTCCGTGATGACCCCCACCGAGGGCACGATCCTCACGGTTGCGCGCGAATCCGTTGAGTATGCAGTTTCACGCATCACATCCGCAAGCACCATTCGCAGCTTCTTCGGCGATCTGGTGCGTGAAATGCACGCGTCGCTTGAACGCACGCCCGATCTTCTCACGACCCTCAAGGAAGCAGGCGTAGTGGACAGTGGCGGTGCGGGACTTTTGTACATTATGGATGGCTTTAACAAGATCCTCAACGGTGAGGAAATTGAGGATAACGCCCCCTCTCTTGTGGCGCAAAAGCCTATGGTGGACCTGAGCGCCTTCACCGCTGACAGTGAAATGACCTATGGCTACTGCACCGAGCTGCTGCTCCAGCTGCAAAACAGCAAGGTGGATGCCGAGAATTTTGACAACAGTATCATCACCGAATTCCTATGCAGCATTGGTGATTCGGTAGTATCCTTTAAAACGGGTACGATCGTAAAGATCCACGTGCATACTCTCACCCCCGATAAGGTGCTGGCGTTTTGCCGCCAATATGGCGAATTCCTCACGGTAAAGATCGAAAACATGTCGGTTCAGCATAACGAAAGTATTGCCGAGGAGAATGCCCCCGCACCTACCACGCCCGCCGAGAAAAAGCGCTACGGTATGGTGGCAGTCGCCAGCGGCAAGGGCGTGGCTGATACCTTCCTTGAGCTGGGTGTTGACACCATTGTTGAGGGTGGGCAGACCCAAAACCCCTCCACCAACGATTTCCTTGACGCCTTTGCCAAAGTAAATGCAGAGCACATTTTCGTGTTCCCCAATAACGGCAATATTTTAATGGCGGCAAAGCAGGCGGCGCAAATTTATACCGACGCCACGATCCACGTGATCGAGAGCAAAAATCTTGGTGACGGCTACGTTTCCATTTGCGCGGCAGATTTTGATAACGAAGATGCCGATGCTGTTGCCGCAGGCTTTAAGGATGCAATGGCAAATGTGGTGACGGGCTACGTTTCCCCCTCGATCCGCGACGCAGAGCTTAGCGGCGTGCAGATCAAAAACGGCGATTTTATCGGCTTTATTGGCAAGCAGATGCTCACCTCTAACGTCAACAAGGCAGATACCGCCCACGCACTCATTGCAAAGATGCTTGAGGATGGCGAGAAATTTATGCTAACCGTTTTCTGCGGCAAGGATAACACCACCGAGGAAAAAGCGGCGCTGGAGGCATACGTCGGCGAGCAGTACCCCGACCTTGAGATATACTTTATCGATGGCGGGCAGGATGTTTATCCCTTCATTTTTGTAGCAGAATAATAAAAAAGCAGGGCAACTCAAATTGCAATTTGAGTTGCCCTTTCCTTAAAGGGTGGGCGCTGTGCACAGCGTCCCTTTTTAACTTTTTAGTGCTTTTTTACCGGTTACAAGGCTGGCGATCACCGATACTGTGACAATGCCGCCTCCAATACCGATCCCGATAAGGAGCGCACGCACCAAATAATACGTGCAGTCCTCAAAGTTGCCCGACAAAAGGTGACACATAGTATAATACAGATCACTTCCCGGCACGATGGGGATCGTGCCCGGCACCAAAAAGACAGGGGCGGGGGCGCGCCTTGTGCGCGCACAGCACTCCGCAAAAGTGGTTGCCACCGCACTTGCGGCAAACGCCGCCAAGAAAAGCGAGCCGCCGAAAAAAACAACGCTATAATATAGCACCCACGTCAAGATGCCGCACACGCCGGCAAACGGCAAATGCCGCACACGCACCTTAAAAAGAACCGCAAAGCCAAGCGTGCCAAGGAGGGCTGTTAAAAGCTTTAGGAAAAAGTTTACCGTAAAAAAGCCACTCATACCGCACCTCCCATCACCGCCATGGAAAGCAGATATCCAAATGCGATCATCAGGGCGGCAAGCACCGCTTGCACAGTTTTCAGACCGCCTGCGATCAAATCGCCGCACAAGAGGTCGCGAAGTGCCGTACCAAACGCAACGCCCGGCACCAGTAGCATAATGGTGCCGATCATAATGATGCCACTACCTACGCCGCTGACAAGCAGCGCCGCGACGGAGGACAAAAGACCTGCTACAAATGCAGACACCACCGTTTTGGCAAGCTCGTTTACACGGTCCGTCGCAAACAGATCGATAAGCCCCAGCAGCGCGCCGATCAGAAGTGCCGCGATCGCCTCCGCGACGCCGCCACCGAAAAACACCGCAAATGCCGATGCCGCAACGGCGGAAGCGGGCACGCCCGCCCATTTTGGATACGCGTGACGCCCCTTTACCTCCTTGATACGTGCATCTACCATCTCAAGCGGCGGCACATCCCGACAGATCCCGCGCGAGATGGCGTTAAACAGCTCCAATTTATACATATCTGTGCCCGTTGTGCGAATGCGCCGCATCTGCGACGAATGCGTGCCGTCCGGCATATGCACCGCCGCATTGATCACGGAAATGATGCTGAACACCTCAACGTGCACCGCGCCGTATGCGCGGCAGATGCGTTCAATGGTTCTTTCCACACGGCTGACCTCGCCGCCGCTTTTGAGCATTCCCTCTCCGACGTCAAGCGCAAGGCACAGCACCGACTCAGCAAAGCTCGGCTGGCCCCCCGTTACTTTTACCGTTTCCATATTTCCTCACAGTTCCTGTTATTGAAGCACTCAAAGTGCCTCGATAAATTGTAGCAGATCATCGTAGCCGCCGTTTGGATATACGGAAACGTCGGCATTGTTTTTGTTGATCAGGTAGTCCGTCAGCAAAAACACCTGCATGCCAACCGCCGTGGCAGGCTCCATATCGTCGGTCACATCGTTGCCCACCATCAGGCACTCGGCAGGGTCACGACCGATCCTTGCCAAGACCTCACGGTAATACCCCTCGCTTGGCTTGCAATAGGTGCTGTTTTCATATGTGGTATAGAGCACAAAATCCGATGGCTTTAGCCCCACGTATCCCATGCGCGTTTCTGTCGCAATAGCGGGAAAGGCGGGGGCTGTGGCAAGGACTGCGAGCAATCCTTTATCCTTTACAGCGCGAACGATCCTTTTCGGGCGCTCGTCAAAGCCGCAAAAAGCGCGTGTTCTTGGAAAATCCTTTTCGTAAAACTCATCAAAGAGCGAAATGGGGGGCAGGGCTTCCTTCGTGTAAAAGCTGCCAAAGACCTCCCAAAACAGCGCCTCGTTCGTTTTGGTGCCATCGTTTGCCACCATCGCATCCGTACCCGCAAGCAATGCCTTCATAAAAGTCGCGGCGTCGTAACCGCTTTTCACCATCTTTTCGGTCAAAAGTCCGAAATAGCCCTTCAAAAAACGGTTCTGATCCATGGGAAGGAGTGTCCCGTCAAGATCAAACAAAACTGCTTTGATCGCCATTATTTTATCCCCCTTGCCGCACGGTACGTCTGCTGCATAAAGAGTGCGTCCTCGCTCATCGTGCCTGCCGACTCGCAAATAATGCGGGGGGAAAGTCCATCCTTTACAAGTGCCTCGGCAAGCGGCTCAAAGCAAGGTCCGTATTGGGTGTCAGCGAACGTAAGATGCTTTTTTTCGCCCGCATCCGTAAATTCGATCTTTGAAAAATGGCAGTGCATATACCGTGCCTTTTCATCGCCCAGCTTCGCGGCGACTGTGTCAAACACGCGGCGATAGCTGTCCGCATCGGGGAACACACCCCCTCGCTCGCGCGCATTCATGTGCCCAAAGTCCACCACGGGATAAAAATGCTCATCAGTGGCGCAAAGCTCCAGCATCTCCACGAGCGTGCCCAGCTGGTTTACCTTTCCCATGGTTTCAAGCCCTATATGAATGGGCGTGTCGCCCACCGCCTCCAGCACCTTTAAAAGGGTGTCCCTTGAGAGCGCCATCGCCTCGGCGCGGCTGATCTTGGCAGCGGACCCGCAGTGCACCACGATGGTGTCTGCCGAAAGCCACTCTGCCGCCTGCAGAGAACGCACGATATACCCCACGCTATTCAGGCGCTTTTCGGGATCAACGCCCGAAAGCGAGATAAAATAGGGCGTGTGCAACGACAGCTCAATGCCGTATCTTTTCCCCTCCTCGCCAATGGCGCGCAGGGTCTTTTCGCCAACGTTCAGTCCCTTTCCCGCCTCAAATTCATATGCGCCAAGTCCGATCTCGGCTAAATATCTCGGCGCCTCAATAGTAGATTTATAGCCCCTTGCGTAAAAATCCTCGCTATTGCCGCCGGGGCCGAAAACCGCTTCTTTTCTCATACTTCTCTCTCTCTTTTTATTGCTTTTCGTGCCGCCTCGGTCATTAGATTCCCAAGGCGCACGTCGGGCTGCTCGGGGTGCTTTTTATAATAGCGCCTGAGGATCCCCCTCTCAAGCCTGCGCTTAAAGCGCGTAAATTTATCCCGCTTGTCTAAAATGGGCGGCACCAAAAACGCGCGTGCGCCAAGAAATCTTGCGCAGCATACGTCTGTAAAGATCTGGTCGCCCATAATTGCCGCGGTTTTCTTCGTGCCGCCAAGTGCCGCGATCAGTCGCCTCGCATGACGGGTCAGGGGTTTGTGCGCATCGTAACGGCAAGGAAGCCCCAGGTCGCTGTTAAAAAGCTCTACACGCGCCGCGTGATTGTTTGACAAAAATGCCACGGATATCCCCTCGCTTTTAAGCCCTTCAAGCCAATTTTTCAGCCCCTCGTCAGGCAGTGGCTGCTCGTAGGGTGCTAATGTATTATCGATATCAAGCAGCAGCACATTCACACCCTGCTCCTTTAAAAACGCCGCCGTTACCTCGAAATACGCACGAAACGTATGATGGGGTGAAAACAAAGACATAGCCGCCACTCCTTTCACTTGATAGCACCTTATTATTTTAACACACCGTAAAGCTTTTGGCAAGTGCCGTTCTCAAAAAAGCGTGTGGATATGACAAACGGGGCACTTTTGCAAAAAAACCGCACTTTTTTTGAATTTTCTCTTGACAAACAGCCCTCGTTGTGGTATGATTGTAAGGCAGTTTTGAAACGCGCCACAGGCGGGTGTAGTTCAATGGTAGAATTCCAGCCTTCCAAGCTGGCCGCGTGGGTTCGATTCCCATCACCCGCTCCAGAGCCGTAAGAGAGTCGAGCACATAAGTCTTACGGATACGCGCCTTTAGCTCAGCTGGATAGAGCAACTGCCTTCTAAGCAGTAGGTCGGGGGTTCGAGCCCCTCAAGGCGCGCCACTGCAAAAATCAAATATGGTGAGTGTAGCTCAGTTGGTTAGAGCGCCAGGTTGTGGCCCTGGAGGTCGTGGGTTCGACTCCCATCACCCACCCCAGAAAACAAAGCACCCCCTTTGGGGGGTGTTTTGTTTTTTCTTCTGGGGTTGGGTGGTAAGGGAGCGAACCCTCGCGCGCCGCACTATTTTTGCAATTTAAACCATGCATACCGCGCGCGGCGGAAGAATGGCGATCCGCTTGCGGTGGCGTTGTCAAAACGCCAAGCCATTCTTCCTTGCTCGCACGCAGTGCGAGGAGGATCGACATCCCATCACCCACCAGAGAAAAAGCCTTCGTTGTTTCTGCCCACATTTGCTTTTTTTGCTCCTTTATGCTATAATAAGTCCATTACAACAAAGGAGCGCCCTATGCAAGACGTATATCGTGAGCCCTGCGGCTTACCGCCCGATACCATACGCCGCTACAATAATGACTTGGTGCGGCTTTTCAGTTTATATTTAAACCTTATGCCCGATGCGATCGACGGCAAGATGGTGGATGAACTTTCAAAAGACTGCCATATCTCGCGCGCCGAGGCTTACGCACAGTATCTTGCTGCTATGGCAGGGCTTGACACGGCGGGACGCGACAAACAGTTCTTTCGCCACTGGCTACTCCCCGCCATTCACGAGCTTGACCCCGCCCCCTACACAAACGACCCTTATTTTAAAAATATTAAGATCCCCCACGACGTGCGCGGAAAATGGGAATTAAAGACCGAGCGCCTGCGTCCCCTTGAGGCGTTTGTTTGCAACGATTTCGTGGTGACAGATGACCGCCGCATGATCCCGCAGATCGGTTTTTTCAGAGAAGAATATCCCTTCCCCGCCGTGCTTGAAAACGGGCGCGAATGGATGACGCTCCAGCCAAACGAGATGGTGACCACCTATCCCGCCATTGACGCGGCACACGGCAGAGTTCTCACGTTTGGACTTGGGCTTGGCTATTTTGCCTACCACGCTGCCCTTAAGGAAAACGTGGAGAGCGTGACGGTGGTGGACTTAAGCGAGAATGTGATCGACCTCTTTAAGACCCATATCTTGCCCCAATTCCCCAACAAGGAGAAGCTCACCCTTGTCTGCGAGGATGCCTTTTCCTTTGCCGACACCAAAATGGCGGGGAACTTTGACTTTGTGTTTGCCGATATCTGGCACGACGCGGGGGACGGCAAGGAGCTTTACCTTAAAATGAAAGAATATGAGGCAAAGCACCCCGATATCGACTTCACCTTCTGGCTGGAGGACACTATCAAGTGCTATCTTGACGAGAGCCTTTGGTGACGATAAAAAACCAAAAAAATTCCAAAAAATGCTTGACACGAAAAAATTTGTGTGTTAAACTGTGATAAAGGCAATGACCGAAAATCAGTACGCACGGACATTCCGCAAAGAGAGCTGCCGGGTGGTGTAAGGCAGCGGGGGTGCTGTGCCGAATACGTTTCGAGAGCCGCACACCCAAAGGCGCTTGCTCGGTAGGCTGTGTCGGGGGCGCCCGTTACAGCGCCGGGGCATGCTTGTGCCCAAAAGGCCGTTTTCCGCAAGGGGACGGTAAAATGAGGTGGTACCGCGTATCGCATTTGTGATCCGCCCTCAGCTTTTTTAAGCAGAGGGCGGTTTTTTTGTGCCTATCGTCCTCTCAAGCAAGAAAAGAAAGGATTGATGATCATGGCACCGCAAACAACTCTACTCACCACTACAACCACCACAAACGTGCTTGTCGCACTCCCCTTCATCCTGCTCTTTTTTGGGCTGATGATCTTTGTGGGCGTGTATTGCCGCCGAAACGCAACAGACGTTAACGGCTTCGTGCTGGGCGGGCGCAGCGTTGGCCCGTGGCTCACGGCATTTGCCTTTGGCACGTCTTATTTCTCCGCTGTGATCTTTGTGGGATACGCAGGACAATTTGGCTGGAACTTCGGTCTTGCCTCCACCTGGATCGGTCTTGGCAACGCCTTTATCGGGTCGCTGCTTGCATGGGTGATCCTCGGGCGTCGCACGCGCATTATGACGCAGGCGCTTGGCTCTCGCACCATGCCGGACTTTTTTGAAAAGCGCTATAAATCACCCGCCTTGAAGATCGCCGCCTCGTTTATCGTATTCGTTTTCCTTATTCCCTACACCGCGTCGCTCTATAACGGGCTTTCCGGTCTTTTTAATTCGGCATTCAGCGTCCCTTACTGGCTGGTCGTGGTGATCATGGCGGCGCTGACGGGCGTTTACGTCATTTTTGGCGGTTATATGGCAACTGCTGTGAACGATTTTATCCAGGGTATTATTATGCTCGTGGGGATCGTGGCAGTGATCGCGGCGGTCCTCAATGCCAATGGCGGCGCAGGTGTGGCGATCCACAACCTCTCGCAGGTGCCCTCCACCTATCCCGAAACCGCAGGGCAAGCAGGCGCGTTTACCTCCTTCTTCGGCACGCAGCCGCTGTACCTCTTGATCGTGGTGCTCCTCACCTCCCTTGGCACGTGGGGTCTGCCGCAGATGGTTGGCAAATTCTACTCCATTAAAAACGAGGACGCCATCAAAAAGGGCACCATTATTTCAACTCTTTTTGCCGTCATCGTGGCGGGTGGCTGCTACTTTCTCGGTGGCTTCGGTAGACTTTACGCCACAAACCCCGCTATTTATAAAAACGGGATCGTCGGCGGCACGGTCTTAAACGACCGCATCGTGCCCACCATGCTCTCCACCCTCCCCGCCATTATCATCGCGCTGGTCATCGTGCTGGTGCTGTCAGCCTCAATGTCGACCCTCTCATCCCTCGCCCTTACCTCCTCGTCTACCCTTGCGCTTGACGTGATCCTTCCCGTTATGAACAAAAAGAAGCAACGGCAAGCGAGCGAGAAAAAGTCGGTCTTTATCATGCGCCTCCTGATCGTTTTCTTCGTAGCACTTTCTGCGGTGATCGCGATCTTAAAGGACACCGTTTGGGCAGATTCCGTGTTTATCGCACAAATGATGGGCGTTTCCTGGGGGGCGCTTGCGGGCGCGTTTCTCGCCCCCTTTCTCTACGGACTTTACAGCAAGCGCATCTCAAAGCCCGCCGTTGCCACCTGCTTTGTATTTGGCACGGGGCTTGAGATCGTACAGCTGCTCATCAGCATGAAGCTCTTTACGGTAAACGGCGGATTCCTTGGCTTTATCTTTAAAAACTCGCTCTACTCGGGTGTGTTTGCAATGCTCGCGGGCCTTGTGATCGTGCCGCTGGTCAGCGCCTTTACCCAAAAATGGGTGCCCGAGGAAGCGGACGAGATCTTCGGCTGCTTTGACCACTGCGTGACAACCGATATTACCGATTCTCTGGGATAAAAAAAGGAGATCTATCTATGAAAAGGAAAGAACAAGCTATCGCGTATTTCAAGGAAGGCTATAACTGTGCCCAATCCGTTTTCCTCACCTTTTGCGACCTCACGGGCTTTGATCAAAAAACGGCGCTGCGGCTTGCCGCCCCATTTGGCGGCGGTGTAGGCAGGCAGCGCGAGGTCTGCGGCGCGGTATCGGGTATGTGCTTGGTGGCAGGCGCACTTTACGGGTATGAAAATACCGCGGACAAGGCTGCCAAGGCCGCACACTATGAAACGATACAGGCGCTGTGTGCCGAATTCAGAGAGCGCGCGGGCGGCAGCATCATTTGCCGCGACCTACTGGGGGGCGAGGGCAAGGATACCGCACATACACCAAGCGAGCGCACCGAAGCATACTACAAAAAACGCCCCTGTGCCGAGCTGGTAGGCGAAGCGGCGGATATCCTTGAAAAATGGATCAAATCGCATCCCTTCTCAAAATAAAATTGGGGGCTACGTCATTTACGCAGCCCCTGCGCAAAAAAAGGCGATGTAGGCTTTTTGACGCGCGGAAATTGCGATTTTTGCCCCTAAAACAGGCAAAAATTGCGGTGTTTAGCCGCAAAGCAAAAACGATGGGGGTGAGTCAAATGCAAAAATGCATTTGACTCACCCCCTTCTTTTACTTATCAAAGGACGGATTGAACGCGTAGAAGTTTTTGCTGTCGAGATTATCCTGTGCAATACGCAGTGCATCGCCGAAGCGCTGATAGTGCACCAGCTCGCGCTGACGCAAATACTTGATCGGCTCGCGCACGTCGGGATCGTCTACCATACGCAAAATGTTGTCGTACGTCACGCGCGCCTTTTGCTCTGCCGCGAGGTCCTCGTTGAGGTCTGCAAGAACGTCGCCCTTCACACCCACGTATTTCATATCAAAGGGCACGCCTGAGGCGGCAACGGGATAAAGCCCTGCGGTATGATCCACGAAATAAATGTCCATACCTGCCTTTTTGATCTCCTCGGGGGAAAGCCCCTGGGTCAACTGGTAGAGAATAGCGGCGATCATTTCAAGATGCGCCAGCTCCTCCGTGCCCACGTCCGTTAAGATCCCCCGCACCTTGTCGTAGGGCATGCTGTATCTTTGATGCAAATACCGCATAGATGCGGCAAGCTCGCCATCAGGCCCGCCAAGCTGGCTGATGATGATCTTTGCATAGTTTGCATTGGAATTTTTGATCTTTACGGGAAATTGCAGCTTTTTATCATAGATCCACATATTAATTTGCCTCCCTTTCCCACGGCCACGGACCCTTTACCCATTTCCACTCATTGCCATCCACGTTGTCGTAGATTGTAAGAGGTCCGTATTCTCTCTTGTATTCCTCTTTTAAGGCGGCGAGGATCCTTCGATGCTGCTCGTAAAAGGCAAGCGCCTTTTGATTGGTGGGATACGCGTCAAGGTAAAGCGCGACCTCGTAAAGCGCAAAGTCCTCCGCCCTGATACGACGCAACAGGCTTCCTGCCCCGCCCATGCCTTGATTGCCATTCATCATATTGTTCATTTGAGCCTCCTTGCACCGTAAAACGGCTTCTCCAGCTCGCGGAAGATGGTGCCCGCCATAAGCCCCGCCTCGGGCTCATAGATGCCCTCAAAGACCTGACAGGGCGAATAGACCATCGCAAGGCTTCTCCCGTCAAGGCACCCGTTTTCCGTGGGCGTAGCACCCTCTACAAGCCCCGGACCCACGCAGCCGCCGCGCGCACCCTCGGTTTCGCTCTCAAGAAAGCGAAACAGGGGATCGTTGTTATAGTTGCTGATCACAGTAATACTCCTTTATACCAAAAGCTACCTTGTAGCCTTGGAACTTGGGCTATCGTTGCCCATTTTCAGTATATGAAAAACACCGACATTTGTCGAAAAAGGGGCTGTGTCATTGGCGCAGCCCCTGCTCAAAAAAGCCGACGGTAGGCTTTTTTGAAGCGCGGAATTTGCGTGTTTTGACCGAGAAACGGTCAAAAATGATGGCGTTTAGCCATCAAGCAAAAACGACAGGGTGAGTACCAAATGCATTTTTTGCATTTGACTCACCCCATTTTATATTTGATATTTATTTTTATTCTAACTCTAATTTTTCGGCGTTGAGAAATTCGTGTGCGTCAATCAGGGAGTTTGCGGGCAGCGTTTTTGTCGCTCCGCATTTTTGGCAAGTGACTAAGACGCCCTCCCGCGTCACCTCGACGTCGTAGTCCCCCGATTCGCCCTCCTGCCTTTTGCAACGGCAATAGATCTTGCCCTCATCGTCAAGATCCCGAATAACAAACATCACAACATCCAGCACCTGCGGGTCGCTTACCAGCTCCTGTGCCTGCTCGTGCAGTGCCGAAAAATCGCCAATGCCGTTTTCCTCCATCAGATCAAGCAGCTCTAGCTCCGTACGCGCCAGCTCAGCCTTTACGTGATTGATCTCACCCATCGCCGCGATATTAATGTCCGAATACGCGCAAGGAAGCACGAAAAGCTCCTCACCGAAAAAGATCTTTTCGCTCACGGTGTAGTGATGGGGCCTCGGGCAAATAATGCAAGGTACCGTCAGGCGCACCTTGCCCTCTCCTGCAGGCTCTACCTCCAGCACGCTTTTGCCACAGGTGCATTTCAGTCGCAGCATATTGCCCCGCAAATGAAAGGGGCTTACCGCGCTCATCACACCCGCCCCGCAATGGGGGCAGCGATATGCCACGGTGGTTTGTTTTGTGTTCAGTACCATATAAGCTCCTTCTGCGGCGGCGCCGCCATCCGATTACAAGTAGTAGTATAGCCCGATTCTCTCGCCGCATACAAATGTCAAAGGACTGCCGCAACAAAAACGGCAGTCCTTTTATAAAATTAGCCGATCTTTGACCAATATTTTTGTGTGGGTGTGATGGTGACGGATGCCGCCGCGATCTTATACCACTCCTCGTAATCAGCAGTAGAGATCTTTTCACGTGCAAGAGACTTCCAGTTTTCAAGGTCGCCCTCACCGCCATAATACATCACGTGATATCCATAGGTCGTCTTTACGCCGACGGGAGAAACCTCACCTACGACACGGCCGTCGTCATACAGCCACGCGTCAAATTCCGTTACCATATCGCCTCTTGCAACATCCTCGTAGAAGACATTGCTATCCTCGGTGTAGTCGTTGCCGTATGCTTCAAAATCAGCCTTTTCGATATAGTAATATTCCTCGCCCGTAGCCTCATCGGTCTTGGTGATCAGCTTCCCATCCGCCTTCATCACGGCGATCAGCTCCTTTGCCATATTCTCGGCAGAGATCTTTTCACCCCTGTCGACCAGGCGCTGTGCAAGCTCCTTCACCTTTCCCGTCAGCTTCGAGGTATCGGTAAGGCTGGCAAATGTATCACTCTTGAAAAGGATATGTCCAACATCCTGCAAAAGTGCATCATCCTTATGCACAGGCTTCAAAACGTAGCAAACGGTATAGGTAGCGGTGGCGTCCTCATATTCGTACGTTACCTCGCCGCCGTCCTCCTCGGGCTCGATCTCCTTGCGACCATTCTCTTTTTCATCCTTAATGGTATGTGTGTCACCGGCAGCAACGGGATCCTCCGTATCAAAGAGCCAGTCCTCAAGCGCTAAGTCGTCATCGGTCTTTTTGTAGTTGATATGATGCGCATCAGACTGCTTTTGCAGCGCCTCAAGTGCCGCGGCATCATCACTCTTTTCGGGATCCTTCAGCTTCAGATCCTCCTTCAGATACAGCATAAGAAGATTTGAAAAGCTCTCCGCATCAGTGCACTCGGCAAGCTCGGTGATATAATTCTCATATCTTTGCTTGTCCGCCACAAACTTTTCATATGCCTCGGCATTCTTTGTTGCTGCATCCTCTGTCTCATCGGACACGGGCTTGAAGGTCGCATTAAACGTGTAGGAGATATGGTCCACGTAAATGTCGAAAAGGTTCTTATTGTTCTGGTAGTATTCCTCCATGCGCAGGTCGGTCGCGCCGTTCTCGAACTCCTCCATCTTGATCTGTGTAAACTTAGTGGCAAGCTGGGTAAGCTCCATCATAGCACGCACATCCTTTTCGCCAACGCCTTTGCCGTACATAGCGGAAAGGTAGCCCGAGGTGGTGTAGCCGCTGTATGCTGCATAAAGCTCCATGCTCTCAAGCGCACTATCGATCGTCTTGTAATCGGACTCGTCAAGGGTGATACCATATTGACGTGCTTGCTCGCAAAGCACCAGCACCTGCTGGATGCTCGCCGTCGCGCGACCTGCAAAATAGTCAAACCAGGTCACGGTCGTAACAGCACCCGTCGTTTCATCCGTGGTAGAGCTATAGATCTGATCGCGCAAGGGCGCAGAGGTGTTAAGGCCGCTTCCGCCCTGTCCCTTGATAAACTGCATATAGCCCGTCGACTGGTAGGTGTTGACCCATTCCTGATACTCGGTATAGACCATATAGGACATCATAGACACCGTGATCTCGAAATGCTCGCTTTCATAGATCACCTTGCCCCGCAAAAATACGCCGCGAGAATTAAGAGCGCTGAAGGTAGCAAAAAGCACGATCGCCACCAGCACCGACACCACGATAAGAGTGCCGACCCAAGTGGGCATTTCGCGTTTTTTAGCAGCGCTTCTCTTACCGCTGCCGGCAAGCACGCTCGCTGCCTGTTGTTTTTTTGTTCTGTTTCCTTTTCCCATTTTAAGGAACCGCCTTTCGAATTTTTATAGTCGTATAATTATCATATCTCTTCGGGGTGTTTGGTGAATGAACGCCCTGTGAATGATCCCGAATTTTATACGTTCATAATAACGGGCAAGACCATCGGCTTTCTGCCCGTCCTTGCATACAGGAACTTGGAAAGCTCGTCGCGCACCGTGTTTTTGAGATGCATACGGTCCCGCGACTGTCTGCCGCTAAGACACTTTTGAATGGTTCTTGTGACCTGTTTTTTTGCTTCCTCCATCAACGCCTCGTTCTCACGCACGTATACAAAGCCGCGCGATACGATATCAGGCCCTGACAAAATGAGGGAGCTTTCCTCATCTACCGTGGCAACCACTACGATAAGGCCGTCCTGCGACAGATGCTTGCGGTCACGCAGCACGATATTGCCAACGTCGCCCACGCCATAGCCGTCGACCAGGACCTGTCCTGCGGGAGCTGCGCCCGCAAAGCGCGCGCCCTTAGCGTCAATTTCCAGTACCTTTCCGATATCCGCGAGGAAAATGTTGCGATCGTCAATACCGATCTCCAGTGCCAACGCGCGATTTGCCGCCATGTGGCGGAATTCTCCGTGTATAGGCATAAAGTAACGTGGCTTGGTAAGCGCCATCATCAGCTTTAATTCCTCAGCACAAGCGTGCCCGGATGCGTGGATCTCAAGCGAAGCATCGTGCAGCACCTCAACGCCGTTTCTTGCCAGCTCGTTTATCACGCGTCCCACCAGCTTTTCGTTGCCGGGAATGGCGTGTGAGGAAAGCACTACCAGATCGCTTCTACCAAGCGTGACCTGCTGATGATCCGAATACGCCATACGGTAGAGCGCCGACATCGGCTCGCCTTGGCTACCCGTGGTGATCAGTGTGATCTGCTCCGGCTTATAACGCTTTATCTCACCAATATCAATGAGGGTGTCCTTCGGCACCTTCATATAGCCAAGCTCCACCGCCGCACCCACGATGTTCAACATACTGCGCCCCGTTACCGCAACCTTTCTCGCGTGCCGTGCACTGGTATCTATGATCTGCTGCACACGGTGCACGTTAGAGGAGAAAGTAGAGATCACTATGCGCTTATCGGTGTTTTTGGTAAAGATATACTCAAGCGATGCCCCCACCTTCTTCTCAGAAGGAGCAAAGCCGGGGCGCTCAGCGTTGGTGGACTCACAAAGCAGTGCTAACACACCCTTATTCCCAAGCTCCCCAAGACGGGTAAGGTTCATCATTTCACCCTCAATGGGCGTAATATCCAGCTTAAAATCACCCGTATGGATGATCGTGCCAAGAGGGGTGTGTATGGCAAGGCAGCAAGCATCTGCAATGGAATGGTTCACGCGGATAAACTCAACGCTCAGCGCCCCCGCCCGAACAGTCGTGCCCGCACTGACGGTGCAAAGCTGCGGGTTCCAAGGCAGCGAATGCTCCTGTAGCTTGTTTTTGAGAATACCAAGCGTTAATTTCGTGCCGTAGATCGGCGGATTGATCGTGCGCAGTGCATACGGAATAGCACCGATATGGTCCTCATGTCCGTGCGTGAGAAAGATGCCCCGTAGCCGATCCTGATTTTGCTCTAAATACGTAATATCAGGGATCACCAAATCGATTCCCAGCATATCCTCATCGGGGAAAGCAAGTCCGCAATCCACCGCTATCATATCATTTTCATATTCGATCACGGTAATGTTTTTACCGATCTCATGTAATCCGCCAAGCGGAATTATGCGAATTTTTCCTTTGTCCTTTTTAACCTTCGGCATAGATCCTCCTTAAACAAAAACTTTTGCCCAGCCGCAAAACAGGAGGGGGTCCCCCGGTCGGCACAGCCACGCCTGCAACAGGACGCCCCCTGCACAGCAAGGGTCACTTTATCATCGTATCGGGAACCGCCCGACAGCACTATCACTTTAATATATTATACATTATACACTAACATACCTTGCTTGTCAAGCGCCTTGTAAAAGGAAAACCAACGCAAGCACACCCGCGCCCAGCACCGCGCCCAGCAAAACCAGCAAAAGCCCACGTAGCACCCCCCTTTTTTTGCGCACCGTCCTTACCCCCTCACCTATAATACGGTTTGCTTCCGCCAGCATATCATCAACGCCGACAGACGGATTTTCGCGCCGCAACACAAAAAAAGCACTTTCAAAAACACTGCTTTGCTCCGTTTGCAGTACGATCATTTGCTTTTGACAACCTCGTAGCATCATCATCCCACCCTCTCCTTCTTTTTGGAGAATTATTTGGCAAAAACTTCTTATTCCAATCAAAAGCATGCGTAAAAAGATACACTTCGCCCATTTTCTCACACCGTTCGCTGACTTTTGAAAATACACGAGCATTTTTGTAGCTTTCCATAAAATTGTTAAAAAACCATAAATTTCCATATTTGGATATTGACAACCATTTTTCGATGGTATATAATAAATATAAACAATATTTGACACAGTATATATCACGGCTTACGAAAAGGAGAAATTATGAAATCGACCGGTATTACCAGAAAAGTAGACGATTTGGGACGTTTTGTATTGCCTATTGAGATCCGCCGTTCGCTGGATATCAAGGAAAATGATGCGCTTGAGATCTTTACCGATGAAAATCAGATCGTTTTGAAAAAATATCTGCCTGCATGCGTATTCTGCAAAGAGGCAGACGACGTTGTGCTCTTTGAGGACAAGCGTATTTGCCGCCGTTGCATTGACCGCTTAAAGGCACTGTAACCGTATGCTGGTGCTGCATAAGATCCTGTGCAACTTACCGGGGGATCGCTCTGCCACGCGCGCTGCGCAAAGTGCGGCGGCACGCAAATTGCTGCTTGGCGTAACAGAGAAATTAGGCATCAAGCCCTCCACTATTTTAAAGACAAAGGAGGGCAGACCCTATTTTAAGGATCTGCCCTTGGTTGATTTTAGTCTTGCCCACACCGACGGGATCGCCGTTTGTGCGCTTTGGCAAGCAGATGAAGAGACCTTGCCCCGCGTTGGGGTTGACGTTGAGCGTCTTACACGTTTTGACAGCAAAAAGATCTCCGCCTTCACAACGCGCTTTTTTGGCGTGCATGAGCGCAGCTACGTTCTTGGCGCTAAGGATCAAGGTGCCGCTTTTACGGAGGTGTTTGTGAAAAAGGAGGCGTATGCCAAGTACCGAGGTGATGGCATCGGAATGCATTTGTCACGCACGGATACGCACGCCCCTGACTTTGAAGTGACGCACGGCGTGCGCTTTCACGCCTTGCGCGAGGGGGACTATTTTATTTCTCTTTGCGTGTCGATCACGTGTGAAGAGCCACCTCTTGACCTTGCAAAACTATAAAATGGGCTTCCCCGCTTAAAAAGAGGCTGTCTCAAATGCCAATTTGAGACAGCCTCTTTCTTTTTATGCCCAACTCATCGTGGTGGGCTTTTCTTCCTTAATGAGAATATCGCCAAGGAACGATACCGCCTTGGAAAGCCCCTCGTCAATGGTCATCAGGCTGTCCTCGTGCTCAATAGAAAGCACGCGATCATAGCCCACAAGCCGCAGGTTGCTGACCAGGTCGCGCCAGTAGCTCTCCCCGTTGCCGTACCCTACCGTACGGAAGATCCAGGAACGGTGCAGCTCATCGCCGTAATGCTTGGTATCAAGAACGCCGTTTACGGCAGTATTATACGTGTCTATCTTGGTGTCCTTGGCGTGCACGTGATAAATAGCACCTTGAAGCGCGCGGATGGCAGCAACGGGATCAATTCCCTGCCAAACAAGGTGGGAGGGATCAAAATTTGCACCGATCACGTCGCCAACAGCGGCACGCAGACGCAAAAGCGTTTCGGGATTATATACGCAAAAGCCTGGGTGCATTTCAAAGGCGATGCGCGTGACCTTATGCGCCTTTGCAAAGGCAGCAGCCTCGCGCCAATACGGGATCAACTTCTCGTTCCACAGCCAATCAAGGATATGAAGAAAATCCTCGGGCCAAGGACAGGTCACCCAGTTTGGATATTTCGATTCTTCGCTGTCGCCGGGACAGCCGGAAAACGTGATAACGGTATCAACACCCATTCTTTCGGCAAGCAGCACGGCGTTTCTAAAATCACGATCAAACTGTGTGGCAACGGCAGCATCGGGATGCAATGCGTTTCCGTGTGCGGCAAGGGCACAGACCTCTATGCCGTATTTGTCCAGCGTTGCCTTAAAAGCATCATATTTTCTGCTATCTTTTAGCAACTCCTCAGGATCACAATGCGCCTTTCCCGGGTACCCGCCCGCACCAAGCTCAACGGTCTTAATACCAAGAGAGGAAAGAATCGCCAACGTTTCGCCAAGCGATTTCGTTCCATATAGATTTGCAAGCACGCTCAGTTTCATATCAAATACTCCTTTGCTGTTTGATGATCTCCGAAAAAAAGGCTACCACCTACGGCGGTAGCCTTTTTAAACGATTCTACACCGTTTATTATTCTTCTTTGTTCTCTTCTGCCGCAGGAGCATCCTCCACGGGAATCTCCTCCACAGGAGCATCTGCAACAAAGGCTTCGTCAGCGCTCGCAGCAGCTGCCGCCTTCTTCTTGGGCAGGATCACCAAGAATACCACAGCGCAAGCACCGCCTGCAACCACAAGCACGCCACCCACGATAATGAGGATCAATGCCCACGTAGCAAGACCGCCCTCTTCAGTGGTGTCGTCCTTCTTTTTCTTATTGTTAAAGCGGTTCTTAATGTCCTCCTGGGACTCAAAGTTGTATTCGCGGTCAATGCCGGTCTCATCACGACCTGCGTTAGCACCGTCGTCCACGTAATTAAGCTCCTCTACGTAAGCATGGATCGCTGCAGCCACCTTAGTGGCGTCCTTTACACCTTCGGTCTTCAAAGAATCGGGTGCCTTGGCATCGTCGGGATCAACAATTGCCCACTGCCAAACAGGCATCTGACCGGGAGTGGGATCGCTTACCCAGTTGATCACACCGGCTTCGCGGTAGCTCTCGATAAGCCCGGCATCCAGATAGTCGGTATAATCGGTAGCGTTGGAATTCAAGAGCTTGTTGTATGCGTTCTGAATATAGGGAATTGCCGCAGCAGGTGCATACGTAGCCGTATATCCACTCTGTCTTACGTAACCGGGCACTCTCGCACCAAGCATGGACATGCAGTAAAGATTCACATTTCTGGCTTGAGTGGTCTCGTTGTAAGCCGCATCGCTTCCAACATTCCAAGTATCATTTGCCACACCGATAATGTAGGTCCAGTCAAGATCGCTTGTTCCATCCAAACCGGAAACGGAAGGCGCATTTTCAAAGTTAAACATATCATCGGCAAGGACGAAGGGATCGTCGACGGTGCCGTCGGAATACGCCCAAACCATCACAACCTTATAGTCGTCGGGGTCCACGGCTCCGCCATAGTAGCTTCTGAGGAACTCGGTCTTAGGATCGAAATCCGTAACGTTGGCATCTGCCCAAACCAGCCACTCAACGGTCTTTGCCGTGATCAGCCAAATAACTGCGGTCTCACCGTCAGCCAAGGTCATATCCTCGCCTGCATTGGTGAGATACTTGGTGTAAATATTGTTGGGAAGCGCTGTATACTGACCGGCAGTAGTAGCGTCGATCAACACGTCATCCTTTATCTCTATCTCGGAGATAAAGCGATAATGGTCGCGCCATTCCTTCCAAAGAGGATAGTCCTCGCTGACTCTATGCTGAATGTAGGGGCTCTGCGCATCGGTAGGAACCTTGTCGATCTCCACGCCAAGCAGAAGCGAGAGGCTATCAAGCTCTATGCTGCCCGCACCGTTGTTGTAGATCTCAATAAAGTCCATAGAACCGATGGTGGAAAGACCGGATACGGTAGCATTTCCGTTTCTGTAATACGTCATATCGGCGCCGATCTCAGTAATAACGAGCTTGGTCGCATCGTTCCTCGTTGTCCCGTCATATGTTGCGGTAGCTGCGAAGGCGGGGATAGCAGCCAACAAAGACGCAAGCATAAGTACGCTTAAAAGCAATGCAAGTAATTTGCGCATGGTTAGTACCTTCCTTTTTTATTGGTATTCCCATTATAATACAGTTTTTGCCTTTTGTCAATAAGTTTTTTATATTTAAAGCTTTTTTTGTGCATTTTATTGAAAAGATGTCACTAAATAACACAGAGAAAGAAAATTTTCGGTCAAGAGCTTAGGGAATCATAAGATACCGCACACCCGAAAGCGATGCCACATCCCCCATATCCTCATCCGATATTCCGTTTGAGGCAGCAATACGCGCGGGTGACGTAGCATATTTCTTGGCAATTTCCCACAGTGACGCCCCTGCCTCGGGGTAGCAGAGCTCAAGATCGGCACGCCGACACGCCTCTCGCGGCGAAAATTCCGCCTTTTCCACAGCCCTTACCGTCGCAAACGAGGAGCCTCGCATTGCAAGCTGTAATTCAGCATCAAGCCGCATCCGTTCCCCCTCCTGCTGCATGCGACACACGGGAACGTCGGCATAAACGGAAAGCGACTCGGGCTCGCCCTCGCTTACCACCCGAAACGGCACGTCAGTGCCTGCTACGCCATATTCGTTTTCGCAGTAATAAAGCACGTGACAGTGGAGATCGCCCGAAAGCACAGTCTGCCCCTTCCCCGTGCTTCTTTGGCGCACCTCTGCCTCCGCACACACGTCGATCACCGCAGCAGCGGGGGGCAGACCGATCTCCGCAGCAGATAACGCGGCACAGACGCTGAAGTTCTTGTTGGCGCAAAGATGCGGCAACCATACGCGCTCTTCCGTGTAGCTGCACGCAGTATTCATACCCGGCATAAAAAGATCCTTGGTATAGTAAGCGGCTGTTTTACCGGTGACCTCTACCTGTGGCAGCACGCGAACGGCAAGCGTCACTCTTCCACCCTCCGCCACTGCGCGCACCTCAGTAGCAACAGCGGTAGCACGTGCATTCTGATCCGAGAAGGACGCCTCAAGCGGCACGTCGTACGAAAGTGGTAAGCGGCGCACCACCGTATATGGTAAGCTCCCCACCTGTCCCTCGTCTGCCTTGCAGCAAAGCAGCGTTGCAATTACCTCTCCCTTGCATCGCACACTGTCGCCAAAGGCACTTACCTCCGGCAAAAACACCTCGGCACGCGCGCAGATCACACGGACCTCCTCCGCCTCAAATTCATCGCAAACCTCCACAACATCGCCCGTGGCGCAAAGAAAGCTACCGCTTTCCTGCAGCTCACCGAGACGACATACCTCATCCGCTTCGTCCGGCAGCGAAACACCAAGATCACGCGCTCCGTACCCATTCACGTGGGCATGCGCACGGCAGTGGACAGTGAGTCTGCGCGGCGCTGCCACGCGACCAATGACCGCGTCGGGCACGACCTGTGTCGAAAGCAGCGCTGCGCCGGGTGCTTGCAGCTGCACGGAAAAACCGTACGTGTCCTCAAAGGACGTACTGTAAAGCTTGCCGTCAGCACCCGCGTAAAGCACCGCGTAGCAAACGCGCCCCGAGAACTCAGCATCGTCACCGTTTATAAATTTTGTGGGTGGCAGTATCGTGGGGCGCACCCACAGAAGCCGACTGACCTCTCCAAGATAATCAGGGAGTGAGATCTCACCGTTTAATTCAAAGGGAACCGTTTTGTCACACACCTGTATCTCTACGCTTGTGTTTTTATCCTCGTATCCTGCCATAAGAAAACACCTCTCTTTTTCAAAGTCGGTTTATTCTATGCAAGAGGCGTTTTTAATATGATTTTGTGCTTTTGTCGGTAGTAAATCACGGTGCAAGTCCCTGCGCTTGAGCCTTCACTCACCTCGTGAGCCTTTTCACGGCATACAGCAAGGGCGCCCACCTTGGGGCGCCCTTGCTGTATGGTGCGGGTGACAGGGGTCGAACCTGCACGCCTCACGGCGTAAGATCCTAAATCTTATGCGTATGCCAATTTCGCCACACCCGCATAGTATAGCTATTTGTTCTTTGCACGCTTTGTTATGATACCACAAAACCCACCATTTGTCAAGTCCGAGGTAAGATATTCTTTCCACCTCCCCCGATATAAACTCGAAAATACCCTTTGACAAACAGACGAGACGGTGCTATAATAAAAAAGACGTCACCCGTTTATAGGAGGTCTGTTATGCAAAACTTTACTGTAACCATTGCACGCGGCTTTGGCAGCGGCGGTCGCACCATCGGCAAGATGCTGGCAGAGCGTCTTAACATTCACTTTTATGACCGTGAAATTATGGAGCTTGCCTCAGAGCACAGCGGCATCAGTCTTGATCTTTTTGACAAGGCGGACGAAGCGGGCAAGATCTCCCTTTTCAAGCGCTATGATCGCTCGTACGGCAAGCAGATCATTCCGCCCGATCGTGGCGAATTCACCTCCGACGACAATCTGTTTAATTTTCAGGCAAAAATGATCAAGGAAGTGGCAGGAAAGCACAGCTGTGTGATCGTCGGTCGCTGTGCCGACCACATTCTGCGTGAAAAAAAGAATGTATTACGCATCTTCATCTATTCCTCTGAGGATTTCTGCGTGAACAAGGTGATGGAGCTTTACGGACTTTCAAAAAAAGAGGCAGAACGCAAGATTGAAAAGATCGACCGCGCGCGCAGCACCTATTACCGCTACTACACCGGTAACGACTGGGACAATGCAAGAAATTACGATCTTTGCCTCAATACCGAGGAGCTTGGGTTTGACCGTTGCGTTGACATTATTGAGCACTATATCAACGTGCTGTATTCATAAAATATCAAGGGGCTTGTCGACCAAACGCCTTGGCATTTGAGACCGCCCCTTTTTTCTTAATTCTCAGGCGGCAGAGCCGTACCGGAGATCAGATCAGCAAAGCAATCGGGTGTGTTCACGGGCACGCGTACACCGATGATATGCAAGTACCGTAATGAGGTATAATTGTAATCACGAAGGGGTCTATCAAAGGTATCGATGGAGTGTGCGCTGACAAGGGGCGTTTCCCCCGAAAAGCCCGTGACGAGCAGCGTGTGATAAAAATCACCCTCGCTGTTTGCAAGCTGTATCACGTCACCCACCTGCAGCTCCTCGGCAGTCGCCTCTCGCCCAAAGGGCCCCGTATTTCCCCCTGCCTCTACAAAGCGCGGCGCGGCGGTCATATACTCCCAAAAAAACTCCACACTCGTCCAAGCAGGCGCGCGATCCTCGGTACTGCGGTAGTACCACCCAAAGTTCGGGGTGTAGTTCATCACGCAGCTCCCCGCAAGAAGTGCCTGGGACACAAAATTTGTGCAGTCGCCGCCTATACCCGTAAAATTATAAAACAAGGGGTTGCGGGAATAGGCATAACGGCGGGCATATTCCACCGCACGTGTGCGGTCATACCCCTTATACGCGATCATTATCATCACCTCGCTTTTAGCATATGCGCCAAAAACGGCATCGGCTACACGCCGATGCCGTTTTTTATTATTCTGCGCCCTACGATGCAACAAGATCGCTCACGTTCACCTCGCCAAAGCGCTCTGCCAGCTTTTGTGAGATCTCCTCAACGGTAAGCGTGCGAAGCTCCTGTGGCGTAAAATGCTCAGCTAAGCCCTCGGCCACCAGCTGCACCGTCGCGTCGTTCACCTCGATCTCGTTTTGTGAAAAGACATCGGTGAGTGTGGCGGCAAGCGCCGCGTCGTCGATCGTGCCGTCCTCCCGCACAGGTGCCGCTTGCAATGCCACGGTCATGTCCGAAAGAAGCTCGCCGTGTGCCTCACTGATATTTTCGGGCAATCCCATCGCACGAAGTGCACTGCGCATACCCACGTCAACAAGCGCCGTGCCAACAGGCTTCATACGGGGATGGGTGGCGATCAGCTCCCTTGCATCCTTTAAAAAGTCACCGTTTGTGATAAGGTCGGCGAGCGCCGCGTCATCGGCGGCACGGATATCGTCAAATATCTGATACTTGACAAGAAGAGCAAACACATCCGAAAAGAAATCAAGATCCTGTGAAAGATTATCCTCTCCTGAGGTTGAGAACACCTCAAGGAATGCACAAAGCAGTTCGTTTCCACCGGTGCCCATATCGGGCTTAGCAACGCCCATAAATTCCGTGCCGCTTAGCCAATGATTTGATGCCGTATTTAGAACGCCCGCGCACAGAACAGATAAAATGCGTGAGCTTCCAACGTCCTTTGCCACGGCATCCAGTGCCGCGCATTCCGCCTCGCCGTATTGCTCGGGCTGCTTGCCCCCAAGCACCCGCAGATTTCCAACGATATCAGCAAGCACCGCAAGCTCTGCGCGAAGATGCACCTTATCCTCCTGCCACTTTGCGGAAGAAAGCCCCTCAAACACGTGCACACCAACCGTGTTGTAAAGCGTGGAGACCACCGGCGTGCCCTTTGCAGGCTCGATCAGATCCTTTTGATATGTGGCAAGCTCCTCGGCAGCTTCACCCGTAGCACTCTTTTGGACAGAAACGATCACCTCCGAAGCAAGATCAAGATATCCAAGCAAGGGAGAGATCAGCGCAAAAATACCGATCAGCCCGATCACAAGCCCTATGGGCAGCGCCGCAAAATGACATTTTACAGTATCCCTGTAGGGTGGGCGCGTGGCATTGGCAAGGATCCAATAAACAAGGATCAGCACGCCCTTAAGTACAATGTACAAGAGCAAAAACACCGCAGGGGCAAGCAGCATTTTCACAAACAAGGCAATGGCATCACCGGCAGATGCCGCACCCTCGAAAAGCGGCGCAAAATCCGTATTCAAGCCAAGCGTTGCCTGCAGCCATAGAGCTATTTCCGTCCCAAACCTGCCTGCAATTGCGCGCGCCAAGAAAAACGCCGCCACTGCCGCCGCTACGACCGTGCCAAGACGAAGCAGAGATTTTCTCACCCCGCGCACTAACGCCATAAACAGATTAAAAAAAAGGATAACCGCACAAGCACCAAGCAGGATCAGTTCCATATTACAACTCCCCAAACAGTCAGTTAAGTCCATTATATGTAAAATATTCCAATTACTTGCAACACTATTATACCCCATTATCACAAGCTTGTCAATAACCAACAATTGGCAACAAAAGCAATCGTGACATATCTTAAAGCAGGGGGTGATCTTTTGAGGATCTTTCTTTTATACGGGGGAAACAGTCCTGAGCGCGCAGTGGCAATAAGCGGCGCGTTGCGTGTGATCGAGGCCTTTGCAGGCAGCGATCATATCCTCACCGCGCACGACCATCGCGGCGGACTGCCAAGGGACGAGATCTTAGAGGAAATGCGTGCCAGTGACGCTGTTTTTCTTTGTCTGCACGGCGGCGAGGGAGAGGGCGGGAGCCTACAAGCCGCACTTGAAGCGGCGGGTATTTTCCATTATACGGGCACGGGTCCTGCGGGCGCCGCGCTGGCACTTGACAAGGCACGTGCAAAAGAGACGGTCGAGGGGGTGGGCGTGCCGATCGCTAAGGGCGCGGTATGGATCCCCCTCTCGCCGCCGCCAAGCATCCACCTACCCGCTGTGCTAAAACCCGTTTCGGGCGGTTCCAGCGTAGGACTTTGCAAAATAACCACCGCAGCTGAGTTATCTGCCCTTTCTCCCGCCGAGCCGCTTTTGGTTGAGGAATACTTATCAGGGCGCGAATTTACCGTTGGCGTGCTGGACGGCGAGCCGCTACCGCCCGTTGAGATCATTCCACACGGGGGCATTTACGATTACACACACAAGTATACGCCGGGGGCGACCGCCGAGCTTTGCCCTGCCCCCATCTCGAAAGAGCAATCGGCTCGCCTCACGGCACTCGCCATGACCGCTTACAAGGCGCTTGGCCTGCGAGATTTTGCGCGCATCGATTTCAAGGAAGCCGCCGACGGCACACCCTGCTTCCTTGAGGCAAACACGCTCCCCGGTCTTACAAGGACCAGCTTGCTTCCACTTGCAGCACAGGCGATCGGTATTTCTTATTCCTCACTTTGTGTTCGCATGGCAAGTGCCGCCGCCAAAAGAAAGAGAGCCTCAGACTGATCTGAGGCTCTTTTTTATGCTTGGAATTTTAGCGCCTTTATCGGCAACATGCTCGCGCTTGCACTTTTTTAAGGGTCATTCTGAGAGTTTTTGCGGGTCACTCTGAGGGCTTTTGCTTTTTGTGGGTCATTCTGAAGATTTTAACAAAAAATCCGAAGGATCTCCGAAAACGCAAGAAGCGTTTTCGGCGGTATGTTCGCACTAAATCCATTTAAAGCCTTAAAGTAACATTCAGCCAAGCAAAAGCGATTCTTATCGCACCGTGCCGTCACCCTCCACGATATATTTTACCGTGGTGAGCGCATCGGGTCCCATTGGACCTCTTGCATGCATTTTTTGGGTTGAAATGCCGATCTCCGCGCCAAAGCCGAATTCTCCGCCATCGGTAAATCTGGTAGAGGCGTTGCGATAAACGGCAGCGGCATCGACCAGAGAAAAGAATTTGGCGGCAGTGGCATCGTTTTGCGTCACGATCGCCTCGCTGTGCGCCGTGCCCGTGCGATTGATATGTGCAATGGCATCCTCAACGGAATCCACGATCTTCACCGACATCACGTAATCGTTATATTCGGTGTAAAAATCCTCGTCCGTGGCGGGGGTAGCACCGGGCAAGAGTGGCAAGGACAAGGGACAGGCGCGAAATGAAAGCCCATATTCCCTTGTTGCTTCAAAGAAAGCAGGCAAAAACCTTCCTGCCACCGCGCGGTGGCAAAGCAGGCTCTCCGCCGCATTGCAGACCGACGGGCGCTGGCATTTGGCGTTTACCGCTACCTTTAACGCCTTTTCAAGATCCGCATCGGCATCAATATACACGTGGCAGTTTCCCGCCCCCGTTTCGATCACGGGCACCTTGGCGTTTTCCACACAGCTGGCGATAAGACCCTTGCCGCCGCGCGGGATCAAGAGATCCACCAATCCGCGCATTTCAAGCAGTGCCGTGGCGCTCTCGCGCGAGGTGTCCGTCACCAGCCCGATCACGTCGGGCGAAATATCGCAAGCGGCAAGCGCCGCCCGCAGCGCCGCAACGATCGCACGGTTGGTGCTGATCGCCTCCTTGCCGCCGCGCAGCACCACCGCGTTGCCCGACTTTATGGCAATCGCCGCAGCATCGGCGGTTACGTTTGGGCGCGCCTCAAAGATCATTGCAATGACACCAAAGGGCACTTTTTTGCGTGTGATACGAATGCCCGAGGGGCGATCCCACGCATCTCCACCCGCCAAAGGATCGGGCAGCTCAATGAGCGCGCGCACACCCTCAGCGATCGCAGTGATCCGTTCAGGCGTGAGCCTTAGACGGTCCAGCATCACAGCGGGCACACCGTTTTCTCCGGCATGGACAAGATCCGTTCGGTTTGCCGCCAAGATCTCGTCACGGGAAAGCACCAAGCCCTCTGCCATTTTAGTAAGCACGCGGCAGCGCGTAGCGTGATCGGCAGTGGCAATTTCGGGGGAAGCTGCGCGCACACGCGTGCATAGCTCCCTTACGTTTTCTGATACAGCACTCATCTTAAAGTTCTCTTTCTAAAATTTCTTCAATTTCAACGACGTATACGCGGTGATAATCCCCCGCCTTATAATTTTCAAGAAGCTCCGGCAATAGGAACCCCTCCTCCTTTAAGGTATCCGCATAAAGCTTTCGGCAAACAAGCGTAAAGCGTGCTTGGGCGATTACGGGAACACCCTGATGCATAACGGGTGTTAAGCCCGTCTCCTGCCATTTATTTGTATCCCTTCCGCTTTTCGTGCCACAAACGCGGAGCGCTGCGCGATATTCCTCGTCAAAAAAGGAAAGCGAAAAGCGCTCTGATTGCTCGGTAAATCTGCAAGTATAGCGTTGCGGTCGCACAAAGCAAAATGCAACGGGACGATTCCACAAAACGCCCATGCCGCCCCACGAAGCGGTCATGGTATTTACGGCATCCTCGCCCTTTTCGTTTTTGCCGGCGGCTGTGATCAGCATCCAATCCTTACCAATGCGGTCAAACACCCCCTCAAGCTCGGCAGGTGTACGTTTACAAAAACCCTTCATAGCTCCACTCCTTTTAGCCTTAGGCACAACCGACAAGTTCGGACTTGTCGGTTGTGCCTATGCGTTTGTATATGTTTAGTATAGCATATTCAAAAGCGCTTTGCAAGAACCACAGACTTGACAGAATCAAAAAAAAGTTTAAAATAGAAATAGCCGCAACAGCGGACCGTTGTGGCTATTTCGACAACCTATACGTCACTTTGTCGGGCAGAATCCTCGCCGTCTTCCTTATCAAGATCGGCATCCTGCAGCATCTCATCCGCCTCGTCAAAGTCAAGACAATCCTCGATGTCCTCTTCATCATCATAAACGGTGCAGAACGTAATAAGATTGCGTAGCAAGCGATACAGCACAAAGGCAATGGCGCTGGCAGCTGCGATCACCGAAAGGGTAATGGCAATGATCTTGCCGTAATTGGTCTTGTGTTCCATAATTGCACCCTCCTTTTTAGGATCTCACCATTATTGTATCATAAAAAGACAAAAAATACAAGTCGTTTTTAAAAATGAAAGGCAAGCTGTATGAAAAAATTTGAAATCGAACAAGCGCTTCGCCAAGTCGGCATAGAAAACGCCGCCCTTGAGGCAACGCTTCTTTTTGAGGCGTTTGAGGGCGAGGCGCTTTTGCGGGCTGTTGCCCGACGCTGTGAGCGATACCCCTTACAGTATATTCTTGGAAAATGGGAATTTTACCGCCAAGTGTACGAGGTAAACGAGCACACCCTTATTCCGCGCTCGGATACCGAGGTGCTGGTAGAGGAAGCGATCAAAAGGCTGCCGAACGGGGCACGTTTTCTTGATCTTTGTACGGGTAGCGGCTGCATTGCCATCTCCACCCTTGCAGAAAGGCGCGACACCACTGCCACCGCCGTAGATCTCTTCACCGAAACACTTACCGTTGCCCGCCGAAATGCCGTGCGAAATGGGGTGGATGCGCGCATCACGTTCCTTGAAGCGGATGCTTTAAAAGCACCGCCCGCCACGCTGACGCGAGGTGGATTTGATGCGATTCTCGCAAATCCGCCGTATATCAAACAGGACGTGATGCGAGATCTGCAACGCGAGGTCTTGTTCGAGCCTGCCGCGGCGCTCTTAGGCGGCATAGATGGACTTGATTTTTACCGCGCCATCTTGAAAGGGTGGTGTGCGCTGCTGCGCCCGTGCGGATTTATCCTTTTTGAGATCGGCTACGACCAAGGCGAAGCGATTGGAGCACTTGCTGCACAAAACGGCTTTTCCTGCACCGTGAAGTGCGATTTTGGCGGAAACGACCGCGTTGCTATACTGACAAGACTGTAATTGTTTTCCCACATAGGCCCCTTTTAGAATCCTCCTGAGAGCTTTGCTTTTTCGCGAGTCATTCTGAGGGCTTCAACACACATTTAGGGTCATTCCGAGTTTTTTTACTTTTTGCGGGTCATTCTGAGGATTTTTACTTTTTGTGGGTCATTCTGAGGGTTTCAACAAAGAAACCCGAAGGATCTCCGAAAACGCAAGAAGCGTTTTCGGCGGTATGTTAGCACTAACCCTTTTACTGCCTTAAAGTAACATTCAGCCAAATAAAAGACCGGTGCAAACACACCGCGGCGCGATCGTATTTATCGCGCCGAGATCCTTCGACTCGCCTTTGTTGGCTCGCTCAGGATGACCCGAAAGAGGCGGCGTTACACACCGCGCCCTCGGCTGTGCCTTAGTCGCAAAAAGCCTACCCTCGCCTTTATGACGCGAAGAGGCTGTCTCAAATTCGCATTTGAGACAGCCTCTTTATATTATTGGGTTACAAACCCGAATTACCTTGCGCGCAGATCCTTTACAAAATCTGCCAGGTTTGTCTGAATAGCACTAAGGTTCTGGTTTACAACCGTGCTCCAAGGTGTACCGTCTATTGCGGCATACATAACCTGCGTATCCATCGAGAAGTAGCCGGAAGGATCAAGCACAAAGCCAAGCACACGACCAAGGTCAAACTCGATAGAGGAGCGAATGATCTCACACATATCTGCTTCGCACTGTGTGGGAGATGCCTTCAGCTTCATACCAAGCTCGAAGATAACGGGCGTGGTCTTGCGGAATCCCTCACTTGCCCAACACTCAAGCACAGCAGTAAACATAGTAAGGGTTGCTTCCTCATCTCCTCTTGTATCGAAATCGTTGAAGATGGAGTACAGCGAGAACTCGTTACCAATGGAGGTGTAGTAGTTCTTCTGGTTTGTATCCCACTTCGGAGAAGGCAGAACACCGTAGGCAGGAACCTTAGCACTGTTCACAAGCGTGCTGCCTGCGTATGACATGTAATACATTGAGAAGAAGCACTTACCATTCGTAAAGGGCTTCATCATGCTGGTGCCGGTCTTATATCGGTTATGGTAATCATTCGAAGAAAGCAGACCGTTCAGCTTTGCGATCAGCTTAATGGTCTTAGAAGAAGACCAGTCGTCAGAGATCTTAAGGCCGGAGCCATCGGTAGTGGACTCGATCATACGAAGGTTACAACCACAGTATATCGGCACCATTTGGTAGTCAGAACCGGTAAAGCCGTACGTATCATCACCCGTCAAGCCGTCACCGAGAGTGTCCTCATAAGCATCGGAGGAAAGACGAATGAAGTCATCAATGGTCCACTTGCCTGCATAAACCATCTCATAGATCATATTAGAGGCAGTGTTGCCACCCTCGGGATTCTCCTTAGATACAGTCTCTGCGGTTTTCACGTGACCGTTTTTTGCAAAGTATTCCTCCGCCTCCCCCTGAAGCTTGGCGTTGACCAGCTTCTTGTTGAAGTAGATGTTTTGCATGTTATAGATGGTGCTGGTGGACATATCGCCGGAAACAAAGTAAAGGTTGCCGTCCATGGAAAGATTGTCGACGATATTAGAGGGCCACCAGGGCTTGCTGAGTTCAATGTAGCTGTTCTCGATACCGGAAAGATTCCACAAAAGATCATTGATGACCATTTTGGCACCGGCACGTGCGTAGGCTGCGAGAAGATCGAAGTCGTGCGTGCCGCTATCCTTAGCGCGCTGCACACGAGCAACGTAGGTGTTTATGTCACCGGAGTCGCCGGGCTCGGAAGAAAATACAAGCTCGACGTCAAGGCGATCCTGAATTGCCATATTGCGCTTGTAAATAGAAGAAAGGGCGTCGTCGTCCACCTCTTCGGTCTGCTCGAACTCTTTGGGTCCGCCGAGCCAATACAGCATCGAAATAGGCTGGTCATAATTAAGTTCCTCGTCGGGCAGGTTGTCGTACACACGCCAAGTACCCCACTCGTCCTCTGCCCATCTTACGCCATTCTCATCAACTCTTACGTTGACATCATAGCCGCCCTGTTTCTTTTTCTTATTGTTGTTACAAGCAGAAACAGCCAACAAGCAGAACAAGCAGGCCAGCAAAAGGCAGATCACGCGTACAGTGTTTTTCATCGTTCTCTGCTCCCACATATGTGGGAACTCCCTCCTTTTTGGTTTTTTTAGAGTCTGGGTTAATAGAGTTCCTGTAAATTATAACAAATTTTTCATTTGTTGTCAAGAGCATTTCGGCGAAAATATCGAATTATTTTCTTCACACAACCGTCACATTAACCGCTGTTAAAGCGCTTGCGGTCTTTCGCTTCCCACAAATAATCCTACGCGCGCAGGCGCGCGTGTGGATGCGCGCGCCTGCGCCACGAAAGCTGTGCCATATATTGCATACATTGGATGTTTAAAAGTACGCCCTATACCAAGCGCACGCCGTAGCTCTCAAACCAAAAATCGAGCTGGCAAAGCCAGGCTATCAGCTGCGGACGCCCCATCAGCTGCCCGAACCACGTAACATTCTCCCCGCCAAGCAGGGCATCAAGGCGGCGCCTGTCGAGTACATCGTGCAAAAAGCCACTGTGCCTTTCCAGTCGCCGGGCAAGCATTTCGCGCACCAGCGTCTCATAACGCGGATTGTGTGTTTTGGGATACGGACTTTTCTTTCGCCAGAGCACCTGCGGGGGCAGATACCCCTCCATTGCACGGCGCAGGAGAGACTTTTCCACGCCGTTTTCAAACTTGATATCCCACGGCACGTTAAAGACATATTCAAGGATACGGTGATCGGCAAAGGGCACGCGCACCTCCACTGCTGCGTGCATGCTCATACGATCCTTGCGCTCCAAAAGATTTGCCATAAAATAACGGGTAGAGAGCCAGGTGGCAAGCCGCGCCTGGCGGTCGCTTTCCCCCTCGCCCGCAAGCGTTGGGCAATCGGCAAGCGCCTCCTCATACGCGCAACACATAAACTCATACCCCTCCCGACGCTTTACAATGGCATCGTCAAAAAGCGCCGCACGCGCGTGCGGGTCGTGCAGCCAGGGGAAGAAATTGCGATATAGCATCTCGGGACGGTAAAACCACGGATATCCGCCAAAGATCTCATCAGAGCATTCTCCCGAAAGCACCACGGTGTGCCGTTTTTTGATCTCGCCGCAATAATAGCAAAGCGAGGAGTCGATATCTGCCTGCCCCGGCAGGTCGCGTGCTGTAACCGCGGTGTAAAGATTTGCGGCAACAGCGGCAGTGGGGGCGGTCAGCACCGTGTGCGCGGTGCCAAGGTCGGCTGAAAGCGCCGTGGCAAAGGCGTCGTCGCCTGCGGGCTGAAACAGCGTGGGGGTAAAGCTCTCCTTGTTTCCCTCGTATTCAAAGGAATACGTGTCAAGCGTTTTACCCCGCGCGCCAAGCGCCCTTGCCGCAATGGCGGTGATGGCAGAGGAATCAAGCCCACCCGACAGCAGCACGGCAAGCGGCACGTCACTTGAAAGCTGCCTTTCTACCGCATCAAAAAGCAGCTCGCGCACGCGCGCGACGGCGGTGGCGGCATCGTCATGGCAGGGGGCGGCTCTCAGCTCCCAATACGGCTTTTCGACAAACCCCTCGCGCGAAAGCGTGGCACAGTGCGCGGGCAGGATAGACCTGATATGGCGAAAAACGCTTTGCTCCCTCAGGGTAACGGGTGCGAGATACAGCAGCTGCCAAAGCCCCTTGCTATCCACCTCGGGCGGGATCTCCCTGTGTGTCAGCAGTGCCTTTATTTCAGAGGCAAAATAAAACTTACTTCCCACACGTGCATAAAAAAGCGGCTTCACACCAAAGCGATCACGTGCAAAAAACACCGTGCCGTCGGTCTCATTGTGCACGGCAAAGGCAAAGATCCCATTCAGGCGCGTGGGCGCAGCCTCCCCCCACACGATATACGCCCAAAGCACCGTTTCGGTATCGCATTCGGTAAAAAACACCGCGCCCTCGGCTTTTAGCTCGCGGCGCAGCTCTGCCGAATTATAGATCTCGCCATTATATACAATGGTATAGCGTTTGCGCCGAAATGTGGCGCTCATCGGCTGCTTGCCACCGGCGGGGTCCATCACCGCCAGGCGGTTGTGATAAAAGCAAACGCCGCCAAAATCGTGCATGCCGCTTGCATCGGGGCCACGGTGGGCAAGGCTTTTACCCGCCACAGCCACCGCCGCACGCAAAGCCCCCTTGGGGTCTTCAAAATCAATACATCCGTTGATAGAACACATAATTCTCACCTCGCTTACAGCCTATGAGCCGACCGCCCACTCGGTGCATATGATGAAAAGGGGGAGCAACGGTTCTTACATTTTTCAACACGAGGAGATATGCTATGAAGATCGTACTGATGAAATCGCCCGCTGTGCTGGCACCTATACTTCGAAGGATCTTTCACATTCGGAAACGATAAAAGTGCAAAAGGGGCTGTCGCAAGTGAAAATTTACGACAGCCCCCTATTCTATTCTTTGTATCATCTTAAGCACCATGTTCGCACCAACCCTTTACTTTTTACGGGTCATCCTGAGCGAGCCAACAAAGGCGAGTCGAAGGATGACCCAAAAGTGTGCGTTTTCAGCGGTGAATAAGCAAGGATAGAGCCGAATGACAAACCCGCGTTATCTAAGCCAAGGGGCTGTCGCAAATGAAAATTTGCTTCAGCCCCCGTATTTTTGCAAACGTTTATTTGCTCTCAATTAAATATATCGCGCCGCGCCGCACCTCAACCAAAGCGCAGTTCCCCGTGATCTCGTTGCTGACGGCATACTGATCCTCCCGCCTGAGGGTTGCGTTTTTCAGAGGATACTTGCACCCCTGCACCGTCACACCCTTTACCCTTTCGCTTGCCGCGATAAGGGAAAGATAGGTGTAGGTGCTGCGCGCGATCAGCGCTCCTGTGTTTTTTAAAAAGCGTGCGCGGTTGAAGCCGTCCGTGATCACGGCGTGTGCGCCGTGCACCGCAAGATATTCAAGCACGCCGAGATTAGAAAGCGTGTGATCGAGCCTGCCCGAAAGCCCGCCTATAATGAAGATGTCGTCAGCGCCGCGGGAAAGCGCAAGCTGCACGGCAAGCTGTGTGTCGGTTTGGTCCTTTTCGGGCGGCACGCGCAGGATCTCCTCGGCATCGGGCAAGCCCTTACTGCCAATGGAATCAAAATCCCCCAGCAGCACCCTTGGCGTAACGCCAAGGAGTGCGGCGTTGTGCCAACCGCCGTCAGCGGCAACCGTAAGATCCTCCTTTGCGGGGCGCTCGGTGATGGCAGCGGGGTCGATCTCGCCACCCACGTATATGTATGCACGCATTATTTTTTACTCCAATCCTTTTTATCCTTCAGCTCCTCGTACATCGCAACAAAGCCCGCGTGGCGCGAGGGGGAGATCTTACCCTCCCGAAGCGCCCCTAAAATAGCGCAGCCCTCCTCCTTTGTGTGCGTGCATTTGGTATAACGGCAAGCACCGATGTACGGCTCAAACTCGCGCATCACAAAAGGGAGGTCCTCCTTACCGAAGAAATCAAAGCGCACAAAATCCAGCATACTAAAGCCGGGCGTGTCTGCAATATATCCCTCGCCCACGGGATACAGCTCCACGCGTCTTGTGGTATGCTTGCCACGCGAGATCCTTTGGCTGATCTCACCCGTTTGCAGCCCGAGATCAGGGTAAAGCGCGTTCATAAGGGTGGATTTTCCCACCCCCGATGCCCCCGAAAAGGCGGCAATACGGGTGCCAAGATTTGCACCGATCCAGTCGCGCAGCACCGCAACGCCCTCGCCGACAACAGAGGACACCGTAAAGACCGTAAAGCCGACGTTTTGGTAGATCTCCCGAAGCTCGGCGGCGCGCGCGGGTGCTATGTCGCACTTGCAGATCACGGGCACAGGCTCAATGCCGTTATACTCAGCTATGGCGATCAGCTTGTCCACCGTTTCCGTCACGGGATCGGGCCTTGCGGCGGCAAGCGTGATGAAAAGGACACCGAGATTTGCCATAGGCGGGCGAATGAGGGCGTTAGCACGGGGCAGGATCTCTCTGATCACCACACCGCCCCCGTCACCCACAGCACCCGTCGTATAATGTGTCACTGCCGTATCGTCGTAAAGAACACGCACACGGTCGCCCACCAAGGGGGTCAGGCCCGCATGACGGAAATTGCCCTTGGCACGCGACGTAACGGTCTTATCGGAAAGCGGCGTGCTTCCCTTATCAAGGCGTATTTCATAAAGTCCGCCGACACCGCGAACAAGGCGGCCGTTCTCTTCGTATTGCATACCGTTTCCTTTCTAAAAACTTTGCAGGAGTGTCAAGTGCCCCAAGAACCAAAAGGCAAGGCTTTAGGGCGGGTTCGGAGTATTCACTCTTGCCTAAAAAATAAATGCAAGCACGCTGCCAAGCAGTCCCATGGCAAAAAGTGCCATCACGATCACGAAAAACAGCAAGAAAAGCGCCAGCAAATTGGCGATCAGCAGCTGCTTTACAGTTGCCCGTCCACGCTTTTTGCTTCGTTTCTCCAAGGCAAACACCACCTCTTTTTAAAGTGGATATATTTTACCCCGTTTTGCAGTATTTTATTGATTTTCGTGTTCCTTAACGTCGGCACGGCGCAGCTGACCGCACGAGGCGTTGATATCAGCCCCCAGCTTTCGGCGCACGGTTGCCCTGATACCGTTTTCCTCAAGCACCGCGCAAAAGTGCGACACCGCCTGCTTACCCGCACGCCGAAAGCCCGTTTCCTCCACCTCATTGACGGGGATCAGGTTCACGTGTATGGGCATCGTGTCCGTGCGCGAGCGCAGGCTGCGATTTAAAAGGAGCGCGAGGCGCTTTGCCGCCTCGGGCGCATCGTTTTTGCCCGAAATGAGCGTATATTCAAAGGAGATGCGCCTGCCTGTTTTTTGGTAATAGCGGCGGCAGGCATCCAGTAAGGAAGCAATGTTGTAGCGGCGGTTGATGGGCATAATAGCGGTGCGCGTTTCATCATCCGCCGCGTGAAGCGAGATAGAGAGCGTGATGGGAAGCGAAAGCTCCGCTAACCGATCGATCTTCTCGACCAGTCCACAGGTGGAAAGCGAAATGTGGCGGTAGCCGATATTTTGCCCCTCGGGGTGGTTGACCAGATGCAAAAACCGCACCACGTTATCAAAATTATCAAGCGGCTCGCCGATACCCATCATCACGATGCCGCCAATGCGCTCACCGCTGTCCTTGGCGGCGGCGATCACCTGCCCCACAAGCTCCCCCGCAGTGAGATTTCGCACGCGTCCGCCAATGGTGGACGCGCAAAATTTGCAACCCATCGCGCACCCGACCTGTGAGGAGATGCAAATGGTGGTGCCGTGCTCGTAATGCATCAGTACGCTCTCCACGCAGTGCCCGTCCGAGAGCTCAAACAAATATTTTATCGTACCGTCAAGTGCCGAGACCAGCTTTTTGCGCACAGCGGGCAACCGGTAAAAGGCAACCTCGCCAAGGCGCTCCTTGGTTACCCTACCGATATTGGTCATATCCTCCGGGGCTGTGCCGCGATGCAGCTGGGTAAAGATCTGTGTGGCGCGGTAGCGCGGCTCGCCAAGCGACGTGAGCAGCGCCTCAAGCTCTCCTTTCTCAAGCGAGAGCAGCTCCTTTTTTTCGTTATCTTCCATATGTAGTCCTTAATTCTTTTTTTGCAGCCTTGCAATGAAAAATCCGTCCGTTCCGTGCGTGTCGGGTGCAAGTGAGAGCATTCCCTCACAGGAGAGCTCACCCACCGAAAAGGGGGTGAGGGTAAATTCGGGGTGCTTTTTCAAAAACGCCGCCACCTGCCCCTCGTTTTCGGCAGGCAAAATGGTGCAAGTGGAATAGACAAGCACGCCACCCACCTTCACCAAATTCGCAGCCGATTCCAAAATTGCCGCCTGCACGGGCACAAGCCCTGCCGCCTCGGTAATGCTTTTATAGCGAATATCGGGCTTTTTGGCAAGCACGCCGAAGCCCGAGCAGGGCACGTCGCAGATCACGCGGTCAAAGGTGCCGAGCACGGAAGCATCCGCCACGCGCGCGTCACCCGCAGCGACGGTCAGATTGGTAATGCCAAGCGTTTCCCCGCCGCGACGAATGAGAGAGAGCTTGTTTTCGTGCAGATCAAAGCTCCTCACCTCTCCCGTATTTTCCATATCTATGGCGGCGCCAAAGGATTTTGAGCCGGGTGCGGCACAAAGATCGATGACGCGCATCAAGGGCACCGCCCCCAGTGCCGCGACTGCCAGCTGTGACGCCTCGTCCTGTACGAAGCAAAGCCCCTCAAGGAGCAGCTCGCGCAGGGGCGCGTCATTTGGCAAAACGACCCCAAACGGGGCGTTTTTTGTGGGTGTTGCGCCGGGAACGCGCGCCAAAAACGCCTCGCGCGTGATGCGTAGCGTATTGATCCGCACCGTGACGGGTGGATGCTTTTCAAAGGCACACAGCAAGCGCTCGGTGCGCGCGGCGCCGAAAATGCGGCAAAGCTCCGCCACGGTCGGCTGGGGGATCGAATATACGACCGAGAGATATGCGTGCGGCTCACGCGCGGGGTCGGGATACGCCACCGCCTTGCCCTTTCGGCAAAAGGTGCGCAGCACGGCGTTTACAAACCCCTTGCTGCGGCGGGGCGCTTGCTCCACCGCCTCGTTGATGGCAGCGTGATCGGGCACACGGTCAAGATACAGCAGCTGGTAAAGCGCCACACGAAGCGTTGTGCGGACCCCGCGCTCGATCGCTGACGGTGCGATGCCCGAAAGACTGTCAATGATATAGTCAAGCGTGATGCGGCGCTCGATGACACCGTAAAAAAGGGTGGTGACAAGCGCCCTGTCCCTCTCGGAGAGTGCTGTGCGGGACAGCGCCGCGTCAAGCGCACGGTCAGCGTACTGCCCCGCTGCCTCGGCACGCAGCAAAAGCTCCGCTGCCACGGCACGTGCCGTTTGCCGCCCGCGGGCGGTGGTTCCTCCTGCCGCCATCAGCGGCGACGGGAATGACTACCCGCGATAACAAGCAAACGAAGCACACTGAGAAGCCCCACGGCAAGTGCCGCCACGTAGGTCATAGCTGCAGCCGTCAGCACCTGACGCGAGCCCTTCAGCTCTGCCTCGTTCATCGTACCCGAATGGGCAAGACAGCGCATGGCACGGCGGCTGGCATTGAATTCAACGGGAAGCGTCACCAGCTGAAAGACAATGGCAAGCGAATACGCCGCAACACCGACCAGCATCAGCCACTCACCCGTAAGAGGCGCCATATAAGAGATAAGCAGCCCTATCAAAAACAAAGGCATTGCGAGATTTGACCCGATATTACAAACGGGCAGGATGGCAGAACGGATCCGCATTGGCACGTATTCCTTGCCGTGCTGCAGGGCGTGTCCCGCCTCGTGCGCGGCAACGCCCACGGCGGCAACGTTGTTGCCGTGGTAAACGGCATCGGAAAGCCGCAGCACGCGTGTGCGCGGATCATAGTGGTCAGTCAGATTCCCCGCCACCCTTTCGATCGTTACGTCAGATAACCCATTGCTGTCAAGAATACGCCGTGCGACCGCGCTGCCCGTCATACCGGGGCGAAGCAGCTGTGCCGATCCCTTTTGATATGACGACCTTACCTTATACTGCGCCCAAGCGGCAAAGATAAAGCCGGGCAATACGATCAGTAGCGTCCAGTCCCACCAGAAAAATCCAAACATAAAAACTTCCCCTCACTCGTTTCGTTATTTTAACACATCCCCGACAAGAAGCCTTCTGCCCCGAATGTAGTCGGCGGCAGACATACGCCCCTTCCCCTCGGGCAGCACGCGCAAAAGCCGCACGCTACCCGTGCCGCACGCCACCTCTACTGCACCGTCAAGCGACAAAACGGTGCCGGGCCTCCCCAGCGCCTCAGCGCACGGGTTGAGCTCTGCCTCCAGCACCTTAAGCAGCTTGCCATTGGGCGTGTGGGTAAAGGCAAGCGGCACGGGCGATAAGCCGCGCACGGTATTATATACAGTACGTGCATCCTTGGTAAAATCGATCAGACAATCCGCCTTTTCGATCTTGGCGGCATAGCTGGCACGGGCGTGATCCTGAGGGATCGGGGTAATGCTCCCCTCTCTTACACCCTTTAACGTGTCAAGCAAAAGCGCCGCGCCAACGCCCCCCAGCTTATCGTGCACATCCTCAAAATTATCGTGCGCGCCGATCGGCAAGCGGCGGGAAAGGAGCATATCTCCCGTATCCAGTCCCTCACTCATCAGCATGGTCGTCACGCCCGTTTCGGTGCATCCGTCAATGATGGCGCGCTGCATCGGTGCCGCACCTCGATACTGCGGCAAAAGCGAGCCGTGCACGTTGATGCACCCGTACCGCGGGTACTGAAGCACCGAGGGGGGCAGGATCTTTCCGTACGCCACCACTACGATCACGTCGGGAGCTATCGCCGCCAGCTCCCCGTCAAACGCGCCGTCCCTCAGTGTCTTCGGCTGATAAACGGGAATGCCCTGCTCGGTTGCATATACCTTAACGGGCGGCGGCATCAGCTCGTATCCGCGCCCCTTTGGCTTGTCGGGCTGTGTCACCACGCCAACGACCTCCTCACCCGCAAGCACAAGCGCCTTTAGGGTAAACAGTGCAAAATCGGGCGTGCCCATAAACAGTATTCTCATTGATATTCGTCCTCATCCAGCATACGGGTCACCTTATCGATATAAAGGTGTCCGTCAAGGTGATCGATCTCGTGACAGAGCGCACGCGCCAAAAAATCGTGCGCCGTGATCTCATATTCCTCACCGTGGCGATCGGTGGCGCGCACCGTAACGTGCTTTGGGCGCTTGACAAGCCCATAGCGCCCCGGCACGGAGAGGCAACCCTCCGCACCCTCCTGCTCACCGGCAAAGGCAATGATCCTCGGGTTGATCAGCTCAAAGACCTCCCCCTCCTCAACCTCTACCACCGCGATGCGCCGCAGGATCCCCACCTGGGGCCCTGCCAGACCCACGCCGTTTGCGGCGCGCATGGTTTCGAGCATATCGTCAAGCAGCGTGTGGATGCGGGGTGTGATCTCCTCAACGGGACGGCAGGTCTTGCGAAGGACCTCGTCACCCACCTTGCGAATTTGCAATTTTGCCATATCAAATCTCCTTTATGGTTGTGTGAGCGACAGCGCCGCTCACTGATCTGGTTTAAAGGTTCGACGGATTGAAATCCACCGTTAACAGCGGCGTTTGTATTTTTTGCTTCCCAAAGGTGTCAAGCAAGGTGCCAAACATTTCGCGCGTGCGGCGGTTGAGGGCACATTTGATCACCATACGCATACGGTATTTGCCATCCGCGCGGTAAACGGGTGCTTCAAACGGCCCGAAGGCGATGATCTGCACGTCCTTATAATCGCCACAAACCAAACGCGCCAGCTCCTCGGAAAGCACGCGTGCCGAAGGCAGGAGCTTTCGCTCATCCGTGTGGGAGAGCGTCAGGAGCGCTATGTCGCAAAAGGGTGGAAACACCAGCGCCTTACGCAGCCTGATCTCCCGCTTATAAAACGCCTCATAATCCTGTTGGCAGGCAAGCCGTATCACCTCGTGATCGGGGTTTGCGGTCTGGATCACGGCGACGCCCGGGCGAGCCGCGCGTCCCGCACGTCCTATCACTTGTGTAAGCATCGAAAAGGTGCGTTCCGCCGCCCGGTAATCATCAAGATAAAGCGAGCTGTCCGCCATCAAAACGCCCACCAGCGTCACGTTTGGAAAATCGTGCCCCTTGGTCACCATTTGCGTGCCAAGCAGCACGTCCGCCTCGTGGCGGCGAAAGGCACCCAGCATCTCGTCATAGGAAAAGCGTGCCCCCGTGGTATCGGTATCCATGCGAAGGATCTTTTTGTCGGGGAGAAGCGTGAGAAGCTCCTGCTCGACGCGCTGTGTACCGTAGCCCATTCGCGAAAGATGGGGCGATTGGCAGGTGGGACACACGCTTGGCATCGGCTTTCTTCTGCCGCAAAAATGGCAAAGGAGATATCCCTCGTCATAGGTGTGCCCCTTGGTGTGATAGGTCATCGTAACACTGCACGCAGGGCAGGTCACCGCCGCGCCGCAGGATCGACAGGATACCACGTGATTGTAGCCGCGGCGATTAAGAAACAAAATAGACTGCTCGCCCGCGGCGGCATTCCGCTTCAACAGCTCTCGCAGCTCCTCCCCGATGGGAGAAAGATTGCCCCTTGCCGCCTCGCCGCGCATATCGGCAACGCGCACCTCAGGCAGTCTTGCCCCCGCGTGGCGGTGCTTCAGCTGAAGCAGCGTATAGCGCCCCTCTGTCGCGCGCTTATAGCTTTCAAGCGAAGGGGTGGCGGAGCAAAGCAAGAGTGTTGCCTTGCGGTATGCCACGCGCCAGCGCGCCACGTCGCGCGCGTGGTATTTCGGGTTCATATCGGATTTGTAGGTGTGCTCGTGCTCCTCGTCGATCACGATCAGCCCCAGGTTCTTCACAGGGGCAAAGACCGCGGAGCGCGTGCCGACCACCACGTCAGCCTCTCCCTCAAGGATACGGTAATAGGTGTCAAGTCGCTCACCCGCTGAGAGCGCGGAATGCATCACGGCAACGCGCTTTCCATAGCGCGAGCAAAAAATAGAGAGCGTTTGAGGGGTAAGTGCGATCTCGGGCAGTAAAACGATCGCACCCTTGCCCTTTTCAAGAACGTGATCGATCACCTTTAGCATCGTGGGCGTTTTTCCACTGCCCGTGACACCGTGCAGCAGCACTGCGTGCGCCTGACCGTCATCGGTGAGGTTTTTTAATTCGGAAAATACCGCCGCCTGCTCCTCATTTAACTGAAAATCGGGCGAGGGTGCGCCTTGCTTCTTTAGCGCGGCATACGGATCGCGCTGTACGAACTCGGTACGGGTAGCAGCCAGCTGCTTGCTTACAAGACCGTCAAGCACCGCCTTAGAAAAGCCCTCCGCACGCATCTGCTCGGCACTTCTCTCACCCTCCAGCAGCAGCAAAAGCGCACCGCGCTGCTTTTCACCAAGGCGAGGGCTTTTGCGCTCCCCCGAAGCAAGCGCCCGTGCCTCCTCGGCGGGAACGCTCAAAAAATAAAAGCTCCTCTGCTTTTGCGTCATTGCTTCCTTTTGGGTCAGCTCCGAGCAGACCAGTCCCTGTCGCACCAGCCGCCTTAGGCAGGGCTCTGCCTCCTCGCCAAAGCGTGAGCGGATGGTATCCGCCCCAACGCTGCCAAGGCGAGCAAGATACGAAAGTATAAACGCCTCCGTGGGGGAAAGCTTGCTAACGTCCTTTGGTTGCATGCCCGTTGCGCGGTAACATTCCACAAAGCCCGAAAATGCCCCCGAGGGGATCATTGCGTGCACGGCATCACCCGTGGCACACAGCGTGGTTTCCCGCAAAAAACAGACAAGCCCCAGCATTTCCCCTGAAAGTGAAATGCGAGGCGTGGTAACGGAAATAATGGGCTTGACGGCATCCTGCACCGTATCGGTCAAAACGCTGACAACAAGCCCCACATGACGGCGATTGCCGCCCCCGAAGGGGACGGTAACGAAGCACCCCGCACGAACCTCACCGGTAAGCGCGTCGGGTATGCCGTAATCGTATTCCTTATCAAGAAAACGAGGGGCATCGAGCAACCTCACTCTTGCATAGCTTGACATAATGCCCCTCCCCTCTCTTGATTTGGTAGTTCTTTTTATTCTTCTGCTTCGACTTCTTCTGTGGCTTCTGCGCCGTCCACGATCAGATACTCGCCTGCTGTGATGCTGTCGATGGCGTTTTTCACCGCCTTTTTGTCGGCAAGATCCTGGTCAATGAGCGACGCGATGCTGCCACTGCCCTCCTTGCTTCCTGTCAGCATATTCTCAGCGGCGGCGCGCTGCTTTACGTATTCGTCGGTAATGATGCGAGCGCATTTTGCCGTTGCAATGGCAAGCTGATAGCGGTTGTAATTTCCCTTGGTAAGCTCTTCGATGGTAGGATAGATCATCTTTATTCTCCTCTTGCAAATTATGTTACGTTTCAATTAAAATATTGCTCTGCCACAAAGGGATTGTGGGCAAGCGCGCAGGACTCGGCACGCACGATGGCGCGAACATCCGCCACCGCTTGGTCGACCTCGCCGTCGTGATTATAGATCACGTAATCGTAATCCTCCACACACGGGATCTCCTCGCGCGTGCGCGCAAGGCGCTCGAGGATCTTCTCCTCGCTCTCCGTTCCCCGTCCGCGCAGGCGTGCTTCCTGTGCGGCAAACGAGGGGGGCAGCAGCATGATCAGCACAGCCTCGGGATACGCCTTTTTGATGTTGAACGCACCCTCCACCTCGATCTCCAGCAAAAGATTGCAGCCACGGGACAGCACAGCCTCCACCTCTTTTTTCGGTGTGCCGTAATAGTTGCCGCAATATTCGGTATATTCCAGCATCTCGCCCGCCGCAATGCGCGCCTCAAACGCTTCGCGTGTAAGGTAGTGATAATTGACACCGTCCACCTCGCCCGCGCGCGGTGCGCGTGTGGTGGCGGAAACCGAGAAGCGATACGCATCGTCGCGCAGCAGCTCGCGCAAAACAGTGCCCTTTCCGCTACCTGCAGGGCCGGAGATCACGATGAGCAAGCCTCTGGCTTCTTTTTTGATACGATCGCTCATTCGTCCTCTCCTGCTTCCTCATCCTCACCGATCGCTTCATCCTCAAGACGGTTGGCGATGGTCTCCGCCTGAATGGCAGAAAGTATCACGTGCTCACTGTCCGTGATGATCACGGCGCGGGTGCGGCGGCCGCACGTCACGTCAATGGTCCTGCCCTCATCCTTAGCATCCTGAATGAGGCGCTTAACGGGTGCGGAATCCGGGCTGACAAGCGCCACCATACGATTTGCGGCAACCATGTTGCCAAAGCCGATGTTGATGAATTTCATACGATCTTTCCTTTCGGACTTGATATTTATACAGTATATATTATAATACGAATTGTTCCACTTGTCAATGTCGGTTGTGAAAACTTTTGCCAAAAAAAGCATTTTTTAAGACGGTTGCGAAAAAAATTTATAAAACCCCTTGCAAACAGGGAGAAAATAAGGTAGAATATAATAGGTCATACGTTCCGCGCCACGTAGCGGAGCGAAGCATCTTAATCAACCAAACTTCGGAGGTATAAAATGGTAGTAGCAGGTGATTTTAAAAACGGCGTGACCTTTGATGACGGTCAGGGCAACGTTTTGCAGGTAGTTGAATTTCAGCACGTTAAGCCCGGCAAGGGTGCGGCGTTTGTGCGCACTAAGCTGAAAAACGTTATCACGGGTGCTGTGATCGAAAAGACCTTCAACCCCACCGACAAATTTGAAAACGCGTATATCGAGCGCAAGGAAATGCAGTATTCCTATAACGACGGCGATCTTTACTATTTTATGGATATGGAAACATTTGACATGATGCCCCTCAATAGCGATAAGCTGCCCGACAGCTTCAAGTTTGTTAAGGAGGAGATGCTCTGCAAGATCATTTCCTACAAGGGCAACGTTTTTGGTGTTGAGCCCCCCACGTTCGTTGAGCTTGCCGTTGCCAAGACCGATCCCGGGTTTGCCGGCAATACCGCCACCAACACCCTCAAGCCCGCAACTCTTGAAACGGGCGCTGAGATCAAGGTGCCCCTGTTTATCAACGAGGGTGACGTGCTGAAGATCGACACGCGTACGGGCGAGTATCTCTCCCGCGCTTAATTTGCAAAAAGGAGATAAAGCTATGAACTTGACCGAAAAGGCTGCATACTTAAAGGGCTTGGCAGAAGGGCTTTCCCTTGACAAGGAAACCAAGGAGGGCAAGCTGATCGCGGCTCTTATCGATATGGTAGACGCTCTTGCCGAAAAGGTAGAGGAGCTTGACTGCGACGTAGAGGAGCTCAACGACTACTGCGAGGAGCTTGACGAGGACCTGCACGACGTTGAGGAGATCCTGCTTGACGACTGTGACGAGTGCGATGGCGAATGCGACGAGTGCGACTTTGCCGACGACTGCGCGCTTTGCGGCGACACCTATGAGGTAGAGTGCCCCGCTTGCGGCGAAAAGGTCTGCTTTGACGAAAGCATTGATCCAACCGATCTTTCTTGCCCCGCTTGCGGCGGGAAGCTGCTTGAGCAAGAATAAATATTGAAAAGCACCCTAACGGCATACAAAGCTGCCCGCGGGGTGCTTTTACGCATGAAAAGCTCTAAAAAATTAGAAAAATTTTAAGAACCTCTTGACAAGAAAAGGCTTCTGTGATATCCTATTTTTAGAATAATTCTAAAAGGAGGATGTAAATGGTTCAAAAAAGAGCTGCAGTGCTGCAGGTCCTGCGGGAATCCGAGGGGCATTTACAGGCAGACGAGATCTTCCGCCGTGTAAAGGCATACTATCCCCATATGGTGCTTGCTACCGTTTATAACAATCTCCACGCCTTGACTGAGGAGGGATATATCAGGCACGTCAAAACCATGTCGGGTGCGGATTTTTACGACAAGACCCCCACACCGCACGAGCATGCGCTTTGCACGTCCTGCGGCAAGCTGATCGATGCCGAGGTGGGCGATCTTGCCGAGCTGCTGCAAAAAAGGGCAAGCCTCCCCGTTTTATCCTACGATCTTATTTTGCACACCGTTTGCCCCGATTGTGCGGGCAAATGAAAATAAAATTATACTTTAAGGAGTTTTAACCATGAGCAAAGAATTAAAGGGCACAAAGACCGAACAAAATCTGCTTGCCGCCTTTTCGGGCGAGAGCCAGGCACGCAACAAGTACACGTATTTTGCAAGCGTAGCGAAAAAAGAGGGCTATGAGCAGATCAGCGCCATCTTCGCAAAAACCGCCGACAACGAAAAGGAGCACGCAAAAATGTGGTTTAAGCTCCTCGGCGAGCTTGGCGACACTGCCAAGAATCTTGCCGCTGCCGCTGCCGGTGAAAACTACGAATGGACCGATATGTACGCCACCTTTGCAAAAGAGGCTGAGGAAGAGGGCTTTTTGGAGATCGCCGCAAAGTTCCGTGCCGTTGCCGAAATTGAGAAAGCACACGAGGAGCGCTACCGCGCACTTTTAAAGAACGTGGAGATGCAGGCAGTATTTGCAAAGAGCGAGGAGACCATGTGGGAATGCCGCAACTGCGGTCACCTGGTAATGGGCAAAAAAGCGCCCGAGATCTGCCCCGTTTGCGTACATCCGCAGAGCTTCTTTGAGGTTCGCGCCGAAAATTACTGATCGCACTTGCCCGTAAAAACAACAAAACGGTGTGTGCTTTGGCATTGCCGAAGAATACTACGCAGCAAATTGCCCTTACAGGCATTGCCGCAAACCGTTCTATTTCTACGGGTATGCCCGCCAATATCAAGGCTCTTGTAACCTTTTTAAAAATAACACCTGTAACCTTTTAAAAAATAATACAAGGGGCTGCCTCAAATAAAAGTTTGAGTCAGCCCCTTGTTAAATAAGGATCAGTCAAGCGTCCGATAAAGCTCGATAATGCCCTGTACGACCTTGTCACCCGCAGCAGGCTCCAGGGCGCTTGTGGGGCACAGCGTTGCCTCGTAAACGGCCTTTTCGCCAAAGCATTCCGGCATTGCCACATAACCCGCATAATCATTGGCAAAGGCAGAAACGAAGCAATATGCACCCAGCTCTTTTTTGATCTGCTTGCCAAATTGTACAAAGATCTGGCAGGGTGTTCCGGCAATACAAACATCGCCGATCTTAAAAACCTGCAGACTTAAGTCTCTTACAGTTCTTTTATCCGCCATAATGCGGAAAGCCTGAAGCGCAAAGAAGGTGGCCTTGTAGCCAAGCGTGCCGGGAACGCTCTCAACAAGCCCATCACCCAAGCTATCGAAGACCTCTTTTGCTTCAAGAAGTGCGGCAGCATCGGGCTTGCGGAAACGAACGGTGATATTTTTTTCGCCGGTAGCGATCTTGGCGTTTTCCATCCTGCTTCCGTTTTCGATTGCCTGCTTTACCTTTTCCGCCAACGCGCGTCCCACCACGCGTTCCCTTCCCCGCGCCTTAGAGTTGGGATCAAAGGGGTTGATGTGGTTGATGTTGCCACACGCACCATTGATAAACACCGTAACGAACTCAGGACCGTAAAATTCCTTCATCGCGCGACAGAGCTCCGAAATATAATCACCGCTTATCTCGGTGCGCGCAACGATCGCAGGATGGTTTGCATAATTAACCACGCCGCCAACAAAGCGGTCGCCCTGCTTCACGGCAAGCACCAAAACATCCGGGTCGATCGTTGTGGTGGGGCAGTCGATCTGATCTGCCACCTTGCCGGCATTTGTCATAAGCGAGCCATCCTTCAGCCTGTAAACGCGGACAAAGGAGTACCCGTGCAGCTCCTCCTTGCCCTTGATCAGCTCGCTCTCCTCCGCGTTTTGGTACGCCACAACAATGGCATCCGCCGCCTTATTTACAACAATGTCCACGTAAACGGGATCGAGCACGACCTCCTCACCCCAATTAAGGATGGGGCCTCCGCCATGGCAGTGTGTCGCCACCACCATGATATTTGAAGGCTTGATCGGTGCACGCTCCGCCACACGGGCGCGGATCCTCTCCGTAATATCCAGCGTAACGCCAACAGCATCTATCGAGACGACCGAAAGCGCCTCCTCCCCGTCAACGCAAACGAAGGCGTGAGCGTAGAGCCGATCCAAGATCCCGGTAGCGTACCGAGCCTTAAAGGCTCCGGGGATAATACAGCCCAAGGATGGTGTGATATCTAATTCAAAAAATCCGCATTTCATAATACTCATCTCCCGTTCTTTGTGCATTTTAGCAGCTCCTCGCATTTCCACACGTAAAGGATCTGCATCATACAATACCACATATGATATCTTTTACAATACAGTTACAGTATAGCACGCGGTTGCTTTGTTGTAAATAATCAAATAAAATATATCCGCTATAACTTGACAATGAAGGCAAGATGCGCTACTATGGTAATGAAAATATAGTATAGGAGGGGCAGCATGGAGCTTTTACAGTTAAAATATTTTTGCGATGCCGCACAAACCGAAAATTTTTCAAAAACAGCGAGAAAATATCTCGTACCAACATCTAACATATCACAATCGATCAAGCGGCTGGAAAAGGAGCTTGAGTGCGAGCTGTTTGATCACAAAAAAAATAAAATTGCATTAAACGACGAGGGAAAGCAGTTTTACGCAAGCGTATCACAGGCGCTCCTGTTGTTAGATGCCGCCAAGGCGCACGTCCTTGAAAAGGGAGAGCAGCTGCAAGGAGACATTCGTCTGGCGTGCATGAGCAATCGCGGCAAAGTGACCAACGCGATCGAAGCGTTTTTAAAGCAGCATCCACAAGTGAATTTTATCATCCAGCACAGCCTTAGTAAGGACCAAGATCTTGACGTTATCATCTCGGATATCCATCCTGCCGAATACAGTGAAAAGCTTTTGCTGGTCGACGAACAGATCTCGGTTGCCATGAACAAAAAGCATCCCTTGGCAAGCAAGCCGCTTTTGACAGTAGCCGAATTAGAGCACGAACGATTTATTACCATGCCGCCCAACTCAAGCCTTCACAAGATCACGATGGACGCCTGTGCCGAGGCTGATTTTATTCCAAACGTCGTTATCCAAATAGACGACCCCTTTTACCTGCGCAGATATATCGAAATGGGTCTTGGGATCGCCTTTGTCCCCTCCCTTTCTTGGAACGGTCTTTTCCCCCCGAATATCGTTTTGAAAAAGGCGGAAAGCATTCGAAGAAAAACTTATGCATTTCTTCCAAAAAGAAAATACGTCAAGCATTCCGTTGAGGTGTTCTTGCAATTTCTAAAAGACGAGATGAAGTGACCGGCTTGGAACGCCAAAGGCAAAGCTGTGCCTGCAAGCTATTATGCGCAGCACTTTCGTTGTGCCAAAGCTGTGTGTGCCACGTTTTTAAACTTTTTTCCAAAAAATGCACAAATTTTGCAAATCAACTTGACGCCCGCACCGTTGTTTGCTATACTGGTCGTAGCGTGCAATTTCTCCATTGTAAAAAAATAATGTTATTTTTTAATATCGCGGGCGCATGCGTACGCCCCACGCGCGCACGACCACAAAATAGGAGGACTTATGAAAGCAGGATTTGCAGAAGTTGATTTTACACCCTTACAGGGCTTTATGCCCGGAGAATTCCCCGCCTTTTTCGCGTCGGGTGCCTACACCCCCTGCAGGCAAACGCTGCCGCATTTGAAAACGAGGGGGAAGCGGTGATCCTCATCTCCGCTGACTACCTTCAATTTCCAAACGCATACGCAACGGATATCCGCACGCGCATTGCCGCACAAACGGGCATAAAATTCGA
>JAZOCO010000006.1:0-6215 GCA_045596505.1 Eubacteriales bacterium
TAAAAAACACACATAAAAATTGAAATTCGCAAGAATTTCTACCTAAAAAGCCGCCTTCTCTGCCATTTTTGACAGATAAAGCGGCTTCATTTTCAGTTTCTCTTTTGTGTGTTTTTGTTCGGCGCTAAATGACTCAGCCCCTTTTCTCATTTGTCTTATTTATCCACAGATAAAAATGCCTTGGTCTTTTCACTCTTGGGGTGATCAAAGACCTCCTCGGGAGTTCCCTGCTCCTCAATAACACCATCCGCCATAAAGATCACACGGTCAGAAACGTTACGGGCAAACTCCATCTCGTGCGTCACGATGATCATCGTGCGCTCCGAATCCTTAAGAGAACGGATCACCTTCAGCACCTCACCCGTCAGCTCAGGGTCAAGGGCGGAGGTTGGCTCGTCAAAGCAAAGCACCTCGGGATCCAGCATCAGCGCACGGCCAATGGCAACGCGTTGGCACTGCCCACCCGAAAGCTGGCAAGGATAAAAATCCGCCTTTTCGGCTAATCCCATACGGGCCAGCACCTCGTCGGCCTTGCGGGATATCTCCGCCACTTGCGCCGCCAGTGCCGCGCGGTCCTTGTGCAGCCCCTGTGCTTTCAAGCGCTCCTTTGCCTGCAGGGTTGCTGCAAGCGTGAGGTTCCCCTTTGCGGTATACTGGGGAAAGAGATTAAAGGACTGAAAAACCAGGCCGAAATGCAAGCGTCTTTGCCGTAGCTCCACCTCGGAAAGCTTGCCCATTCGTGCCATCTCATCAAGCACGGGGGTGCCGTCAACGGTGATGGTGCCCTCGTTTGGCGTTTCCAAAAAATTGATGCACCGCAGCAGTGTGGTCTTGCCACTACCCGAAGAGCCAATGATAACAAGCACCTTTCCCTTCTCGATCGAAAAGTCGATGCCTCGGAGCACCTCGGTGCTGCCAAAAGATTTCTTGATATTCTTAACTTCCAAAAAAGCCATATCTTACACCTTAAAATACTCAAGCTTCTTTTCCATTCTGCCAAAAAGGATCGTCAGCAAGCCGTTAAACAGCAAGTAAAACAGTCCGGCATAGAAGAGGGGCCACAAAATGACCTGCAGATTTACGATCTGCTTGGCAACGGTAAAGAGATCCACGTGAACCACCACGCTTGCAAGCGCGGTGTCCTTTACCAGCGTAATGATCTCGTTGGACATTGGGGGAATAATGCGCTTGACGACTTGCAGCAAAACGACCTTAAAAAAGATCTCGCGCTTCGTCATACCAAGCACCTGACCCGCCTCGTACTGCCCCTGGGAAATACTCTCGATCCCTCCGCGATAGATCTCGGAAAAATAGCAAGCATAGTTAATGGAAAAGGCAATGCATACCATCATCAGCTGCTGTGGCAGGGTTCGGATCGGTATGCCCAGCCATAGCCCGGGACCATAGGCAAACACAATGATCTGAAGCATCAGCGGTGTGCCCCTTATAATCCAGACAAAGCCTCTGCACAAAACGTTCAGAGGCTTAAACTGGGACATGGACCCAAAGGCGATGATCAATCCGAAGGGAATGGCGGCTGCCAGCGTGATCGCGAAAATGGCAAGCGTATAGCCAAAACCGCCCAGCAGCTCTGCCGTGATCTGCCAAAAGGTCATATATTATTTCTCCTTGACAACGCAGCTCATGCCGGCAGAGGTATCCTCTGCACCGATGATAGCCTTCTTCATATCCTCGGTGGTCTTGTACTTATCCTTATCCTCTTTGCGGATCACGGCGACCTGCTTGTTGTTCATGTAAGGAATGGTGATCGCCATATTTGCCTTGCGTTCCTCGGTAATGGTCATACCGTTCCAGATGCAGTCAATGGTCTTGCTGGCAAGCTCGGTCTCCTTAGAATTCCAGTCGATCAGCTTGAACTCGACCTCAAGATCAAGATACGCGGCAACTGCCTTAGCAAGCTCGATATCAAAGCCGATCAGCTCGCCGTCCTTTTCATAGGCGATAGGGGCAAATTCGGTGTAGCCCACGATAAACTTGCCACGCTCAGTAATGTAGTTAAAGTCCTCCATCTCCTCAGCGGAGGGCTCGTCAACCGTGTAGTCCTTATCGATGCAGATCTCGGATTTAAGACCGTATTTATCCGCTATCGTGTCCACCGTGCCGTCCTTGGCAAGTGCAGCCAGTGCCATGCTGATCGCCTTCGCGAAGGCGCTGCCCTTACGTGCGGCAATGCCGTATTGCTCGGTAGCAAGCACGAGACCCTCAACGATCATCAAGCTATTCGAATAGGTGGAATCCTGGCTCATATAGTAGCCAGCCATAACGCTATCCATCACACCAACGTCAATGGATTTTGCGTTCAGCTGCAGCAAAACGTCCACTTGGGAGTTAAGCGCAGAAAAGCTCTTGCCGAAATTCAGCTCCTGCTTGCTGCAGGATGCAAGGGTGAGCGTGCAGGTAGCCATCATCAGAACTGCCAGCACAAGTGCTAAAATCTTTTTCATTTTGTCATTCTCCGTTTCCGTTTTTGTTTCGCTTCATCACTTTACCACGATAAAGCATACCTATCATACCACTTTAGGGTCGATTTGTCAATACCTTTTTGAAATTTTGTTTTTCTTTATTCTTTATATACTGTATTGCGCTAAGATCTCTCTATTAATTGAGTATGAAAGGATTGCGCATTCCCTGCAAGGAGATCTCGGGCGTGCAAAACGAGAAATGTATATGTAGCATTTCTTTTTGCGTTACACCAAGCTGGGTTTCAAACGTGGCACCGCGCAGGGCTGCGGCCCTCCTAAGGCTCGCCAGCTCGGGCAGTGCATCGTCGCTGTTTTTAAGCAGCATTCTTGCATATATCACGGGCGCTTCACCGGCATCGCGCTCGATCCCTATGGCGATCTCCTTGCCTTTTGCCGCCCGTGCCGCCAAAAGCATCAGGGCGCTTTTCTGTGCCGCCAGCAGCTTGTAGTCGATCCCATCGACCTCGCCAAAGCCAATACCACTGAAATCATAAGCCGCCTTCACACCGCAAAGCTTCGCAAGGCGAAAGGTACGCATCATCAGTATCTGCATCAGTGTGCTTGCCTCCTCACAGCGCTTCCCCTCCCGCAAAAACACGCACATATAGGGGTGTAACCAGTCTCTGATGCGATTGCACATTGCCTGATCATAAGGCATTTTTCTTGCAAGCGAGTGGGGCGAAAGCTTAAGCTCGCCGTAAAGATACCCCTCGTATGCAGCGGGTGTGCGCAGTGCCTGTGCCACCTCACCATCGGGAATCACGGCAAGCAGATACGGTGCGCTGTAAAAGGGATAACGCAGCACCAAAACGGGAAGCGGTCCACACTGCATCAGATACGGCTCTGTTTCTCTTTTCTCAAGCGTGCGGTAAAGTGCCGCCAACTCAGCGCGCGTGGTGCCAAGCTCCGCCCAGAAGCAAGTGCCGCGTGAGGGTTGGCTTCGCTCCCCGCGATAGCTGAGCACAGTACCCGCATCGTCTAAAAGATATAGGCTATCGCTGTGCACTACCGCCGTGCCGTCCACAACGGCGCTGATGGGCAGCGACGCTTCCATGGTAAAGTCCATCACAGTGTATCGTCCTCCTTTTGTTGGTGTGCCGAGGCACCAGCATCCTCGCCCGTAAAGCGCGGAATAAACTGGCTTGCAATATGCCCCTTGCCACGATGCTTCACGTAGAAAAAGCCAATGACGCTAAAGATGACTGCGCCGATAAAATTAACGAAAAGATCCTTGATGGTGTCGGCTATTCCGATATCAAGATATCCGTTCATCACGATCACCTCACCGTTTGCCGTTGTGATGGTGGTGGTAACGATATTGGAAATGTGGGTCACCTTTTCTCCGAGATCGTTTGGTAAGGATACGCTGTTCACGGCGTTTGTGAACACGTCCTTTTGCATATCGGTGCCGAGTATAGAATCTGCTGCAAATTCAAAAAACTCCCAAAGCACGCCAATCGTCATAGAAAAGCAAAATGCCACCAGTGCCAAAAACACGGGCGAGAGTTGAAAGCGAAACCGCTCGGTCTTGTTGAAAATATCCACAAGGCAAAAGCCGAATGCGGCAAACATAAAGCCGTTAAAGGTGTGCAGCATTGTATCCCAAAACGGAAAATGAACGTAAAAATTGCCGATCTCGCCAAGGATCTCGGCACAAAAAACAAACACGTATGCAAAGATCTCAAGCGTAGTGGGCAATTCTATATGGAAGCTACGCTCAAGCACGGGCGGGACCAGAAGCAACAAGGAGGCAAGCACGCAGGTAAAAACGTTTTCAAAGCGACCAAGAAACACGCTTCGCACCAGCACCGCCGCAATGGAAAGCGAGAGCAAGGCATACACGGTATACGCCTTTTTATCCTCCTTGATCTGATGAACGATCGGTCGCCATCGAGGTGATTTTACAGATTTCTTGGACATATTTGTCCTCCCTTCGTTTCGTATGCATAAATGAAGCGTGCGCGGCAAAAATAGGATTACCACAAAAAAGGAGATGGATGTATGGCTCAAATTACCGAAAAAGAATTGTCCGCCATTGGCGATCTGATGACGATGGAGCAAACGCTGTGCCAAAAATGCACCTATATGGCGGCTCACACGACCGACCAAACATTAAAGAACTGCTATGAGCAGCTGGCAGCACACCACCAAAGACATTTTGACGAGCTTTACGGCAATTTAAAATAAAGGAGATAGCGATGAACGGTATGCAAAACACTCAATTTTCCGAAAAGGAGCAGATCACCGATCTTCTTTCGGCAGAAAAGTTCCTTGCAGGCAACTACAATTCCTTTTTGCTTGAAAGCGCAACCCCCGAAATGGTGCGCTGCTTCTCAGGGCTTCTCACCGACACCCACAATATGCAGCAGACCGTGTTTCACGAGATGCAGAGCCGCGGCTGGTATGCCGTTACTAAGGCTGAGGATAGCAAGGTTACCCAGACCAAGCAAAAATTCACCGCAAGCGTGACGAAATAAGAAAAAAATCCGCGCTGCGTGTGCACGATACCAAAAAGCATACTCTGCGGGCATTGTCCGCTACCATGCTTGGTGGTGGCAGTCAGGTCACCACAATCGTGCGTATCGCAGCGCGGTGCTTTACACCAAAACGTGTTATTCCGCGAGGGGCTCCTGCTCATCCTCCTGCTCGGCATCTACCTCAACGCTCCCCCCGTCCTCATCGCCGACGGGATCCTCCTTCAGGAGCGCCAGCTCGTCATAAAGCGCATCAATGGTGGCGACAAGCGCAAGCTTCTCATCCTCAAGATCCTCATCAATATGCAGATCGCGGTAGATCAGCTTGCCAAGGTTTTCATATTGCTCGTCAATGCGGATCTCAAGAGCCTTGATCTTTACCGATCTTGCAGCACTGCCGACCAGCTCCTCTGCCTTATCCGTCACCTTGCCCGCCACACTGCGCGCCTTGGCGCAAAAACGATTGAATACTGACATATGATTACCTGCCTTTCAGATATTGTTTCTATATACAGTATAGCGCATTTTTAAGAAAATGTAAAGCGTTTTATACGAAATTTAGCGCAAGGCGGCATAAAACGGATCGCGCTTGCAAAAAATAAAGAAAAAATTGGGAGGTGCTCCTATGCACATGGATAAAAAAAGCTATGCCAGATATGTAGAAGCGCGCGCGCCGCGCTCCTCAATCGGCAAAAACTGCCTATGGGCGTTTTTGGTAGGCGGCGGCATCTGCCTCTTTGCTGAGGGGCTGAACCAGATCTTTACCCGCGCCATTGGTATGACCACGGATAGCGCCGCCACCGTCACCGCCATTATTTTGGTGCTGATCGCCGTGGTGCTAACAGGCCTCGGACTTTTTGATCGCATCGCCAAGCACGCAGGCGGTGGCACACTGGTGCCCATCACAGGCTTTGCAAACGCAGTTGCCTCGCCTGCCATTGATGCACGTGCAGAGGGCTTTGTGCTTGGCGTGGGCGCTAAAATATTCACAGTGGCAGGGCCTGTCCTGCTCTATGGCACGTCGGCAGGAACTCTTTATGGCATCATTTACTGGATCTGCACGCTGTTTGCCGCATAAGCGCAAGATCCGACCCGAGAAAATTATATATTTCTTAGAATTTTCTCTTGACAGCCTTACCCATAAATGGTATAATGTATGGCGTATTCAAAACAGTGGGATGTCGCCAAGCGGTAAGGCACCAGACTTTGACTCTGGCACTCGTAGGTTCAAATCCTGCCATCCCAGCCAACAAAAAGA
>JAZOCO010000007.1:0-12506 GCA_045596505.1 Eubacteriales bacterium
TCAATTGCAAAAAATTCATGAATTGTAAGTTTTCGTTCGCGAATTACTTCACCTGAGTGGGGGGCAATCAACTCCAAACATTTATCTTTTCGATTAATACAAATAGTATTACTGTTTACATATATATTTTTTACAGCAGCCTTGCTTTGAGTCCTCCATATTTTTTCTCCTGTTCGAGAGGAGATGCAATATAAGCCATTCTCCCATGTCTGAGCAAAAATGTAATCTCCGTCAGCAGAAATTGAAATTCCAAACTGTGTGATATAAGCATCAAATAAACGATTTGTCCAACTTGCAACCGAACCATCCGCATAGTAGATAGTAACGTTGTTTAGATTCAAGTCCACCCACAAATAGAGGATGGGCAAGGCCTCGTATGCAACAAAATAATGTCCGGGTATGTGCAACAAATAAGCAATGCTATGACCAATGCAAGACTTTCTTCCGGAACCAACAATCGTTTCGTATGTGATCTCTGTAGGATTGTTTGACATAAACAGCCTCACTCCTTTCAAAAATATTATATCATACATTCGCAAATAAATCAAGGCGCAGCCTTGTATGTCTTCAAATGATGCATCGCCTGCGGCGATATGATGTTTTTCGCTTCGCTCAAAATGATGTTGCTCCACTACGTTCCGCAATGATGCGACGTTTGCCTCAAAATGTGGCGAAGCCACGCATCATTAGGCGAAGCCGTCATCATAGGGCGGAGCCCTGCATCATTTGCCGAAGGCAAACATCATTCAAAAAACGCACCTTTGTCGGTAGACAAAAGTGCGTTTTTTGTTGGCAGGGGCAGGAGGACTCGAACCCACGACACCCAGTTTTGGAGACTGGTGTTCTACCGACTGAACTATACCCCTTTATAACAGAGGTATTATATCACACCCCTTTCCCTTTTGCAAGTACTTTTTTCAAAAAAATTCATTTTATGTGAAAAAACCTTCTAAAATTCAAAAAATTCTCTTGACATGCTATGAAGAAGGTGCTATAATATTTCTTACCTCTGCGCGTGGGCTTTTTTGTTGCGCCGTCGCGCCACCCTAAGGGTAAGGCTCAATACCACCGAGAGGGAGGTACACGGGTAGTTTCTACCTAATAATTTATAATGGGAGGTGCCGAAAAATATGGCTAATGATGCAAGAGTCAAGGTGACTCTGGTTTGCACCGAGTGCAAGCAGAGAAACTACGACACGAAAAAGAACAAGAAAAACGACCCTGACAGGCTCGAATTCAAAAAGCATTGCCCCTTCTGCAAGAAGCACACTCTTCACAGAGAGTCTAAGTAAGGCACGGGAGGAGAAAGAACAATGAAAGCTAAAAAAGGTCTCGCGCTGTTCCTTATCTCCTGCCTGGTGCTTAGTGCATTCTTCTGTCTTGGAGCTTCGGCTGCTGACGGCTCCGGTGCCGACGAGGGCAAGATCTCTACCTTTGCTCTGGTCTCGCTGATCGTCGGTGGCGTGGTTTTGGTGCTGGTGGTCGTGCTTTGCATTGTAAAGCGCGCAAAGCTTGCCGAATCACTTCGTGCATACAAGCGCGAGCTGAAGAATGTCACGTGGTTTTCTTGGAAAAACGTTGTACGCAGCACGGTTTTTGTGATCGTGTCCATCGTTGTGGTCGCACTGGTCATCGGTGTTCTTGACTACGCGTTCTTCCAGGGCCAGTACCTGCTGGTCAGCTTACTGGGTGGCTGATAATGAGCAACATTAACGAGATGAACGTTGGGCCGAGATGGTATGTGGCGCACACCTATTCCGGCTACGAAAACAAGATCAAAACAAGTCTTGAAAAGGTTATCGAAAACAGAGGCCTTGGCGACCTTATATTCGATATCCGCATTCCCGTCGAAACCGTGATCGAGAAAAAAGGCGACACGGAAAAGGTGGTGGAGGTCAAAACCTTCCCTTCCTACGTATATATCAAGATGGTAATGAATGACGAAACCTGGCATGCCGTGCGTAACATTGGCGGCGTTACCGGCTTTGTGGGCCCGGGGTCCCGCCCCACGCCCATTTCCGAGGAGGAGGTCCGCGCGATCGGTCTTGAGAGCACCGAGGACGAGGCAACCAAGGAGACCCGCGTTTCCCTCGCTTTTGCGGTGGGCGACAGCGTAAAGGTCACCTCGGGGCTCTTCGAGGGGTACACCGGTACCGTTCAATCCATTTCCGACGACAGCCAAACGGTTACCGTGCTTGTCAAGCGCGGCCGCCGCGATATGCCTGTGGAGCTTGAGGCTTCCTGCCTCGCGCCCGAAAACGCCTGATCCCGCGTCAAAAAGGATCAACTGTGGGAGGGAAAAAATTCTTCATTTTCCCGTATCGTACCACTAAAGGAGGTTAACTAAAATGGCTAAAAAAGTAATGGGCTATATCAAACTGCAGCTTCCTGCCGGCAAGGCAACTCCCCAGCCGCCCGTAGGTCCTGCTCTTGGTCAGTACGGTGTTGCAATTCCCGTATTCACCAAAGAATTTAACGAGCGCACCAAGAACGACATCGGTCTGATCATTCCCGTAGTGATCACGGTTTACGCAGACCGTTCCTTCACCTTTATCACCAAAACTCCCCCTGCTCCCGTCCTCATTAAGAAGGCTGCAGGCATTGAAACGGCATCCGCTGCTCCCAACAAGACCAAGGTGGCTAAGCTCACCAAGGAGCAGGTAAAGAAGATCGCCGAGACCAAGATGCCCGACCTCAACGCAGGCTCTATCGAGGCTGCTATGAGCATGATCGCAGGCACCGCGCGCAGCATGGGCGTGGAAGTTGAAGAGTAAGGAGGGTTATTGCAATGGGAAAGAAGTATACCGAAAGCGCAAAGCTGATTGAAAAGAACAGATTGTACGATCCCGCCGAGGCTCTTTCGCTGGTCTGCGAAACCTCTAAGGCAAAGTTTGACGAAACCATCGAGGTTCACGTTCGCCTTGGTGTTGACTCCCGCCACGCTGACCAGCAGGTCCGCGGCGCAGTTGTGCTCCCCAACGGCACGGGTAAGACCGTGCGCACCCTGGTCCTCACTAAGGGCGACAAGGTTGAGGCAGCGAAGGCAGCCGGCGCTGATTACGTTGGCGATATGGAATACGTTGACAAGATCATGAAGGAAAACTGGTTCGAGTTTGACGTTGTGATCGCATCCCCCGATATGATGGGTCTTGTTGGCCGTCTTGGTAAGGTGCTGGGCCCCATGGGCTTGATGCCCTCCCCCAAGGCAGGTACCGTTACCCCCGACGTAGCGCGTGCTGTGACCGAGGCTAAGGCAGGTAAGATCGAATACCGCCTTGACAAGACCAACATCATTCACTGCCCTATCGGCAAGGCATCGTTTGGTGCTGAGAAGCTCTCCGAGAACTTTACCACTCTGATGAGCGCCATCATCAAGGCAAAGCCCGCCGCTGCAAAGGGTCAATATATCAAGTCCTGCGTCCTCGCTTCCACCATGGGCCCCGGCATCAAGATCAACTCTGCAAAGCTTAGCTGATCAAAATGGATTCATAAAGAAGGCTGACCTCGGTCAGCCTTCTTTTTATGTAAGCCTTTTCAAAAACGCCTCGGTGATCTCCACGGAGATCTTGGCGGCAAGGGTAACAAATTCCGAAAACTCCATGCCGTCGCCACCGTCGGATATGGCACGAAGCACGGCAAAGGGGATCTTGTTAACGTATGCCACGTGACCGATCGCCGCACCCTCCATCTCACAGGCAACGGCGTCAAACTCAGCTACCAACTTGTCCTTTACTTTCTTTTCTGCCACAAACAGATCGCCCGAGGCAACCGTGCCAACGATGCCGTTGTGACCAAGCTCTGCCGTGGCTTCGCACAGCGCCTTCAGCAAACGCGTATCCGCCGCGAGCTTGATTACGTTGATGCCCGAAAGAAGCCCCCTTGGGTCACCGAGCGCCGTGGTGTTCATATCGTGCTGCACCACCTCGTCCGCGATCACAACGTCCCCTACCGAGAGGATAGGAGAAAGTCCGCCCGCTACGCCCGTGTTGAGAAGCGCCGTCACACCGAATTTTAGGATCATCGCCTCGGCGCAAATGGCGGCAAACACCTTTCCAACACCGCACGTGGCAACCACCACGTCGCGCCCGCAAAGCACCCCTTCGGTATACGTTACACCGCTAACGATATGCGTTTTCGTGTCGGTCATTTCGGCAATAAGCCCCTCTGTCTCCACCTGCATGGCACCGATAATACCGATACGCTCACCTTTTTTTACGTCACTTGGCATATTCAAAGCCCCCTGTCTGCCCCTCAAGCGTCACGATATAGGAGGCACACTCCTTTTTGGCATCGTCAACACTGAGGTTTTCAAAGTTGCCGCATTCCTTCCTCGTGTTACCAAACATAGGCCCGCTGTGCGTCAGCACCAAGCGGAGCGCCGTCAGCAGCGCCTTTTTTACCCGTTCGGGGAAAAGCCCGCGCACAAGCAGATAAAATCCCGTCTGACACCCCATTGGGCCAAAGTAAATGATATGCTCTCCGATCTCGCCGTTTCTAAGATACGTGGCAAGCATATGCTCCACAGAATGCATGGTGCGTGTGTCCATATACGAGCCGTTATTTGGCTTACGCGTGCGCAGATCAAAGGTGATGATATCCCCGTCAATGCGGGAAACGTACATACCCGGCTCGATCTTATCGTGATCGACCGTAAAGCTTGCAATTCGTTCCATATTTTCTCCTCACTTCAATTTCATATTGTTTCGATATTCGCTGGGCGTGAGTCCGGTTTGCTTTATAAAGGCACGGTTAAAGGTGCGCTGTGTGTTGAAGCCCACAAGACCTGCGATCTCGGTTATCGGCTTGTCGCTGTGCCGCAGATGGTTGCAGGCATAGGTCACACGTAAGGAATTTACGTACTGATTAAAGCCGATCATCAGCTTGTCCGAAAACAGATGCGAAATATAATATCTGCTAACGTGCAGCTCGCGCTCAAGAACGGCAAGAGAAAGCTCCTCCCCGTAATGCTGCATACAGTAAGAAATGATCGCTTTTAGAATCTTGGAATCGCCGGATACGGCTTCGATCAATTCAAAATGCGACAGCAAAAGCGAGAAAAATGCCAGCAAATAGCCTTGCAGCATCGGTATTGCGTACTTCCCCTCATCACGGCGGATCTGTACCAGTCGTTCGGCAAGATGCAGCAGCTCTCCCTTCTTTACAACGCCCTTGATAAGACTTTCTTGCGGCACAGAGCTTTCAAAAATGTGGGAAAGTGCAGGCATGAGGCCGGGATCTACGATAAAGATAAAAAACCTTTCAACGCCCGTTGTTTCATAGCGATGGATCTGATTGGGAAACGCAATAAAGGCGTCACCCGATTCGATCACGTACCGCTTTGAATCGGCATAGGCAACCGTTCGCCCCTCAGTCATCAACACCAGCTCGATATGATGGTGCAAGTGCGCAGGAAAATCAAGTCGACGATTGCCGTTTCGATTATCTCCCGCAGAAAAGCGTTTTTTTCGATTTTCATAAAAGGCGTCCATCATTTTTTAATTTCTCCTTATCACGCGTGCGCCAATAGCAGTGAAAATTTCATAGGGGATGGTGTCAAGCGCCGCAGCGACTGCGGCAACGTCATCAAAGATCACGGCAAGATCGCCAACCGACACAGGCGTGTCGGTCAGATCCACCATCATCTGATCCATACAAATATGCCCCGCTACGGGTACTGAAAACGCATTTTCCGCGTGGAAAACGCGCACACGACCGACCGACCTGCAAAAGGCGCGAGGCACACCGTCTGCATAGCCGATGGGCAACGTGCCGATAAAGGAGGGGCGCGCTGTTATAAAGCTGCCGCCGTACCCAACAGGGGTGCCCGCCTCAACACGGCGGATCTGTATCACGGGTGCTTTAAGCGTCAGCGCAGGGGTCAGCGGTAACGCTGTCTTAACAGGTGAGACACCGTAAAGTGCAAGCCCCACGCGCGCACCGTCAAGCACCGTTTCGGGCAGCGTGAGCAACGCGGCGGATGCAGCGGCGTGGGAAAAGAGCGAGAGCCCCTCGGCGCAAAGCGCCTGTCGGCAGGAAAGAAACCGCGAAAACGCAGCCCGTGTTGCCTCTTTGTCGCGATCCGCCACGGGAAAATGGGTATAGATACCAACTGCTTGCAGTCGGCGCTCGCTCGCTGCACAAAGCAGCTCGTCAATTGCCTCGGGCGCAAAGCCAAGGCGGCACATACCGCCATCTACCTTGAGATGGATCTTTAAAAACACACCCGCCGCTAAAGCACCTTCTGACAGTGCTGCTGCATATTCGGGGGAAAAGACCGTTTGCATCACGTCAAGCGCGGCAAGTTCTGACGCGTACGCGGGCGGCGTGTAGCCAAGGATCAAAATATCCGCAAGCGGTGCGAGAAACCGCACCTCTCTTGCCTCCTCAAGCGTGGCAACGGCGAAAAAATCACACCCTGCACGAAGCAGCGCGGGCACTACCACGCCCGTACCGTGCCCGTACGCGTTTGCCTTTACCACGGCAATAATGCGCGGCTTGCGCGCTGGCACTTCACCCATGGCGGCACGCTGCGCCAACAGCCGATAGTTTTGCTGTAGCGCGGTGGCACTCACCGTGGCAAACGCGCGACTGTCGGGATAAGAAGACATACGCTCATCTCCTATCATAGCACAATTTTTGTCTTATTTCAAGCCATTTTTGACATCTTACCGCAATTATGTGCATAAGAATAGCCATAAGAAAGGCGGTGCTTAGGTATGAAACGAACGGTTTTTTCTCTTTTTTTGCTTGCCTTGGTGCTTTTTTCGTCGTGCGCCGCACCAACGGGTGATTTCTTTGAGGTGTTTGAGGGGAGCTATACCGCGGAGCTTGAGGGCACGCTTTTCGAGTTTGATTTTTGCGCAACCCTACAAATGGAAAAGAGCGAGGGCGAGGGCGTGGCGCCCGCCACGGTTACATTCTATGCACCTGAGGAAATTTCGGGCACTGTGATCACGCGCACGGGCGACGGTACCGTCACACTTACCGCAGGGGAACTTACTGTTTCGGATATGGGCGGTGTTGGCGAAGCGCTTTTCTCACTTTTCCCCACCGATGCCGCTGTCACGGAAAGCTCCGTGAGCGAGGAGGGGCACACGCTTGTGCGCTTTGAGGGGGGCGAGCTGACCTTCCTCGAGGACGGCACCCCCTATACGGTCAAGACCCCCAACGTGACCGCCACAGTGGTGAAATTTAAACAGGTTGGCGCAAGGGATTCAAATAAGTAAGGTCTTTCGCCACGAAAAAAGCCCGAAGCTAATTTTATCGTTTACCGAAAAGACCCAAGATGGACTTAGATCCACCTTGGGTCTTAAAGCTTTTGGGAGAACATTCCGACAAAAAGATTGGTGCGAATATACCCCTCCGTGTCATTCTGAGCGAGGCATCCCTCTTGGGTCATCCTGAGTACTTTTCATGGGTCATCCTGAGTGCCACCCCTTTCGGGTCCATCCTAAATGCCACCCCCTTGGGTCATCCTGAGCGAGGCAACAAAGCCGAGCCGAAGGATCTCGGCGCGATAAAGTCGATCGCGCCGCGGTTTGTTAGCACAAGACTTTTTGCTTGGCTGAATGTAACATTAGAGCTGCAAAAGGGTTAGTGTGTACATACCGCCGAAAACGCTTCTTGCGTTTTCGGAGATTCTTCGGATTTTTTTGTTAAAATCCTCAGAATGACCCACAAAAAGCAAAAGCTCTCACAACGACCCGTAAAAAGGGCGCGGTATGTTTGCACACCCCCCACTGCCCCTTGCGAAAAACAAACCCCTTGTTACATAAAGGCACGGTAGGCGCGATAGGCAGAGGGGAGCGCATATACGGTGTCGATCTCGATGCGGGGTGCGAGGAAAAGCTCCCCTGGCAGCCGTGCCGCATCGCCCTCGGCAAGTATCACCTCATATCCCGTCATATGCCATTCAAGATGCGTGAAGATATGCTTTGCCTCACCAAGCGGCGCGATGCGCAAGGGTGCGATCCCCCACGCAGACAGCATTTCTCTCACGTCTTGCGCTGTAAGTGTGGCACAAACACAAAACGGCTCAAAAAGCCCCGACAGTAGCCCTGTTTCGGGGCGGCGGCGAAGCGCCACACACTCCCCCACGCGCAGGATCAGCACCGTCCGCGCTTCTTTTTTGCGGGGGGCTTTCTTTTTTCGGATCGGCAGATCCTGTTCCCTGCCCACACGTCTTGCTTCACACACATCAAAAAGTGGGCATTTCTCACACCGTGGCGTACCGTTTGGCACGCAGACCGTAGCACCAAGCTCCATCAGCGCCTGATTAAACACCCGCGGAGAATGCCGCTTCAGCTCGGCGGCGACTGCCTCCGTCAGCTCTTTTTTTGAGGCAGGTGCCAAAACGTCGTTTTCATAACAAAGGAGCCGTGCCGCCACGCGCAGCACGTTGCCGTCAACAGCGGGATACGAAAGATCAAAGGCAAAGGAAGCAATTGCCCCCGCTGTGTAATCCCCGATGCCGCAAAGCGCGCGAATATCCCTATACGTGGTGGGAAATTCACCCCCATGTGCGTCCATCACCGTCCTTGCCGCCCTTTGCATATTTCGCACACGGCTATAATACCCAAGCCCCTCCCAAAGCTTTAAAAGCTCACCCTCGGGCGCGGCAGCGAGCGCCGCAATGCTTGGCAGCGCGTCAAGAAAGCGCGCATAGTACGGCAGCACCGCCTCCACCCGCGTTTGCTGGAGCATGATCTCCGACACCCAGATGCGGTAGGGATCTCTCGTGTGCCGCCAGGGCAGGTCCCGCTTGTTTTGCTCATACCACGACATCAGTGGCGAAAGATCGGGTAATTTTAACACCGTTATGCTCCTTTCCTTGCTTTTGATCTGCTGTATAGATGCTTCAAGAGACGCCCTCTGTTTACTTATGTGCAATTTGTTCGCACAAGTCGTTCTCATTTTCAAGGGTTTTCGGGGGTGTTGGTGAATGCTTTTTCGCAGGGGCGAAAAAGCAGAGGAAGAGGGACCCGTTTTTCAAAAGGGGTCCCTCTTCCTCCCCCGTCTTTACTTCAAAAATCCGCTGACGATCTGCTCCTCGGCTTCCTTTTCGGTAAGCCCAAGGGTCATCAGCTTCACGAGCTGCTCCCCCGCGATCTTACCGATCGCTGCCTCGTGAATAAGGGAAGCATCGGGGTGGTTTGCCACGATCTCGGGCACAGCGCTAACGCTTGCGCCGTCCATAATGATGGCATCACACTCCGTGTGCCCCGTGCATACGTTATTGCCGTTTACGTGCGACACAAAGACCTGCCTTGAGCGATCGCGCGCGACGGACCGCGAGATCACGTGCGCACCGCACCCCTCGCCGTTAAGATCTACCTCAAAGTAGGTCTTGGCAAATTGCTCACCGTGCGTCATGATCTTCTCCCGCACCACAAGGGTCGCCTTATCGGCAAGAGTTGCCTTGGTGGTACGGTCGGTGCTGTCAACGCCCTTTATCTGGGTGGTCTCCATTTCCATATATGCGCCCTTACCAAGCTCTGCCACGGTGGTGGGGTTCATCACGTTTTTCCCGTTTCCGTCCCCCTCGCCGTAATGCTTTTCAATGTATCGCACGCGCGCGTTTTCGCCAAGGTAAAATGCGTGCACACCGCTGTGCTCGCTTCCCTCCTTGCCGCCGTTGTGAATACCGCACCCCGCAACGATGGTGATATCCGCATCTTCGCCAATGTGAAAATCGTTGTAGACAAGCTCTTTAAGACCCGACTGTGCCAAAAGCACAGGGATATGCAGGCTTTCCTTTTTCGTGCCCGCCTTTACAAAGATATCAATGCCGGGCTTATCCTCCTTGACAACGATCTTGATATTTTCCGAATCGCTTTTCCCGTAAAGCTTGCCGTCAACGCGAAGAGAATAGGCACCTGCGGGAACCTCGTGAATGTCCGCGACCTGCTCAAGGAGATTTTTTTTGATGCTGTCAAGCGCTTTCATTTCAGTTCACCTCCGTAAAGCGGCAGCCGAGCACGGTGCCGAGCAGCGCGGGAAGCACCTCGTCCTTTGTGCCCTCGGCGGCGACCTCGCCATCCTTGATCATAACCACCTTATCGGCAATGTTCAAAATGCGCTCCTGGTGCGAGATGATAAGGATACTGCCCCTTGTCTTCTCATACATTTTTTCAAAGACCTTGATGAGATTTTGAAAGCTCCAAAGGTCGATCCCCGCCTCCGGCTCATCAAAGACCGAAAGCCTTGTGCCACGCGCTAAGATCTCAGCGATCTCAATGCGCTTCAGCTCGCCGCCCGAAAGAGAGGCATCCACCTCGCGGTTGATATATTCCTTTGCGCAAAGCCCCACCTCGGAAAGATAAGCGCAAGCGGCAGAAACGGAAAGCTGCTCCCCTGCGGCAAGCGAAATGAGATCCTTTACCGTAATACCCTTAAAGCGCACGGGCTGCTGAAAGGCAAAGCTGATGCCACGCCGCGCACGCTCGGTGATCGAGAGCGCGGTGATATCCTCTCCGTCGAGGAGAATACGCCCCGAGGTTGGCGTGACGATCCCCGCAATGATCTTTGCCAGCGTGGATTTTCCACTGCCGTTAGGGCCCGTGATCGCCACAAAGCGCTCGTCGATCTTTAGGCTTATATCCTTTAAAATATCGGTCCTTCCGCCGCCCGATGCGGGCACGGAAAAACAGATGTGTTGTAATTCCAGCATACGAACTCCTTGAAACGGTATAATCAAAATCATTATACCACAAGGCAGAAAAAAATTCAAGCAAGCGTGCGTTTTTTTGCATTCTTGTCGGAAAAAGGTGAAAATCGCCAGTTTTCTTGTTAAATTTTTGTCAAAAAAGCCAATAACTTTGTCAGATATTTCGGGGGCGCCCCCCTTGACCGTAAAATTTGTATGTGATATAATATATGATGATAATTTGCGGGCAGCCACGCGCGCGCCCGTGTATTGACGCACTTTTGAGGAGGAAGAAGATGGAATATCGCATTGAACACGACTCTATGGGCGAGGTCAAGGTACCTGCTGACCGCTACTGGGCAGCACAGACCGAGCGCAGCCACGAAAATTTCCGCATCGGTGTTGGTATCGAAACCATGCCTCGCGAGATCACCCGTGCCTTTGGTGTGCTGAAAAAGGCAGCCGCCATGGCAAACGCCGCACTGAAGCCCGAAAAGATGACCGCGGAAAAGCTCGCCGTGATCAGCAGCGCTTGCGACGAGGTCATGTCAGGCGCGCTCAACGATCACTTTCCGCTTGTGGTCTGGCAGACCGGCTCGGGCACGCAGTCGAACATGAACGCAAACGAGGTCATTGCCAACCGCGCAAACGAGCTTGCGGGCAAGAAGCTCTGTCATCCAAACGATGATATCAACATGAGCCAATCCTCAAACGACACCTTCCCCACCGCGATGCACATTGCGGCAGTTACTGCCATTGAGGATAAGCTGTTCCCCGCTATCGACCTGCTTGTGGGCACGTTTTTGCGCCTTGAAAAGGAAAACGAGGGGATCGTAAAGAGTGGCAGAACGCATCTGCAGGATGCGACCCCCATCACCTTCTCTCAGGAGATCTCGGGCTGGCGCGCCAGCCTTGAGCGCGACAAGGAGCTGCTTGCCGCATCCCTGCCTGCCTTAAAGGAGCTTGCCCTTGGCGGCACAGCCGTTGGCACGGGTCTCAACACCCCCCGTGGCTTTGACGTGAAGGTCGCCGAAGCCGTTTCCGAGATCACCGGTAAGGATTTTCGTACCGCCACCAACAAATTCCACGCGCTTACCTCAAAGGACGAGCTGGTGTTTGCACACGGCGCCGTAAAGGCGCTTGCCGCTGATATGATGAAGATCGCAAACGACGTGCGCTGGCTTGCATCCGGCCCCCGCCTTGGTCTTGGCGAGATCCGCATTCCCGAAAACGAGCCCGGCTCCTCTATCATGCCCGGTAAGGTCAACCCCACCCAGTGTGAGGCTGTCACCATGGTCGCCGTGCAGGTGATGGGCAATGACGTAGCTGTCGGCATGGCGGCTTCACAGGGCAACTTTGAGCTGAACGTCTTTATGCCCGTTTGCATCTACAACTTCCTGCAATCGGTGCGCCTTCTTTCCGAGGCGATGGTGTCCTTTCACAACAATTGCGCCGTAGGCATCGTTGCCAACAAGGAGAAGATGCACGACAACCTGCACAATTCGCTGATGCTGGTCACTGCTCTTAACCCCTACATCGGCTACGAGAACGCAGCAAAGACCGCCAAGAAGGCATACAAGGAAAACATTTCCTTGAAGGAGGCGTGTGTAGCGCTCGGTTTCCTGACTGCCGAGAAATTTGACGAGGTGTTCCACCCCGAAGAAATGGTGTGAGCGCTTCCCCGATGGGATGGTGATCCGCCCACTCGACAAGGCAAGCCCCTTTTACCAAACTAATTCAAAAGAAGGGAATATACAAATGAAATTCAGTTATTACCCCGGCTGTACGCTGAAGACCAAGGCAAAGGATCTTGACGCCTATGCACGCGCTGCGGCAAAGGCACTTGATATTGAGCTAAACG
>JAZOCO010000008.1:0-26950 GCA_045596505.1 Eubacteriales bacterium
ACCCAAGAGTGTGTGTTTTCAGCGATTCTTTTACACCCGTCTTTTTCCCCTCGCTCAGGATGACCCATAAAAAGTGCTCGGGATGACCCAAGAGGGTGGCACTCAGGATGACCCGCGGGGATGGCACTCAGGATGGACCCGAAAGGGGCGGTGTATACACACCAAGCCGCGCAATATCAAAGAGTAAAAAACGCCACAGCGCATCCCTTTTGGGGCGCACTGTGGCGTATCTTTTTTACTTAAAGCTCAATGTCAATATAAGCGGGTGCGTGATCGGAAATGGTAAGGTAGTAATCGGGGCAGTAGCGGTCAAAGCGGCTGATCGCTCCGTCGGGGACATCCTTTACCAAAATATGGTCAAGCGCAGTTTCAAAGGGCAGATCCTGCCACGTGCCGGGTCTTTTGGGGCCACAGCTGTTGTAGCCCCTCCCCTCGTGGCGGAAGTGGGTGGCAATGTCGTGGGCGTGTCGGTATCCACCCTCATTTAACGCATACTGAATGGCGGGTGAGGTGTAATAGGCGTTCATGTCGCCCACAAAAATTGCGGGGCAGCCGTTATATTTTTTCTGATACGTGTCGATCAGGTCGATCGCCTGCTTGATCTGCAAGCGGCGCACCTCGTCAGACCCTGCGCGCTTAGATTCCTTTCTATGCCACAGGTGCGTGGTGGCAAATATAAACACCTTGCCGCTTGCCTTTTCGCGGAACACGCCGAGGTTGAGGGACTTTGAATTTGCATCGTTACATTTTCCTTCATAGCCCTCGACCGTGAGGGGATACAGGATATATTCGGTATCGAGCAGCTCAAATTTATCTGCACGGTAGATCAGCGGCGTCATATTGCCCCAAACGATGGTGTAGGGGAGATCTGCTTCCATGCAGTAAAATTTCAAAAACTGCTGCATATGGATATTTACCTCCTGCCCACCTACGATATCGGGCATCAGATCCCGCAGGATCTGAACGTGACCGTGCATGCGCACCTCGGCGGAGCAGTCAAGACCCATTGCCTCCCAGATCTCATTGCTGCTAACGTAGTTCCACTGGTTTTGCGTCATCAATCTCATTTTTGCCATAAGCGAACCCCCAAACGGATGATATCGAGAACATTTTAGCACATGCGCGCACGCGTGTCAAGGAAAAACGGAAAAAGTGGCTGCACCGTCGGCACAGCCACGTTTTCGCTATGATCAGTTCAATTCTTTGATCAGAAGGGGTAACGCCTTTTCAAATTTCGTGCCGTACCAGTGGGTGTCGTCGCCCGCGGTCGCCTTCATACCCGCAAGGGTAAAATCCGCGGCGATCTTGGCGGCTGCAAGGGGGGACTTGCCCTTTACCAGCGCGCCCACGAATGCAGACGCGTAGATATCGCCCGTGCCGTGGCAGCTTTTGGCAAGTCGCTCGTGGAAATAGTAAGAGATCTTATCGTAGCCCTGTGAGAGCACTGCCACGCCAAGCTCGCCCTCGCGGTAACTAACGCCCGTGAGCACCACGGTGTTAGCGCCAAGCCCCAGCACCTTTTCCATCAGCGCGCGGATATAGCTCTCGTCGTAGCTCTCACCCTTGTAGGGCATATCCGTCATTATTGCCGCCTCGGTGATATTGGGGATGGCAATATCCGCCTCACCGCAAAGCGTGCCCATTTCCTTTGCATACGCCTCGTCAAAGCAGGGGTAGAGCTTGCCCCCGTCCGCCATGGCGGGATCTACTATTTTCATACAATCGGGCGCACAAAGCCGCGCGAACATATCCTTTACCAGTGCGATCTGGCGCGCGCTGCCAAGGTAGCCCGTATAAATGGCATCAAAGGTGATCCGCTCCTTTTCCCAGTGGTCGACAATGGCGGGGATATCGTCGGTAAGATCGCGGAAGGTGTAGCCCGTAAAGCCCGCCGTGTGGGTCGACAGCACCGCAGAGGGCAGAATGGCGGTTTCGATCCCGCAAGCCGAAATGATGGGGAGTGCCACGGTGAGGGAGCATTGCCCTACACAGGAGATATCCTGCACGGTCAAAACTTTTTTATCGTGTGTCATAAAAGTACTCCTTGCTTGTAATGCACACATTCTACCACAAATCTGATACTATAAAAATAACCAAAACAATATATTTTTATAAGACCAGACGAGAAAAGGACAAGTTGGTTCTATTGGTGTATGCGATGGCATAAGTTAAAATAAAAGGGGGCGATGATTTGGAAAGCATAGTGGTAAATCCGCGCGCGCTCCTGCCGCGCGCGCTTGCCGAAATACTGCCCCCCGATCTGATAGAGGAGCTAGAGCGCGCCGTGCCCGAGGGGCTTTTTCCCGAGGAGGTGCGGTTGCGGCGGGAACGGCAGGCGTCCGTTACGGTGGCGGGGCAAAATATTAGGCTCGGGAGAGTCTTTACGGCAAAAGAGATGGAGCAGCTGCTGCTGCAAATGTGTAAGGGGTCACTTTACGCGCACGCAGAAACGCTCAGCGAGGGATATTTGGTGTTGCCCTTTGGCGTGCGCGTTGGCGTTTGCGGACGCGCGGCTGTTGTGGGAGGCAGGATCACGGGGGTGGAGAGTATTAGCGCGTTTTCCATACGTCTGCCTCGTGCAACGCCCCCGGTGGGTGGCGAGATCTGTGCGCTGCTTCGGGAATTTTCCTACACGCGCGGCGTGCTGCTTTTTGCGCCGCCCGGGGTGGGAAAGACCACGCTGCTGCGCGGCGTGGCACGGCAGCTGGCGGGGAGGGAATATTCGTTGCGCGTTGCGGTGGTGGACACACGGGGTGAGCTTGGCGCGTTTTTAAAGGACGAGAGCCTCTTGCTTGACGTGCTTTCGGGATATCCGCGGGGAAAGGGTGTTGAGATCGCAACAAGAACCATGGCGGCACAGGTGATCGTTTGTGACGAGATCGGGGATCTTGCGGAGGCACGGGAGATCGTGGCGGCACACGCGGGGGGTGTGCCCCTTGTTGCCACAGCACACGCAGGAGATGTGCGTGAGCTGCTTGCAAGACCCGGCATCAGGCTCTTGCACGAGGCGTGCTGCTTTGGCGCTTACGTAGGTGTTCGGCGCGATGTCGGGGAGTTTCGCTATACCCTTAAAGCTGTAGATCGGGAGGCGGCGAATGCTTATCTTTAAATGCTTTGGTGCTTGTGCCATTCTTTTTTGCGGCGTGCTGGCAGGGAGGTGCTTTGCGGCTTTTGAGAGAAAAAGGCTGGCGCAAGCAGAGGGGTTTTTAGCGCTGCTGCGCGAGATCCGCGTGCGGATCGAATGCTTTTCGATGCCCATTACACAGATCCTCTCGGAGTGCGACAGGAGCGTGCTGCTTGCGTGCGGTACGGAGCGCACCCCAAAGGATCTTGCCGCGTTGCTATCTGACGTGAGGCTTTATCTTTCCGAGGAGATCTGCCGCCTGCTTACAGCACTTAGCAAAAAGCTTGGCACGGGATACCGTGAGGAGCAGCTGCGGTGTATAGACTACTACGTCGCGCGTCTTTCCCCCTATTGTGACACGCTGCGCGGCGAGCTTCAAAAGCGGGAGCGCATGGCGTTGGTGTTGCCCATAGCACTCTGTGCGGCACTGATATTATTATTGTGGTAAAAGGGAGAAAAAACGATGGACGTTGGACTCATCTTACGTGTGGCGGGTGTTGGCATTTTGGTGTCGGTGGCGACACAGATCCTTTCAAAAAGCGGCAGGGACGAGCAGGCAACGCTGGTAACCGTGGCGGGGCTTATCGTGGTGCTTTTGATCCTTGTGCAGGAGATCGGAAACCTGTTTGATATCGTGCGCGGCATTTTTGGATTTTGATGGGTATTTTACAGGTTGGGGGCATTGCATTGCTTGGCGCGATGCTGATCTTGTTACTGCGAGAGCTGCGTGCCGTGACGGCTGTGCCCGTGCGCTTGGTGACCGCACTTGCCCTGTTTGGCGCGGCAGTGGGGCTTTACGCGCCCATCTTATCGCGGATCACCACCCTCTTTTCCCTAGGGGATGGGAACGAATTTGCCTCGGTGGTGCTACGCGCCGTGGGTGTTGGGGTGATCTGTGAATTCAGCGCCTCTTTTTGTCGGGATCTTGGTGAGGGGACGCTTGCTGAGGGTGTGCTTTTGTTTGGAAAATTAGAGATATTGGTGCTGGCTCTGCCACTGATCGACGATTTGACAAGGATCGCGGGAGATTTGCTAAAATGAAAAGAAAGATGAAAAAGAGTGCGGTGCTTTTTGCCGCTTTGTGCGCGATGCTACTGGTTTTTTTACTACCCGTTTCGGCACAAGGCACCGAAACGGGGTTGGAAACGGAAAGTGAGCAGATCGGCAAGGAATGGGAAGCATTTTGTGGGGAGATCCCACAGGAGATCGCAGATCTCTTGCCGCAGGAGTTTTTTTCACAGGATATGGCGGCAGTGGGCGAAAGCGTGAGGGAGGAGGCAACGCTTGCCGCCATTTTTCGCACCGTTGGAGACTTAACGGGTGTTGCGCTTGCAAAAAATCTTGCATTGCTTGCTAAAATTTGCGGGATCCTTGTGCTTTCGGCAACCTTTCGCACACTTGCCCTTGGTGGGAAAGGCGGCACAGGGGCGGCTATTTCGCTTGTCGCGGTGCTTGCCATTACCGTGATGCTGTTTGGCAAGAGCGCTGAGCGATTTGGTGAAATGGAGCGTTTTTTTGATACCGTCCGCGCGCTTTGCCTGTCACTGATACCCTTAATGGGCGCATTGTATGCCATGGGCGGCAATGTTGCCGCAGCGGTGGCAAATCACGGTGTGATGAGTGGCTTTCTTGCCATACTTGAAACGGCTTGCAGCGGCGCAGTGGTACCCGTGGCAAGCGTTTGCGTGGTGCTGGGACTGCTTGATGCCGTGACGGGCACGGGTGCGCTGAAATCACTTTCCACCCTTATCAAACGCACCTTCACGTGGGGTCTTTCCTTTTTTATGATGCTGCTCTGCTTTGTGCTGGGAGTGCAGCAAACGCTTGCCAAGGGTAGCGATACGCTGGCACTGCGCACGGTGCGTTTTGCGGCGGGCAGCTTTTTGCCCGTAGTAGGTGGCTCTGTTTCGGAAAGTTTGCGCACGGTGGCGGGCAGCGTACAGTATCTGCGCGGTGCGGTTGGTATGGGGGCAATGCTGGTTTTGTTTTTCGTCTTTCTGCCCACGTTTTTATCCGTGCTTATCACGCGCCTTGCTTTTTTACTTAGTGGTGCGGTGGCGGGTCTGCTTGGCTGCACGCGTGAGGAGAGATTGCTCGGGGAGCTTTCGGGCGTGTGGGGATATTTTCTTGCCGTGATCGCGTGCCTGTTTGTGATGACTGTGTTTTCCCTTACGCTTTTTGCCCACTCAGCGGCGGCAATAGGGGGGTGACGGTGTGGGGAAAACGGTGCTTGGTCTATTTGGCGTTTGCCTCGCGGCGGCGCTTGCTGAGCTGTTGTTGCCACATGACGAGGGCAGGGGAACAAAGGGCGTTTTGCGCGTGCTGGTATCCCTTGCGGTGCTCTTATTGCTGCTTCGTCCTTTTGTATCCTTTTTGGGAAGTGACCCCACCGTTCGGCTGGAGGATCTGGTCGGCGATAGCGTAGAGGACACTGCGGTAGGGTATGAGGAGATCTTTTCAAAGGCGGTGATCGCGGGAAGTGAACGGGATCTAAGGGAGGGGCTTTACGTGTGGCTTTTAAAGGAGCATGGGATCGACGCGGAGGATGGGCATATTAAGATAACCATGGATGACGGGGGTAACCTTTTGCGCGTGGAGGTCTTTTTGTCGGGCAAGGCGCTTTTGTGCGATCCCGATGTGCTTGAGGGGGAGCTCGCGGAGTTGTTGAATTGTGAAACGGAGGTCAGATGATGGGTGAAGAAAAGAAAAAAAGCCACGGCGTTTTGTCCTTTATAAGGACCAAGGGACGGCTGCCGCTTTTGGTGGGTGGCGCGGTGCTTGGTATTTTGCTGCTTTTGTTTGGCGGCGCGGGCGACGGTAAAGCGATTGCCGACGAAAGAGATGAGGTGGCAGTGCGCGTGGCGGAGCTTGCGGCATTTGAGGAGCGCCTTGAAAAAGAGATCGCTGCGATGTGCGAGGCGGTTGCGGGCGTTAGCGACTGTGAGGTGATGGTCACGTTCCAAAGCGGTTATTCCGCAGTTTACGTGACCAACAAGGAAAAGGAACCGGCAACGGTGGGAAGCGGCAGCAGCGAGGAGGCGCTTTTTGATACCGTTTCGCCCCCATCTGTGTCGGGTGTGGGCATTGTTTGCCGTGGCGGTGGCAGTGCTGCCGTGCGAGAAACCCTCACCGACCTTGTTTCCACTATGCTTGGGATACCTACCAACCGTGTGTACGTAACGGGAAAATAATATAAAAAAAGCCGCTTCATCACCCTTTTGCTGATGAAGCGGCTTCCCTTTTTTTGTTTGTGCTTGACCCACGCGAGTGACGGGGCGTTTATCATTTAGATCATATTGATCAGGGTGGTGAAGATGCCCATCAAGAAGCCAAGCACCGCACCAAGGCGGATCACGTCGCTCAGCTCCTTTTTCATCACCGAAAGGATCAGCTTTTCAAGATCCTCAGGCGGCATCGCACAGACTCGTTTTTCCACGATCTCAGCAATATGAAAGCGCTTTGCGATGTTGTCTGCGTGCTCGCTTACCAGGCGGCGATAGACAGAGGCGATAAGGGGCTTCATGCTCTCACGGTCGCCAAACATCTCACCCATAGGCTTTTCCTCTATTTTAGAGGCTTCCGCCTCAAGAAGTGCGCGGATCTTCAGCTTGCCGTCGCCCTCAAGGAAAAAGAGCACACGCTCCGCGAGGGGTGTGGCGAGCGAGGCAATGGTGCCCTCGTTAAAAAACATACCCATTAAGGGGTTTTTTTGTGCAACGCCTGCGGCAATGCCGGCGCCCTCACGCTTGAAGACCTCCACTAGATCGATCCCGCCAATGCCGACAACGATCTTATCCGTGAGCGTATTGAGAAGCTTATCGCGCTGAACGTCATACGTGCTGCCCATCAGCGCTTTGCCCGATTCGCGCACGGGCGGCAGCGACAGGATGGCATTTGTGATGGTGTTCGTCAGCTCCTCTGAGAGCAGAGCACGCTTCAGGTCCTCCTCGCGCACCAGCTTTTCGCTTACCATTTGCCCAAGGGCGGCGGCAAGCGCGGGCTGACGGCGGGGGATAATGCCGGGGGTAAAGGGCACACGCCATCTGCCAATACGCTTCTCCCGATACGGGCGAAACAACATTTTTACGGCGATGTAGTTGGTAAAGATGCCGATCACAGCGCCCACCACAGGGCCTGCAAGCAGCTTGAGAATGCTTAAAAAGGCTTCCATAGGATCTCCCTTTTGTTTTTTGTTGATTTTGGGGTGGCAAGCCAAGAGCTTAAAAGCTTCCCCTTTGTCTTATTTTACCACGAACGCGCCATAAAATCAATAGGCAAAAATGCATCTTGCGCGTTTGACAAAAATATGGTATTCTTATAATATAGTATCTGTTATGAAAGGAGGACGGCTTGTGCTTAAGCTTTTGCATTTGGGAGATCTGCACCTTTGCAGTGCCTTTTCCGCTTTTTCGCCCCGTGCAGCAGCCACGCGGCGTGCACGACAATTTGAGACGCTTGAAAAAACGGTCGGTAGGGCAAAGGAGATGGGTGTGCAGATGCTGCTCTTTGCGGGAGATTGCTTCGACACGCAAACGCCCGACGCGGATGCCGTGCGACGCTTTTTTTTCTTGCTCGAAAATAGCGCACTGCCAACGGCGATCGTACCGGGAAATCACGATTATTACCGCGAGGGAGGCTTTTGGGATAGCGTCCCGCTTCCCAAAAACGTTCATTTGTTTCGCGAAAGCGCCGTCACACACGTGTGTTTTCCGACACTTGACACCGTAGTGTACGGCTATGCCTTTACAGATGAAACGCATGATGCTCCCGCACTTCCGCGGCGCGACGAGCTTTTGCTTGCAGGGACAAGCATTCTCCTTGCCCACGCCGATCTCCTCTCACCCCTTTCTCCCTATGCGCCTATTGCATCGGGGGCGCTTGTGGCATCGGGCTTCTCTTATGCCGCGCTTGGTCACGTCCACAATCCCCCCGAGGCGCGCCGCTTTGGCGATACGCTGGCGGCATACAGCGGATTTTTGACAGGACGCGGCTTTGACGAAACGGGCAGGGGGCGTGCCAATTTTGTGGAAATAGAGGGCGCACGGGTTAAGATAACGCCACTTGAGGTGGAGGGTGATTGCTTTGAGATCCGCACCCTTGATTGCACGGGTATGCCGAGTGGCGAGGCGTTGCGCGCGCGTGTGGCGGAATTTTTAAAGGAGGAGAATTTCCCGCAGGGCACAGCACTGCGGCTCCTCCTTTCAGGAGAGGTCAGCGAGGGGTGCACGCCCGACATCGTGGCGCTCTCTCGTCTTGGTGAGGAGCTGGCGCTACTTGAGATCCGTGACGGCACAATGCCACTTTACGATGCCGATTATCTTGAAAAGGACCGGGGGCTTCGCGGTGCGTTTTACCGTGCCATGGAGAAGCGTCTTCACAGCCAGGATCCCGCCGAGCGCGAGCTTGCCACCAAGGCACTTCGATTTGGCTTTGCGGCACTGAGTGGGAGGGAGATCTTATGAGATTGATCGAGCTTTATGCCGAGGAATTCGGGCTTTTTGAGCACCGTAGGTTTACCTTTGGCGAGGGGCTGAACGTGATCGAGGGAGAAAACGAAAGCGGCAAGAGCACCATAGAGGCACTGATCCGCTTCCTGTTTTACGGATTTCCGCGCCGCGGCGGGGAGGAGGGTGACGAGCGCTATAAGCGCGTTTCGCGCAAGACCCACCGCGCGGCGGGCAGTGTGAGCTTTTCCACAGCCGATGGGGAATACGTGCTTTTTCGCGAGTATATTCTACACACCACAGGCGGCCGTGAGGTGCCTGTGGAAAAGGTGCGTGCTACAAAAAAGGACGGTACGCCCGTGGCACTTGCGGGCATGTCGGCGGGAGAGTATTTTTTGGGGATACCCGCCCAGCTGTATCAGAGCAGCGTTTGTGTAAGACAGTCTGAGATCGATGCGGTTGCAGCACCCACTACGGGTGATCTTGTTGGAGAAATGCTATTCTCCGGTGAGGGTGGTGCGCGGCTTGATAATGCAAAGAAGATCCTTTATGATGCGCGCCGTTCACTGCAACACATTCGTGGACGCGGTGGCAAGATCGCAGAGCTGGAGGACGAGGTGGCGCGCCTTGACGAGGCGTTGCTTGACGCAATGGATACTTCACAGCGACTGCGTGAGCTGCGCACCGCCGCGTCACACCTTAGCGTACAGGCACAGGATAAGGCACGCGAGCTGAAAGAGACCGAGGAAATGCTGCGTGCGGCAAGGCTTGACGTACAGCTTGCGCGGTACGACGCGTGGCATCAGGCGAAAAAAACCGAGCAGGACGCCTTAGTAGCCTTTCAAAGGTGCGAGGATACAGGGGCTACCAACGCCCCACCGGCGGAGCTTATCTCCAAAGCGCGTGAGGTGCTGCACCGCCACGCCATTGCGGTGAGTAACGTCGCACTGCGCGGGGGTGAGCTGGAGCTTGCGGGGAGGGAAGCGGCATGCCACCCGCGTGGTGCTGCTGCAAGCTACGTTAAGGAAAACGGCGGTGACACGGAAATTACATACCGTGCTGCGGAATATGCGGCGAAAAAGCGTAACAACACCATTTTTGCCGTGGTATTTTTCGTCCTTGCACTTGCTTTTGCCGTAGGGGGCTTTTTCGTGCCCGTCTTGTTTGCGGTGGGTGCGATACCGTTGGCATTTGCCGGGGTGCTTTTTTTCCGTCGGCGGCGTATTGCGGGGGATGAGCGCGTTTTTTACCAAAGAATGGGACTTCAGTCTCCCGCGATGCTTCGCGCCTTTTTGTCGCAGTATGTAAGCGAGGAAAGAGCCCGCGCGGATGCGGCAGCAGCACTTGAGAGCAGTAAGCAGCTGTATCGCGATGCCGTTTCGCGCGAGAGGGACGTTTTTTTGGAATTGCAGGCGGCATTTGAGGAAATGGGAGCGATACAGAATTGTACCTCGCACGCCACTGCTGAGGAGTATCTCACGCTCCTTTCTAACTGTACCACTGCCGTGCAAAAAGCGTTTCTTGAGGAGCGCTTGCGGTACGAAAACGCGAAAAGCGCGAGAACGGCACTCGAAAACGGGCTGGATACAGAAGGGGAGGCGGAGCTGCGTGCGGCACGTGCGCGCCTAATGACTCCTGCTACGGATACGGCGGAGCTGGAAAGAAGGCTTGCTTTTTTGCGGGAAACGGCACGCGGCATTGAGGAAAAGCGGAATGCGACTGCGCGTGAGGAAAGCGCGCTGATGGCAGTTTTCACCGATCCTGCCGTTTTAAAAGAAAGAAAGCAGGAGGCTGCGGCGGCACTTAGCGAGGCGCGAGAGCAGCTTGCGGCTGTCAAAATGGCAAGTGAGGCTCTCCTTGAAGCGGATGAGGAGCTACGCTCGAGCGTGATGCCTGCGCTGGCAAAAGAGGCATCTGTAATCTTTGAAAGATTAACGCACGGTGCGCACCAAACGCTTTGCGTGGATGATCGCTTCGGCGTTTATGTAAAGACGTCCGAGGGGGATTTCCCGCTTTCTCATTTTAGCACGGGCTGCCGCGATGCGGCGTATTTTTCGCTCCGTGTTGGGCTCATTTCTCTCATTACCAAGGAGCCGTTGCCGCTTTTGCTTGATGAGGTGGCGGCGCACCTTGATGACAAACGTGCAAGAGAATTGCTCTTTTTGCTTGGCGAGATGTGTCGCGGCGGCGCACAGTGCCTGCTCTTTACCTGCCACACGCGGGAAGCACGCCTGCTTACGGGTGAAAGCTTTACACACGTAATGCTATAATTTTTAAAACGGGTCGACAGGCTTATGTCGCCCCGTTTTTTATGCGGGAAAGCTCTATCAAGGGAAGATTCTTTTTTTTAGCATATTGATAGGTCTTGTATGCGCCTCCCCAACAGTGATCCACGTAGCAGAGTGCGATTTCTGCATGGTCTACAAGATATCGGTTTCTTTCTAAGATGCTTCTCTTATAGTATAATCCCTCCAACTCCTCGGGGAAAATGATCTCATCATAATATAAGGGATCGGCAATGCTAAAAGAAAGATAAGGAATTACCAAATGAGCTTGTACGTGTGGATATTTTCTTTTTAATTTCCGCACGACGTAAGCGCACGCCATATCAAATCTTCCCATTCCACCCAATAAGAATAGTCGACAGCCATATTCCGCAATCAAAATTTCAACGTGCTTTTCAATCAGTGCAATATTGCAAGTCGGCAGATCACCATGTCCTATAAATGTGGCAGTGCTATATCTCAATTTTATCACCTCAAGCATATTTTATGCGATTTTTGCATAAATGTCAATATGCACTTTCTGCATAATGTATGATGGCTTGGGGTGATGCTTTATGTATAGAAGGATTCGCGATCTGCGTGAGGACCGTGATCTGAGCCAAGCCGACGTTGCAAAAATGCTGCACGTTAGTCAACCAACGTATTCTCGCTATGAAAGTGGTGCGCTTGACATACCCAGTGGCGCTTTGATCGCTTTGGCGGAATTTTATGCGGTGTCTGTAGACTATTTGCTGGGCTTGAGGGATCAATGATATGGAATAAACAGGCGGGTCGACAGGCTTATGTCGCCCCGTTTTTTTCTTTGCAAAGACTCTAAAAATGACAGGTGTTGCTTGACAAGGGGGGCGTGGGAGTGTATACTTTAAATAAGACTGAAAGGGGGGATGACTATGGATATCGACTTGCGCACCGTCAGCACGGCGGCACTTGCTTATCTTGGAGATAGCGTGATCGAGCTTTTGGCGCGAGGGCGGCTTGTCGGATGTGGCTATTCCTCCTCAAAGACACTGAACGCTCACGCAAAGGAATTTGTCACTGCGCAGGCACAGGCGGCGGCGATGGAACGGCTGCTCCCCCATCTTAGCGAGGAGGAGGCGGCATATTTCCGCCGTGGCAGAAATATCGGGCACACCAACACACCGAAAAACGCTACGGTGACACAGTACCGAAGCGCCACGGGGATGGAAGTGCTGTTTGGATATTTGTATCTTACAGCGCAAGAGGCACGCGCAGAGGCACTGTTCGCGCTTGCCTACGCAAATGATAATGAAGGAGAGGGACAATGAGGGTTAAATTCGGCTACTATAAGGACGGTAAGAAAAAGGCGCTTACGATGAGCTATGACGATAGCCATAATTTTAATTTGCGCCTGGCTCAAATTTTTGATTTACACGGCATACGCGGCACCTTTCATCTCAATTCCGGAAACTTTGGCAAAGAAAAACACCTGACCCCTGAGGACGTGCGTGACAAATTTGCCTTTCACGAGATCTCGGTGCACACGCTCACGCATCCGCATCTTACCAAAGTGCCAAGCGAGGAGCTTGTTTTTGAGGTAATGGAGGATCGCAAAAATCTGGAGGCGCTTTGCAACTATCCCGTGCGCGGTATGTCTTATCCGTACGGTGCGTACACCCCTGAGGTGATACATGCACTTCGTGTGCTTGGCATAGAGTATTCGCGCACCACGAAAGCAACCGAAAGGTTTGGTATCCCCGAGGATTTTCTCGCTTGGCACCCCACGTGCCATCACGACAACCCAAGGCTCTTCGAGCTGCTAAAAAGCTTTAAGGAGTTTCCAAAGCTCTCCATGCCGCTTTTCTACGTGTGGGGACACAGCTATGAGTTTGACAGAAAGAATAACTGGGAGCATATTGAACGTTTTTGTGCCGAGGCGGGGGGCGATCCTGATATATGGTACGCCACCAACATCGAAATTTACGATTACATCATGGCGCTTCGCTCGCTTAAATTTACCGCTGACCGCACCGTGGTGCATAATCCAACCGCCACCGACGTGTGGATCTCGGTGGATACAGCTCCCGTTCGCATCGCTGCGGGCGCTACCGTAGACCTTAAAATGCTTTAAATACATTTAAAATTAAAAGAAAGAGGAATAGTAAATGAACCATCCTGTAATTAAGATCCACGTAAAGGACTATGGCACGATGACTGCCGAGCTTTATCCCGAAATGGCACCGCTTACGGTTGCCAATTTTCTTTCGTTGATTGAAAAGAAATTCTTTGAGGGACTTATTTTTCACCGCGTGATCGCGGGCTTTATGCTACAGGGCGGCGGCTACACGCCCGATATGGAGCACAAGGAATGTGATGCCATTAAAGGCGAATTTGCCGCAAACGGCTGCCGCACCAACACCCTCAAGCACACGCGCGGCGTGCTTTCTATGGCGCGCACAAGCGACCCCAACTCTGCTTCCTCGCAATTTTTTGTCATGCACGAGAACGCACCGCACCTTGATGGGCAGTACGCAGGCTTTGGTAAGGTGATCGAGGGCGACGAGGTGATCGACAAGATCGCGGGTGTTCGGACAGGCAGCTACGGTTGGTATATGCAGGACGTGCCTGTGGAACCTGTTATTATCGAGTCTATGGAGATCATTTCTCAGTAATTTGGAAAATCTATATCAAAAATTGGAAAATTAAGATCTGTTTATGGAAAATGTCGCTTAAAAATTAAAAAAGAACGCAGGGCATCTGCGTTCTTTTTTAATGTGCGTTCGCAACCTTCTTTTTTGGACGGTGTGACTTTTCAAGACCTGCTTTTGTTACCGTTGTCATTCTTTTCGCTCGATCCTTTGCGCGGTTGTACAGTGTGACAGCCAGGTTCGCGCAAACCATAACAACATTGAAAATGTAAACGTAAAACACGTAGTTGCAGCCCGAGGTCATCACTTTTGCTGCAATACCCGCGGCGTAGCCTGTGAGAATGAGGCACATAAAGGCAATGCTGGTCGATCTGGCGCTTTTTGCCCGCAGGCTCTTTAAAAGCGAGATCGGCCACGATAGTCCAAAGCAGATGAGCATAACGGTTTCAAAAAATTCACTCATTTTGATGACCTCCAAAAATTTTTCTTTTATTCACAGTATACACTTGACAAAAGATAATGTCAAATATATAATAATTATTGAATTAATAATAGGAAGTTATGATATGGAACTGACACAACTGCAATATTTTGTTGCCGTGGCAGAAAGTCTGCATATGACACGTACCGCAGAGCACTTACACGTGGCACAGCCTGCATTATCGCAAGCAATCAGCCGACTGGAACGCGAGCTTGGCGTTCCTCTGTTTAATCGAGAACGTCGCCGACTTTCGCTGACCACCTACGGGACGTATCTTTTGGAGCGCGTCCGCGCGCCGCTTTCTGCCATTACACGGCTACCACTTGAGTTAAAGGAGCTTTGGGCACACGAGACGGCAACCATTCGACTGAATGTGCTGGCGGCGACGTCCCTTGTTACGGAAGCTATTGTTGCGTATCAAAAGGCGCACAAGGATGTTCATTTTAGGCTTTTACAAAGCCCTGCCGAAACGGATTGCGATATTCTCATCACTACTGCATCTCGCGCGATGGAGAAGGGGGATGCCTGTGACTGTATATTTGACGAGCGCATTTTTTTAGCCGTCTCCGATAACGGAAAATATGGGGAAATGCAGGAAATTGATCTTTCCTGTGTGGCACAGGAGAATTTCATTTGTCTTGCAGGCTCACGCCAGTTTCGCGGGATCTGTGACCGTTTTTGCTTGCAGGCGGGCTTTGTGCCGCACGTGGGATTTGAGAGCGATAATCCCGCATCGGTTAAAAAGTTGATCGCGGCACACGCCGGGGTGGGTTTTTGGCCCGAATTTTCCTGGGGACGGTGTAGCGATCAAGAAGTGCGGTTGCTTCCTGTACGCGACGTCGATTGCGGGAGAAGCTTGGTGCTACGGAAAATGTGCAACACTCTCCAGCGGAGGTCGGCAGATGAGTTTTTTGTTTTTTTGTGTGATTTTATAAAAGCCGAAAGGGCGACAAACAAGAGGGAGCGGTGAGGTAGTGCTCGCTCAGGATGACCCTAAGAAGCAAGCGTGAAACGCCTGCCTTGAAACCCTTTGAATGTCCCCAAAAGGGTAGTGGCATAGCATAAAACAACCGCGCCCTCGTCTTTTGCCGAGGGCGCGGCTTTCTTACGCTAAGTTTTTTTCTTTTTGTTTAAAAAGGCACTAAGTCGATTTTAATTTGCACAGGGACTTTAAAGATCTAACACCAGACAATCGATCAAATGCTAAACAAGAGATCACCGTAGTTGGGCATTGGCCAGTAGTGAGTGGCGGTGAGGGTCTCCATTTCGTCCACTGTTTCGCGCAGATCGCGCATCACGGGGATCACGTGGGTGAGGAAGTAGCTTGCCATCGGCTCGCCTGTTTCCTGCTGCTTTGCCGCATCGTCTGCCTCGCGCAGGGTGGCAAGCGTCTTATATGCCTTCCCTATTAGCAGGGAAAGTCGCGTTACGGTATCGATCTCGGCGGTGACGTCTGCAGAGGGGACTACTGCGGTGGCAGCGGCTGCCGCCTTTGCCACGTCCTTGACATATGCGGTAACTGCGGGAATGATCTCCCTGCCCGCCATCTCGATCATGGTTTTAGCCTCAATGTTGATGACCTTTGCATAGTTTTCATAGAGGATCTCCTCACGGGATCGCATCTCTACCTCGCTCATCACGCCGTGTCTTGCGAAAAGAGCCACATTTTTTTCACTGGTAAAGGTTTTAAAGGCATCGGGCGCTGTTTTGAGATTGGAAAGCCCGCGGCGGTGCGCTTCCTCCTCCCAATCCGTTGAATAACCGTTCCCGTTAAAGAGAATGCGGCGGTGACGGGTAAAGGTATCTTTGATGAGCTTGGCAAGCGCTTTATCAAGATCCTCGGCGCTCTCAAGCACGTCGGCAAACTGGCGGAAGCTTTCTGCCACGGCGGTGTTGAGCACCACGTTCGGCATTGAGATGTTTTGCGATGAGCCGAGCATACGGAATTCAAATTTGTTGCCTGTAAAGGCAAAGGGGGAGGTGCGGTTGCGGTCAGAGGTGTCCTTGGTAAAGGTAGGAACAGAGGGGATACCAAGGTTCATTTTTCCGCGCGCGGTGCCCTTGAAATGCGTGCCGCTAATGATGGAATCTACCACTGCCTCAAGCTCGTCGCCAATGAACATGGAGATGATGGCAGGAGGTGCCTCGGAGGCGCCAAGGCGGTGATCATTGCCCGCGTGAGCAACAGAAACGCGCAAAAGATCCTGGTAGTCGTCTACCGCCTTTACCACGGCGGCAAGCATCAAAAGAAATTGCTTGTTTTCAGCAGGCGTTTTACCGGGCTTAAAAAGATTTTTGCCCGTGTCCGTGCCAACCGACCAGTTGTTGTGCTTGCCCGACCCGCTGACGCCCGCAAAGGGCTTTTCGTGCAGAAGGCAAACAAGACCGTGCTTTTCGGCAATGCGCTTCATATAATTCATGATCAGCAGGTTTTGGTCAACTGACATATTGGTGGTGGTAAAGATGGGGGCAAGCTCGTGCTGTGCGGGGGCTGCCTCGTTATGCTTGGTCTTTGAGAGGATACCAAGCCGCCATAGCTCCTCGTCAAGCTCTGCCATAAAGGCAGCGATGCGGGGCTTAAGCGGGCCAAAATAATGGTCCTCAAGCTCCTGACCCTTGGGCGCGGGTGCGCCAAAAAGAGTGCGCCCCGTGTAGATGAGGTCCTTGCGGCGCTCATACATTTTTTTGTCGATGATAAAATACTCCTGCTCCGCACCCACCGTGGTGGTCAGGCGCTTTGCGGTGGTATCACCGAAAAGGCGCAAAATACGCATGCCCTGATTTGAGATGGCGTCGATAGAGCGCAAAAGCGGGGTCTTGGCATCAAGTGCCTCGCCCGTGTAGGAGCAAAATGCGGTGGGAATGTAAAGCGTGCCGTCCTTCACAAAGGCGTACGATGCAGGATCCCACGCAGTGTAGCCACGCGCCTCAAAGGTGGCGCGAAGCCCCCCCGAGGGGAAGGAGGAGGCATCCGGCTCACCCTTGATAAGGCATTTGCCCGAAAACTCCATAATGACCTGACCGCCGGGGGCGGGGGCAATAAAGGAATCGTGCTTTTCAGCGGTCACCCCTGTCAAAGGCTGGAACCAGTGCGTGTAGTGCGTTGCACCCTTTTCGATCGCCCAGTCCTTCATGGCGTTGGCAACGACGTCGGCAATAGAGGGGTCGATCTCCTTGCCCTCCTCCATCGTTGTGATCAGCGATTTTGACACCTCGCGGGGCAGGCGCTGACGCATGACCTCTTCATTAAATACCATATTGCCAAATAATTCGGGTATGTTTTTGTTCATGGCGCTCCAACCTTTCCAAGTAAACTTCGGGGTGCGCAAAAAACACTCCCCATAATACCATATGATGCAATTATAACGCTCAAAGTTTAATTTGTCAAGAGTCTGACGACTGAAGCCCTACACAAAAAACAAAAAGCGCCCGAAGGCGTGATGTTCTTAGCGGAGAATTTAAAAACACTGCTAAGTGCGAGCATCGCATTTGTCCAGACAAATGCAGTATGGGCTAAGCCCAAACCCTTATAACGACACAAAGAGATAACAAATCGGTTCGTAGCCGAAATGTTATCTCTTTTTCTGCCTGTGAATTTCCGTTGACGCGAAAGTGAAGTTGCGTTGCAGTGAAGCTTGTGCTACGCACAAGTGAAGTAAACTTCACTTGCCCCTTGGGGCAAACTTAGTTTTAGCGTGTTCTCCGTTAAGGATAACACGCTAAGGCGCTTTTTGTTTTTGACGGTTTACAGTATGCCAAGGAAGCAAAGAATACAAAGCACGATGCCAACGACGGCATAAATGTCCATCAGCGCACCAACGATCTTGAATACGATCCCGACGATGGGTACACCCGAAAGAACGCCCATCAAAATGCTGAATACAGCAACAACGAGCAGAAATACGATCAGCTGCACCAGGAAGGAGCTAAGACTGCCTTTTTTGATCTTAAAGGGTGTGGGCCAAAGCTTTTTTAACATAAGAAAGACCTCCTTTTATGTTGTATTCTCATTATAGCATAAAAATTCGAGATTGACAAGTTTTTCGATGGAATTTTATAAAAAACGAGAGGCAAGCGCCTCTCGTTTTTTGAAGCAATTATTCTGCGTCCTTTTCCGCGGCAACAGCGGCGGATACGCGTGCGGCTTCCTTTTCTGCCTTGCCCTCCTTTACGGCGGTGACCACCAGAGAGCCAAGCGCCACAAGGGCGATGACGTTCGGGAGTACCATCAGATAGTTAAAGAAGTCGGTCAGCTCCCAAACAAGGTCGTTTGAGAAGATGGAGCCAAGGAATACGAACACCACGGCGATCGCGGTGTAAACAACGGTGTACTTTTTGCCAAAGAGATACTGGAAGTTGATCTTGCCAAAGAAGTTCCAGGAAAGGATCGTCGAGAAGGCAAAGAAGAACAGGCAAATTGCCACGAAAATGCTACCAAAGGTGTCACCAAACACCGTGCCAAACGCCATTTGCGCAAGGTTTGCCTTGGGGAAGGCAGCAAGTGCACCTGCCATGGTGTAGGTGGCGGGGTTGCCAAGTGGGCCACCGCCTGCATACAGGGTGGAGATCACGACCAGTGCGGTCACGGTCAGCACGATAAAGGTATCGATAAACACACCGATCATAGCGGTGGTGCCCTGCTCGTGCGCGGTCTTTACGTTTGCCTGTGCGTGTGCGTGGGGGGTAGAGCCCATACCTGCTTCGTTTGAAAACAGACCGCGCTTTGCGCCCTGGCTGATGGCAGACTTGAGTGCGTAGCCGATGCTGCCGCCGATGAGGGCGTTTGCGTTAAAGGCATACTTGAAGATCATACCAAAGGTTTCGGGAACGTATTGAATGCGGGCAAAGATCACAACAAGACTGCCCACGATGTAAAGCAGCGCCATAACGGGCACCATTTTTTCGGTCACAGATGCCAGGCGGTTAACGCCGCCAAGGAATACCACTGCGGCAAGCGCTGCCACAACGATGCCTACGATCCAGTAGAAGCTCTCGTCGATCGAGAACGCCTTGCCCATCGTGCCGGCGATGGAGTTCGACTGCACCATCGAGCCCATAAAGCCAAGAGCGAGAGTCGTAGCTACAGCGAAGAACACCGCAAGGAATTTGCCAAACTTGCCCGTAAAGGCTGTTTTGATATAGTAAACGGGCCCGCCCTCAACGGTGCCGTCCTCATTTACCTTTTTGGTCTTTTGCGCGAGGGTCGCCTCGGCATAGATGGTTGCCATACCAAGGAAGGCGATAATCCACATCCAGAAGATGGCGCCGGGGCCGCCGATGAGGATCGCGCCGCACGCACCCACGATGTTACCCGTGCCGACCTGTGCGGCAATAGCCGTGGCAAGCGCCTGGAAGGAGGAAAGTCCGCCCTTTTGCGAACCGCCCTTAAGGGAAAGCTTGCCGAATACGTTTTTCATGCCCTCGCCAAAGCAACGTACCTGCACGAATTTGGTGCGAACGGTGAAGTAAAGACCTACACCGACAAGCAGGAAGATCAGCACGTAGTCGGTCAGATAAGAGTTGATGGTCGCAACCACCTTGAGTAATGCCTCTTGCATTTTTGATACCTCCAAGTAAAAAATAAAACTGCCTTCCCGCGGAGTGTGGAAAGCAGCCCAAAAAATAAAAAACGACAGACAAAAATAGTATGCCAAGTGCCTGTTCCGTCCTTTTGCCTGAGAGATTCGGCGGCACGCCACCTTGCACCTTCGGCACTCTTGCGAGATTCTCCGGAACCACCTCCAATGTCGGTCGCTTTGCTTCCGACACCTTCACTGGGAATAAGGACACTTTAGCACAAAAAGTGACACTTGTCAAGGGGAATTTGTAAAAAAGTTCGATTTTTGTGTTATTATGTGCAAATGTACACTATCCCCACCTCAGGCACATCAATGCACTCGGCGCGGTCGAGGATAGCGCCTCAGAGGCTTTTCAATTATCGATAAAGGATTATTTTGACTTTTTTAAGGTATAAGGGCTGCCGTCTAACGTTTTGGGTGTGTTTATCAAGCCCGCTAAATAATCAAGTGACACATTGTAATATTTTGCCAACGTTGTGAAGTGATGCATAGGCAATTCGCGCTCGCCTGTTTCGTATCTGGCGTATTGGGGCTGTGTTGTTTTTAGCAGTTGTGCAATTTCCTTTTGTGTAATTTCGTGATCTTCCCGCAAATCGCGTAAGCGTTGATAATATTTCACGACCGTCTCTCCCACATATCTTTTTTATTTATTCTATCATTTAATATCTGTTTGGGTATTGACAAATATCCATTTGGATATTATAATTGGTATGTCCAATTGAACATGAGGTGAAATGTATGAAAGACACGTTGAAGGAATTGTGGAACGGTGAGTTAGCCCCGTGGGGAGAAAAATGGGAAAGAGAGAACGAGGCGAGGGAACTGGTAGGATTGCTCGAACGTCACAAGGCAGAGCTTGAAAATGAATTGGGCGTCAAGGGAAAGACAATCTTGGAAAAGTACAAGGATTGCCATGACGAGTTGCAAAGCATTGGGTGCGAGGAAGCATTTATCAGTGGATTTTCGCTGGGTGTGCGGATCGTCGCAGAGGCATTTGGAAGAAGATGAAAACAAACAAAGCCGCTTTGTCATCCTAAGGGTGATAAAGCGGCTGTTTTTAACTTTTAGTCATTTTCTTGTTTGGGGGCGCGGCTCTTTTTGGGTCTTGGCGGCAGGGGCGCGAAGCCATCAACGTCGGCACGCTGCATCGCGCCAAAAATGCGGTGGCGAAGCCCGGGGCTTTTGCGGTCAAGATCGTTGATCAGGCGGTTCATCTCGGTGCGCTCGGTATTTCCGTCGGCGGGGCAGGCGGAGCTTACCACGGGGAGTGCTTCCTTTGAAACAAAGGTGCGCACCTGTCGCTCGGGCAGGTAGATGAGAGGGCGAATGACCCGCACGCCCACGCGCGACAGATCTGTCACGGGCTGGAAGCACCCGACGCGCCCTTCGTAAAAGAGATTGAGCATAAAGGTATCCACCACGTCGTCATAATGGTGCCCCAATGCCACCACGCGGCAGTCAAGGTCTCTGGCGGCGTTATGGAGCGCCCCGCGGCGCATTTTGGAGCACAGCGCGCAGGGGCTTTTTTCCTTCCTTATATTGAAGATAATGTCATATATGTCGGTTTTGATCACGTGGTAGGGCACGTCAAGCGTACGGCAAAGGTCCGCTATGGCGGAAAAATCAGTATTGGGGAAGCCCATATCAACCGTGATGGCAACCACCTCGTAAGGGTTCGGGTAAAAGCGGCGCATTTCGGCAAGCGCACAAAGAAGGGTCAGGCTGTCCTTCCCGCCCGAAACCCCCACGGCAATGCGGTCGTGCGGCTTTATCATATCGTAATCCTCGCACGCGCGACGCACGTAGCTGAGCACACGGCGTACGTCCATTATGCGTCACCTCCCAGCAAAAAGGCGCGCGCGGCACGGTATTCGGCAAGTGCCTTTTCCTCGGCGGCACGGTCGCGCTTGCTTCGCAAAATGGCGCGAAGCATCACGTTTTTCGGTGTATCCTCGGGGTCGATCAGCTCAAGCGCCCCGACGCGGTACCCGTTTGCTTCAAGCAGCTTCAGGCGCAGGGCATCGGTTGCGGCATCGCAAAGCTTTTGCCGCAGCATTGCGTGCTCGCAAACAAACGACAGGGCAGGGCAGTTAAGCTTATGGTTCAGCTCGTGGTGGCAGCAGGGGGTTGACAGGATCACCCGTGTCCCCCACGAAAGTGCCTTTTCAAGCACCAGATCCGTTGCGGTATCACACGCGTGGAGCGACACCACCAGCTGAGGCGGCTGTGGGCTCTCGTATGCAGCAACGTCGCCGCATACAAAGGAGAGTCCTTTAAAATCAAGCTGCTGTGCGACCTTAGAGCAGTAGGCAATGACATCGGGCTTCAGATCCACGCCCGTCATAGAAACGCGCAGCCCCAGCACGTTTGTAAAATAGTGGTATACCGCAAAGGATAGGTAGCTCTTGCCGCAGCAAAGGTCGCAAATGCGGATCTCGTCCTTCGGCAGGTGGGGAAGGGTATCCCGCACCAGCTCAAGAAAGCGGTTGATCTGGCGGAATTTTGCGCCCTTTTTATCAAATACGCGTCCGTTTTCGTCGCTGACGCCAAGGAGCTTTAAAAAGGGCTCATCACCCGAAAGGATCCGCTTTTTTACCTTATCGTTACCAATAACTGCAACGGCGGTGGCGCACCCCGCCTCGAGCCTGCGGCGCAGCTTATCCGCGCCAAGCAACACCACGCTCCCCTTTTTGTTGGTACGAAGCTCTGCGTCGCCTGCGGTGGTCAGCACGTGAACGCGGGAAAAGCCGTCGGCAATATCAGCAAGTCGTGCTTCGCCAGCCTTGTCAAGCGGCAGATTTTCGTGGCGCGCCTTGCCATCGGCATAAAAGGTTTCTATTTGGATGCACGGCTTGCCTTTTACGCGGCAAAGCGTGCCAACGGCGCGCAGGACAAGGCTGTCAAGCGCGCCGGTAAATACCGCTTTTTTAAGTGCCTCCCCGCTTGCCGCCAAGTGGCAAAGAGAGGCAAGGTCGGTGGTATGCTTCATGATTATTCCTTTTCCTTTTGGTGAGTGGTGCTGTCACCCTCGGTTTTTTTCTTGAAAAAGTAGGTCTTGCGCTCCGTGTGGTCAAGCAGGCGCTTGATATTTGCGCGGTGACTCCACGCAACCAATGCGGCGATAAAAAACGCAAATAAGGAGCTGATGCCATACCGTGTGTACGCCTGATCAAAGGAATGCAGGATCACAGGGTAAAGCGCGGCGGTGACGATAGAGCCAAGGGACACGAAGTGCGTGCCCAGCACCAGGATCAAAAATATAGCGACCAGCAAGAGCCCGATGACAGGATTAAGTGCAAGTGCGGAGAGCAAAAAGGTGGCAAAGCCCTTTCCGCCGCGGAATTTGGCAAAGATGGGGAAGATATGACCGATCACGGCAAAGAAGGCGGCAAGATATGCGGCTGTGACCAAATGCGTGTAGTAGGGATCGTAAGCCACCGCACCGCCCTCTGTCCACCCTGCCATGGGATAGCCGAAGATGGCACAGGCAATCACGATGGAGAGCACGCCCTTGATGCCGTCACCAAGAAAGGTGAGTGCGGCTGCCAGCTTACCGTAGGTGCGCAGCACGTTGGTGGTGCCCGCATTGCCGCTTCCGTGCTCGCGCACGTCCTCGTGATAGATGAACTTAGAGATCACCAACGCCCAGTTGATGCTGCCAAGCAGATACGAGATAAGCACTACAGCCAAAAAACCGCAGCCCGTGAGCACGGCATCGCCCACCTCACCGAGGTTGGCATCGGCTCTGATAGCACGGAGCAGCCCGTTTTCAAAAAGATTATAGATACCGGCGACCCAAAACATACTGTTCCTCCGTTTCAGGGAATTTTAAGAATGAGAGAAGCCCTTGTATATTGTATCATATACGTGGAGCGTGTGCAAGTGGCAGCGTGGGAGCTGCGACAAAACGTGGCGATCCCTCAAGGCGCTTTTATTGCGCGTCCTTCCTTTTTAGCGCCTTAACGGACGCGATAAGATCAAACATAAGGAAGAAACGGCAAAGCCTTTTGTCCCCGTGCTTCTCAAGCTTGATAAAGATAAATTTGGTGAGAAAATACGCACCGATAGCTCCAAGCGTGCCCGCCACAAGCCCTGCAAGCACGTCAGAGGGGTAGTGCACCATCAAATAAATACGAGAAGCGCCCATCAAAAGCGGAAAAAGGAGAACCGGAAAGGTAAATTTTTTGTGTTTGCTCATAAGAAACAGCCCAAGCATTGCCGCCGTGGCGGAGGTAGTGTGTCCTGAGGGGAAGGAGGTGAACAAGCCCTCTCCCTTGCGTGCTTCGCCCACGGCGATCCACCATTGCTCCACGGTTTTTGCAAGATGCTCAAAATTGGCGTACGGTCGCATTCGTCCGACCAGTGGCTTTAGTGTGAGATTGGTGATGATGCCGCCGCAGCATACGGCAAGAAAGACGCAAGCGCCCATTTTGCGCGTGCGCTTAAAGAGCATTAAGATCGCGCCAAGGGCAAACATACAAAGTCCATCGTGCGCAAAAAAGCTGATAAGGTGCATCAGGTGTGTGAGAAACGAGGTGATCTCGCTGCCCGCGCTCTCACCCGCAAGAACAGCCAGTCGGTGCATTGCCTCAAAGACCGTAAGGTCAATGCTCTTAAACACCGCGTCAAGCCACTGTGCCATAGTGTCACTCCCTTTTATTTTATAGTGCGCGTTTCATTTTTATCATTGTAGCATAAATCGCGCTTTTTTGCAAGTAAAACGAGGTCAGAAGCGCTGATAAAATTTGCAAGTGGCCCTAAAATCAGATAAGGGGCTTGAAAAGGCTGCACCTGTGTGGTATAATAATGGCGTATCGAAAGCAGCTTATGGCGGAAAGGAGGGCACTTGAAAACCTCATATCTTACGGTATCCGATCTTTTCACGGTTTTAAAAAAAAGGATCGTGCCGATCCTCTTAGCTGTGCTCCTTTGCGCTCTCACGTGCTTTTCGGTGTGGGCGCTGCTCCCTGAAAAATACAGTGCTACTGCCACCTTTTACGTGCGCAATCTGCAATCCGAGGAGTTTTTGGAGCTAAACGGGCTCACCTCCTCCCAGCTGGCGGTGGTCAGCACGCTTGCCAAGGAATATGCGGGTGTGGCGATAAACGGTGATGGGTTTCTTGATGCGATGATCGAGGAGCACCTGCAAGCGCTCTCGCGCGAAGAGCTGAGAGGGATGCTGACCGCAGCACCTGACGGCACGTCTTTTACCGTTACCTCCACCTCGACGGACAGGGCGCTTGCTGACCGTGTGATCGCGGCAGTTGAGGCGGAGCTTCCCTCTTACATACAAAAAACCGCATGGCCGCAGCTCCCCGCGGATTTTACCGTGGTGGTGCTGCTGCGCGAGGCGGCGCCCGCGGCGGTTTCCTCAATGCACCCCCTTATGGCTGCGGTGCTTGGTGCACTTATTGCATTTTTACTTTCCTATCTTTTTTTCGTTTTGCATTTTCTTTTCTCAAATCGACTGCACGATGCTGAGGAAATTGCCCGTATCTTTCCCGAAGCCAAGATCCTTGGCGTGATCCCCGAGATCACGGGGGAGGGTGATGCAGCGGAGTTTTTCTACGCAGTGCGTGAGCGCTTGCCGCGCGCCTGTGGGGAGGGAGCTGTTACGCTTGCCGTAACCTCCGCTATCGCGAGGGAGGGCAAGAGCTACGTGCTTGCGGGCATTGCAAGGTCGCTTGCCGTGGCGGGCAAGCGTGTGCTCCTTGTGGATGCGGATCTGCGCCGTACGGGAAAGGGAGAGCTTTTCCTGCCCGAGGCGCCGCTGGGGCTTTCCGATTATTTAAAGGACCCAAAAAAGGCACCGCGCGAGTTGATATATGAAACGGAGCATAAGGGGCTTTCGGTGCTGCCCGCAGGGCAGGTGCCGATCTCTCCCTGTGACGTTCCCTTTTCCGAGCGCATTGCCGATCTTTTAAGGGAGCTTTCCCCCTCAAACGACTATATTTTGGTCGATCTTCCTGCACTTGGCGATGCTTCCGAGGCCGCTGCATGCGTCGGGGATTTCTCGGCAACACTGCTTGTGGTGGCGCCGCGGCGCTGTGGTGCACGGGAGCTGCGTGAGGCTATTGCGACCCTTGCGGGTGCAGGAGGCAAAGTGATCGGCGTGGTGGCAAACGTATTACCAAAAGCATTGAACGGACACAATAAATTGTAATATAGAAAAACATGTCTTGAAAGGAGCAACTATGAAAACAAGTCTTGTTATTATGGCAGCCGGTATCGGCTCACGCTTTGGAAAGGGCATCAAGCAGCTTGAGCCCGTGGGACCCGGCGGCGAGATCATTATGGATTATTCCATTCACGATGCGCTGGAAGCAGGATTTGACCGCGTGGTGTTCATCATTCGCAAGGATCTTGAAGAGGATTTCCGTGCGATCATTGGCAATCGCATTGAAAAGATCTGCCCCGTGGCATATGCTTTCCAGGAAAAGGAAAATCTTCCCGCAGGCTACACCTGCCCGCCCGACCGCACAAAGCCCTGGGGCACGGGTCAGGCAGTGCTTTCCTGCAAGGGGATCGTAAACGAGCCGTTCCTTGTCATCAATGCCGATGATTATTACGGCAAGGAGGGCTTCCGTCTTGCGCACGAATTCCTTGTGAGCAACGCGGGCAAGAGGGGCAATTTCTGCATGCCCGGCTTTGTTCTTAAAAATACCCTCAGTGAAAACGGCGCTGTTACGCGCGGCGTTTGTAACGTAAAGGACGGATATCTTGCGAGTGTTACCGAAACAAGCGGCCTTGTGCACGACGGCGAGGGCGCGGCGATCCAGGAGGACGGCAAGAAAACACCCATTGATCCGCAGTCTATCGTTTCGATGAATATGTGGGCGCTTACCCCAGAATTTATCGAGGAGCTTGAGGGAGGCTTTGCGGCATTTTTGTCTGCACTGAGACCCGAGGATCTAAAAGCAGAATACCTGCTGCCCAAGGTGATCGACGATATGATCAAAACGGGTAAGGCGACCGTTCGCGTGTTAAAGACCAACGACCGTTGGTTTGGCGTTACCTACCAAGAGGACAAATACGCCGTGATCGACAGCTTCCGTGCCCTGCACGAGGCAGGCGTTTATAGCGAGCCGCTTTATTCCTAAAATCGCATGGGGCAGAGTCATTTAGCGCCGAACAAAAACACACAAAAAGGAAACTGAAAAATGAAGCCGCTTTATCTGTCAAAAATGGCAGACAAGGCGGCTTTTTGGCTAGCCGCAAGGGAATCGAACACATAAGCCCTGCGGCGGTAAATTTCTGCGGATTTATGCGTGGCGTGACTCGAAAAGTCCGCACTTTCCTTCGCCCCGTCCCGCAAAAATCCATCAAAAATTTTCTCACCGCAGGGTGGAACAGTTTTCACCTCGCAAATATTTAGGCAAGACGAAGCGAAAAGCCGAAGCAATATGCGGATATTACAAGGCTTTTGGCTGA
>JAZOCO010000009.1:0-12327 GCA_045596505.1 Eubacteriales bacterium
CTTCTTTGAAAGAGGAAGAATAGCGCATTTAACAGGTGCAAGAGCCGGGTGCAGATGAAGAACAACTCTTACGTCACCGCCCTCAAGCTCCTCCTCGTCATATGCGTCAACAAGGAAGGCAAGAACCGAACGCTCAACACCGAGCGAGGGCTCGATAACGTAGGGGATATATCTTTCATTCTTTTCCTGATCGAAATAAGTCAGATCGTTGCCCGAGGTGTTCTGATGCTGAGTAAGGTCGTAATCGGTTCTGTCAGCAACGCCCCAAAGCTCGCCCCAGCCGAACGGGAACAGGAACTCAAAGTCCGTGTGCCCTTCGAATAGAAGGCAAGCTCCTCGGGATCGTGGTCACGCAGACGCAGATTTTCCTTGCGCATGCCAAGATCAAGCAGCCATTTCTCGCAGAAATTTCTCCAGTAATTGAACCACTCAAGGTCAGTACCCGGCTTGCAGAAGAACTCAAGCTCCATCTGCTCGAACTCACGGGTACGGAACACGAAGTTGCCGGGCGTGATCTCGTTACGGAAGGATTTACCGATCTGGCAAACACCAAAGGGCAGCTTGCGGCGGGTAGAACGCTGGATCGCGGGGAAATTCACAAAGATACCCTGTGCGGTCTCGGGGCGCAGATACACGGTGTTGGTGTTATCCTCGGTCACGCCGATAAAGGTCTTGAACATCAGGTTAAACTTCTTGATGGCGGTAAAGTCCTGTTTGCCGCAGGTGGGGCAGACAATGCCCTTTTCCTCGATATATCTCGACATCTCCTCGAAACTCCAGCCCGCGGGGTTGTCGTCAAGTCCGTTCTCAAAGGCATATTCCTCGATCAGCTTGTCGGCGCGGTGACGTGCCTTGCAGGATTTGCAATCCATCAAGGGGTCGGAAAATCCACCCACGTGTCCGGATGCCACCCAAGCCTCGGGGTTCATAATGATCGCACTGTCAAGCCCCACGTTATAGCGGCTTTCCTGCACGAACTTTTTCCACCAAGCGCGCTTGACGTTATTTTTAAACTCCACACCAAGGGGACCGTAATCCCAAGAATTGGCAAGGCCGCCATAGATCTCCGAGCCGGGGAAAATAAATCCGCGGTTCTTACAAAGTGCTACGATCTTTTCCATTGTTTTTTCGCTGTTGTTCATTTTGTACTCCTATAATTAGATATTATTGTTACTATTGTAAACCGAATGAGCAGTATTGTCAATGCTTAAACGGTAATATCCTCACATTTTGCCGACACAAATGCGATAAGGTCGGCAGTTTTCAGCAAAAGCTGTGCGCCGCGCACCCCCGCGCTTACCGTGATCTCGGGGTGATCTGTCGCAAAATGACTGATATAGGTGGGAAATTTCTTTTTCATACCGATGGGCGAGCAGCCGCCGCGAATATATCCGGTAAGCCCCAAAAGCTCCTTTACCTGTATCATCTCCACACGCTTATTTCCCGTGACGCGCGCGGCTTTTTTTAGGTCGATCTCAAGGTCAACGGGGATACAAAAGACTACGGGCCCCGTTTTATCTCCGCGCGCGACAAGGGTCTTGAACACCATATCGTGCGAAAGTCCGATCTCATCGGCAATGTGTGTGCCCGAAAGATCACTCTCATCGACCTCATACTCACACACCCGATAGGAGATCCTTGCAGCATCAAGCATACGCATTGCATTGGTCTTGCTTTTCACCGATACGCCTCTCCTTCCTCGATCATCTCGGTGGCGGCACGGCGCTGGGTATCGGTCACCGAAAGCCCGCCAAGAATCCTTGCCACCTCCTTGATGCGCCCCTCCATATCAAGGCGCTCGACCGTAGATACGGTCCTTTCCGCCTGCTCGCTCTTAGCGATCCTATAATGTGCCGTCGCAAGCGATGCGATCTGTGCCGCGTGGGTGACGCACAAGACCTGCGTGCCCTTGGCAATGCTTGCGAGCTTGATGCCGATCTTGCGTGCGGTCCTGCCCGAAATACCCGTATCCACCTCGTCAAACACTGCGGTATCTACGCCATCACGGTCATTTAATACACTGCGAAGCGCAAGCGTAACACGCGCAAGCTCGCCTCCCGACGCCACACGCGAAAGCGGCATCATTGCCTCTCCCTTATTGGTGGATATCATAAAGGTGACGGTATCCATGCCGTCCTCAAAAAAGGTATCGGTGGCGGTAACGGCGATCTCAAAGCGCACTGCCGGCATATCAAGAAATGCCAGCTCCTCGCCGATCCTCTCGTTTAGCTCCTTTGCTACGCGCACGCGTGTCTCGTGACACTGCTTGGCTATCGTGCGCATCTCGCACTCTGCCCTCTTGATCACCGCCTCAAGCTCTGCGGTTGCCTCCTCGGCATTCTCAAGCAAGCGCAGCCGTTTTGTCGCGTCCGCGCGGTATGCGAGAATATCAGCGATCTCCTTGCCATACTTGCGCTCTAAGCGACTGATGGTATCAAGGCGCTCCTCCACGCGATTCAGCGCTTCAGTAGGATCGCCCTCCGCCTCGTCGCCAAGGTCACGCACGGTGCTTGCAATATCCTCTATCTCATAGCGCATGCCCGTTAGCTTATCAGAAAGCTCTGCCGCTTCCCCGATCACTGTCGATAGCTGGGAAAGCGCCGCTGCGGCACGCTCTAAAATAAGCGTTGCCGATGCCTTTTCGCTACCCGTAAGCACGTGATAGGTAAAGGCGGTCTGCTTTGCGATCCTTTCGGCGTTTTGGAGCTTTGCGCGCTTTTTAAGGAGCATCTCCTCCTCGCCAGGCTTAAGGGCGGCGCTGTCGATCTCACCCATCTGAAAACGAAGCATATCTGCCTCGCGCATTCGCCCTGCCACGTCCTTTTTTACGTCATCGAGCTGTTTTAGTGCCGATGCGCGCACCGCATATGCGGTGCGGTAAGCGCCAAGCGGCTCATCAAGCGCGGCGGCACCGTCAAGCATGCGCTTTTGCACCGCGGGCTGGGCGAGCAGCTGGCTGTCGTTTTGTCCGTGGATGCTGACAAGATACTTCGAGAGCTCCTTTAATACCGTTTGAGGGATCATTCTGCCGTTGAGACGCGCCACAGTCCTTCCGTTTTGGTCAAGCGTGCGCTCAAGCAGCAGGTCGGTATCGGCAGTTATCTCCTCGTAAAAGCCCATTTCGATAAGATACGCCGAGAGTGCCGTGCCAAAGCTTGAGAATACCGCGCTGACTCTGCCAAGGGTCGCTCCCCTTCGCAAAATATCTCGTGCGGGTCTTGTGCCCAGCAAAAAAAGCAACGAATCGATCACCGCCGATTTTCCCGCGCCCGTTTCGCCCGTGATAACGGATAGCCCCGAATCAAGGTCAAGATCAAGCGAGGCGATGATCGCCATGTTTTCGATATGAAGCGATTGCAGCATATCTTCAACCGGCCTTCATCATCACGTGGATGCGTTGGCTGATGCTTTTGGCAGAAGCCTCGTTTTTGGTGACCACCATAATGGTATCATCCCCCGCCACACACCCCAGCACCTCTGCGATATGAAGATTATCCACCCCTGCGGCGACTGCCTGTGCAAGCCCCGGGTAGGTTTTGATCACGATCATATTCATGGCACTTTCTACGCTGACGATAGAATCCACCAGCGCTGCATTGAACTTCAGCCCCACTGCCATTTCCTCGCGCTTGGGCGCGACGTAACGGTACGTGCCCTGACTTGTCAGTATTTTAGAAAGCTGCAGCTCGCGGATGTCGCGGGAAACCGTTGCCTGCGTTACGGCATAGCCCTCGGTCATCAGTCTGTCGATCAGATCGTCCTGTGTTTCAATATGAAAGCGATTTACGATCTCAAGAATCTTTTTTTGTCTGTTACCCTTCATAGCCTGCTCCTTACTGATACGTATTCATTTTCTTTTTAAGTCTGTTATAAAATCCACTCTTTTCAAAGCGGATAAAGGTTGCTTTAATAGGAGATCTTGTCACGACAACGCTGTCACCGCGGTAGATTTCAAAATTTACCCTACCATCTACCGTAAGGTACAGCATCTTCTCACGCTGACAGACGTTTTTGATCTCAAGCGACACGTCGTCACGAAAGACCACGGGGCGCGCGGTCAGCGCGTGTGAGCAGATGGGAGTGACGCAAAAGCAGCCAAGCATCGGATCAATGATAGGCCCCCCCGCGGACATGGAATATGCAGTTGATCCCGTCGGGCTTGAAACGATCACGCCGTCCGCACGGTAAGCGGTTACCTTTTCTCCGCCCTCATACAGCTCAAGATCAATGATACGCGCCACCGACCCGTTTGAAATAACGGCATCGTTGAGTGCGAAGGTTTCCCCACGCGTGCCGCCATTTCCCGTTTTGACACAAACGTGCATCATGGCACGGTCGTCAAGCAAATACTCGCCTGAAAAGAGACACTTCAGCCTTTCGATCTCTGTGATCTCCAGCTCCGACATAAAGCCGATCCTGCCCATATTAATGCCGAGCAACGGCTTGCCCCAGGGTGCGGCACGCCGTGCCGCTTCAAGCAAGGAGCCGTCCCCACCAAGAACAATGATGGCATCTGCCTCCTTATACAGCTCCTCAAGCGGAAGATACACGTATTCCCTTTGATTTCTGTGCATGCGGAAGATGCGGTCCTTGTTAATGGAAGCAAGCAAGACCCTTGCGCCGTGTTTTACCAGCTCCTCGGCTACCAGCAAGGCGGCATTTGCCTTGTCATAGATGTTAAAATTGGTGATAAGCGCTATGTTTTTCATGTAAGATGTGTCACCACCCCGTCTTTTACTGTTTTTTCGATATTTATTGTTTCGTTACTTGGTGTGCCGCACCGAAAGAGTGCGAGAAATTCCTCGTTTCCATCCCCTCCGCGGATCGGTGAGGGAGCAAGCCCCACGGGGAAAAGCCCCACGGCTCTTGCCGCATCAAACACGCGCGACACGGCAAAAACACGGTCCTTTAGGTGCCGCACGACCCCCTGCTTATTAAGCGCACCGCGTCCCGCCTCAAATTGCGGCTTAATGAGTGAGATAAGCATGCCGTTTTCTCGGAGAACGGCGGGAATACGCGGTAAAATATAGGTTTGTGAAATAAAGGAAACGTCCATCACGGCAAGATCGACCGTCCCTGTGTCCGAGACACAGAGATTTCGCGCGTTATATTTTTCAATGTTAAGAACGCGCGGGTCACAAAGCAGCGTGCTGTGAAGCTGCCCGCTGCCTGCATCCACTGCCACGGCAAAGGCGGCGCCGCGTTGCAATAAGCAATCGGTAAATCCGCCTGTTGAGGCGCCGATATCAAGGATCCGCCAGCCTGTGGGATCAATGCTAAAAAGATCGAGAGCCGCAGCCATTTTTTCTCCGCCGCGCCCCACGTATTGCTTTTTCACCACCGAGATCTCCGGCTCGCCCGAAATATCCTTTGCGGGCTTTAAAACAGCCCTTCCGTCAAGCAGCACACGCCCCTCTTCGATCAAATGCTTGGCATTTTCGCGGCTGGGAGCGTAGCCTGCCGCAACCAAATAAAGATCCAGCCTCATGCGGTGGGAAAAATAAGGGGAAATAGCCAGTATTGGCACAAAAATGCCATGGCAACGCCAAGCAGTCCGCCAAACAGCACCTGCAAGGGTGTGTGTCCCAGCAGCTCGGTCAGCGTATCAAAATCAAAATTTTTGCGCTTTTTGCTCAGCTCGCGCGACATTTGATTGATCACAGCCGCCTGCTTGCCAGATTCACGCCGCACGCCTGCGGCATCACGCATCACGACCACGGAAAGCACGGCGGAAATTGCAAAGATCGCAGAATCAAAGCCGTAAAGGATGCCACAAGAAAAGCACGCGGCACAAACCACCGCAGAGTGAGAGCTGGGCATGCCGCCGCTTCCCACTAAAAAGCGAAGAAAACCGTTTTCTCCTCTTTTCTCACCCGCGGTAAATATCTTGATAAACTGTGCGGCAAACCACGCGATGGCGGCACAGATCAAGACTCTGTTTGTAAAAAAGTCAAGAATGTCGGTTTTGAGTGCAAAAATATCGATCTTCATAAATCTCAATACCTTCTGTTTACAAGATAGTCGGCAAGCTCTAAGAGAGCGCCATTGCCGACAAGCCCCTCAAGAGACTGCTTTGCCTTATCGGTAACGCGCTTGGCATAGGCAAGCGCCTCCTGCGGCGTATAATAGCTGATAAAGGTGGTTTTGTTCTGCGCGACGTCGGACCCCACGCTTTTCCCTGCCGTATCCTTATCCGCTGTTACATCAAGCACGTCGTCCACGATCTGAAAGGCAAGCCCTATGCCTCTTGCATACTCCGCCGCCGCGTTGGTGCGCGGATCGCTCATCGGGAGTCCTGCGGCAAGGCAGCCAAGAGTGGCGCTTGCCTTGATCAGCGCGCCTGTTTTATTCTCGTGCAGCTTGCAAAGCACAGGCTCTTCAAGCTTTTTATTCTCACCCGAAAGATCAATGATCTGTCCGCCGATCATTCCAAAGGCTCCCGCCGCACGGGAAAGACAGATCACCGCGTCCTTTACTGTGCCATCGCTTACGAATTCGTTTTGCGCCAATACCGAAAAGGCGTACGTGAGCAGTGCATCGCCTGCAAGCAACGCAGTTGCCTCGTCAAATGCCTTATGGCAGGTCGGGCGACCGCGGCGCAGATCGTCATTATCCATACAGGGGAGATCGTCGTGTATAAGAGAGTAGGTATGCACCATCTCCACTGCCGCAGCAAAGGGGAGCGCCGCTTTATCGCTGCCGCCAAGCAAGCGGCAAAATTCAAGCACCAAGGTTGGGCGAATGCGCTTGGCGCGCGGCGCAAGGAGGCTATATCGCACGGCGTCAAGCACGGGAGCAAAATCGGGATCGCTTTTGGCGGTCAGTCTTTCCAGCTCTCCGTTGACAAGCGCCGCATTTTCCGCAAGTAACGTTAGAATATCCATAAATTTCAATCAAGGCTCTCGGTCGAGAAGCCATTCTCGGTCCTACGTACAACCTCAACACGCTGCTCTGCCTCATCAAGCTGCTTGCTGCACTGACGGATCAGCTCCATTCCCTCCTCGTAGCAGGAAAGTGCCTCGTCAAGCGGCGCGTTGCCCGCCTCAAGCCTTGCAACCACAGCCTCCAGCCTCTCAAGCGCTTCTTCAAAGCGCAGCTTATTTTCCGTCATATCTACTCGCTTTCCCGTACGTCCGTTACGGTCGCTCGCGCCGTACCCTTTGACATACGAATCAATATTTCATCTCCGACAGTGAGGGCGGTAGCATCTGATACTGCCCGTCCGTCGTCCGAAAACACCGCGGCATAGCCACGCGTGAGCACCTTTAAGGGGCTAAGCGCCTCAGCCTTTGCGCAAAGTGCGCCGAAGCGATTTCTTTTCTCCGAAAGAAAAAGCATTGCTGCACGGTCAAGCTTTTCCGTAAGATAGGAAAGACTCATACGCTTATCCTCAATATAATTCTTTGGCGAGCGCATACACCGTGCCGTGGCAAGTGCAGAAAGGGACGCGCGTGCTGTACTGATCCGTGCGGTGAGTGCTTGATGCAAATAAAGCCTTTTGGCATCAAGAGCGCCCCTTAGCTGTGCTCCATCCGGCACGGCAAGCTCGGCAGCCGCCGAGGGGGTGGGGGCACGCACATCAGCCACAAAATCGCAGATCGTGAAATCCGTTTCGTGTCCGACAGCAGAGATCACGGGAATTGGTGAAGCCGCCACGGTGCGCGCCAATGCCTCGTCGTTGAACGCCCAAAGATCCTCCATAGATCCGCCGCCGCGTCCCACAATGATCACATCCGGTTGCAGCACCTCGGAAAAGAAGCGCACACCCTCAGCAACGCTCCCGGCAGCACCCGCGCCCTGCACCAACGCAGGATACAGGATCACGCGCGCTAAGGGAAAGCGTCTGCCAAGGATATCAATGATATCCCTTACCGCAGCACCCGTTTGTGAGGTGACTACGCCGATCGTGCGCGGCACGCGAGGCAAGGGCTTTTTGCGTGCTTCGTCAAAGAGCCCCTCGCTTTCAAGCTTGCGGCGCAGCTGCTCGTATGCAACGTAAAGCGCGCCGATGCCGTCGGGCTGCATTTCGTTTACGTAGATCTGATACTGCCCGTCCCTCGGAAACACGGAAACGCGCCCCTCTACGATCACGCGCATACCGTTTTCGGGCTTAAAAGCCACGTGCTGTGCGGCTGAACGAAACATCACGGCACGCAGCGTGCCCGTTTCATCCTTTAGTGAAAAATAAAAGTGACCTGTTTTATAGTGGTTGGTGAAATTAGAGATCTCCCCACACACGTAAATGCTTGAAAGATAAGGGTTTTGGTCCATCATCAACCGCAAATATTCATTTAACTGTGTAACTGACAGAATACGGTTGGACATGTTCCCTCTCCTTTCATTGTTATTTCATTGTTGTTTCATTGTTGTTTCAATGCTTTCATACGGCATAAAAGTGCCACGCCTGCCGCGTTATCTGCAGAAAAGGCGGGGGCGGCAAAATATACGTTGGTGCCGAGTACGGCGTGGAGCCGCTTGGCAATAATACCATTGCACATCACGCCGCCTGCAAATACAAGCGGCAATGACGGATGATCACGGCGCAGATGCTTTGCCATTTCAAGCAGTGTTTCCGAAAGGAAGGAAAAAACGAACGCCGCAACAAGCGGAGCATCGTCCTCCCTTTCATACAGCCCTATGGCAAGATTTTCAAGTCCCGATAAATTGCAAACACCGCCCGAAACAGAAATGCGGGGACGCGGTATTGGTTTGGTGTTTTGCAGTGCCAAGGCTTCGAGCGCCGCACCGCACGGGAAGCGAAGTCCCATTTTCACGCCGATGCGGTCGATCGCTTGTCCTGCGTGAAGATCGGCACTGCCGCCCACTCTTTTGACGGCAAGGCGATCTGCCTCGCCCGTCACGTAAAGCATCTCCGTTGTGCCACCCGATACGTGAAAGGCGCCAAAATCGCTACCTACAAGAGTTGACAGCGCGCCCGAGGAAAACAGCGCCGCCATCAAATGCCCCTGTTGGTGAGAGCAAGTAAAAACGGGCACACCGCAGGATGCGGCAATGGCGTGCGCCGCCACAGCACCTGACAAGAAGCACGGCATATACGAATCCTTTTCGTCACGCGGCTGATCGGAATAGCAAACGGCGGCGGGTATATGCCCATCGATCGCCTCGCGCAGCGTTTCAAGCAACGCGGGAAGATTTTTTGTGTGCGCGAAGACCGCATCGCTTTGCCGAAGCCCGCGCTCACCCTCCTTTACGGGTAGTGGCGCCTTCAGATTCGCCAAAACGTCACCCGCGGCATTCACCGCGGCAAGCGAGGTGGTGTAGTTGCTGGTATCGATCCCGATATAACAGGGCTCACGCATTCTCAAGCTCTTCCTTTACGCTGTTTAAAATGCCGTTGACGAAGGGACGCGCGCTCTCCTCATCAAATTTCTTGCAAAGCTCAACCGCCTCATTGATGGAAACGCCAAGAGGAATATCCGCAAGATACAGCATCTCAAAGATCGCAAGGCGCAAAATAGAGCGTGATACACGGGAGATCCTTTCCGTTTTCCATCCCTTTGCGTATTTGCCAATAAACGCATCAAGCTCCTTTATATGCTCACACACGCCAAAATAGACCCCGCTGATATAGGGGTCCTCTTCGATGTCCCTGTTTTGGGTGGATAGCGAAAAGATATCCTCCCTTGATTCTGCCGTTTTGAATTCGGTTTCAAAAAGCAGAGTAAATGCCGCCTCACGTGCCTGTTTTCTGTTGATAGCCATGTCTTTTTCCTCTTGCAAGATTTCAGAAATTTAAAATTATATATATAATTATATCTTCTTACAGTATGGATGTCAATATCCTCGAATGAATATTTGTATAAAAAATGAATATTTTGTTTCTAAAACCGCAAGAGAGGGCGTGCCGCGCACACCCTCTCTTGTTTATATTTCCGCTTTAAACCTTATTTAATCCTCGGTTTCGCCCTGTATCGGCTCGAAATCTACCTTAAGCGCGCCGCACAAGGGACAAGCATATCCCTCGGGCAGATCTTCAAACTCCGTGCCCTCAGCTATACCGTTTTCGGGATCTCCGTTTTGCGGATCGTACTCGTAACCACAAAGAGCGCAAACATAAGTTGCCATAAAAACCTCCTACTTTTAACTGGCATTTGCACTATATATCATAATCAGCCGCACGCCGCTTGTCAAGTATATTTTTGCGTTTTTTAAAAATATTTTTCTTATTGCCTGCTTTACTGCTTCCCTGCGATTCTGTTTAACACGATTCCATAAAAGGATGGAGCATTTTTTGCTTGTGAAGAAAATCCTTGTGATAACCGCGGGAAACACCGAATAAAGTGTTTTAGATATAAACGAAAGGAAGCTTGTAAGAAGCCGCGGTCACCCCCTTATGAAAACCAAGCAACAGTTCTTTTATAATGCACTTCTGTTAACGGCAGTTGCACTTTTGATGCGCACTGTGGGTGTTGCCTTTAACGTGTACGTATCGGGAAAGGTGGGGGCAGAGGCGATGGGGCTTTTGTCCCTGATCTCCGGCGTTTATAGCTTTGCCGTTACCTTTGCCACCTCGGGAATTCATCTTGCAACCGTGCGTACGTTTGCCGAAAAATTAAACGAAACGGGCGGTGCGGAAAATAAAAAATGCCTGCTTTCGTGCGTGCGTTACGCGCTTCTTTTCAGTGCGCTTGCCACCGTGGCTCTCCTTGCCCTTGCACGCCCAATCGGGCTTTTTATCTTAAAGGACAGCCGCACGGTGCGCGCCCTTTGTATGTTATCTCTTACCCTCGTACCAATTGCAGTCAGTACGGTCTTCAACGGATATTTTACAGCAGTGCGCCGCGCCTACAAAAACGCCCTTGCACAGGTCGCGGAACAGGCAGTAAAGATCACGCTGACGGGGTACTTATTGGTAGTGGTTGCGCCAAAAACCGTTGAGGGCTGCGTGCTTGCCATCCTGCTTGGCGGTGCGGTTTCTGAGATGCTGACCTTTGCCTTAAATCTCATACTATATCTTTTTGACAAGCGTCATTTTAAGGGCGTTCCACCACAAAAAAGCCGCAAAAAAATCAATGTGGCGGGGGTTGCGTTACCTGTTGCTATCAGTGCATATATGCGGTCAGGTTTACTAACAATAGAACACATTTTAATCCCAAGAGGACTTCAACGCTTTGGCGCGGGAAATTCTGCCGCCCTTGCCGCATACGGCACACTGCAAGGAATGGCGCTTCCCGTGATCCTTTACCCCGCTGCCATTCTCTCCTCCTTTTCCGCACTTCTCATCCCCGAGGTGACCGAGCAGCAGGCGATCGGAAACAAGACCGAGATCCGCTACATTGCGGGACGCGCTTATCAAATGGCGCTTCTGTTTTCCATTGGCACGGCGGCGGTGATGCTCTTTTTATCGGGCGAGCTTGGCACGGTGCTTTACAAAAATGCCGAGGTAGGTGTGTTTATCAAAAGGCTTGCCCCTCTTATCCCCATTATGTATCTTGACACCGCCACGGATGCCATATTAAAGGGAATGGGCGAGCAGGTCTATTCTATGAATGTCAATATCATTGATGCCATGATCTCTGTGGTGCTCGTATTTATCCTTGTTCCCGTAATGGGTATGGACGGCTACGTGCTCACCATTTACGTGACGGAGATCTTAAATGCCACCTTCAGCATCTGCCGTATGTTAAAGGTCAGCGGATACCGCCCAAAGCTCACGCGGCTGCTGCTGCAGCCTTTATTTGCCGCCGTGGGTGCAACCTCAGTTGCAAATATCGTGTTCCGCATCCCTTGTAAAACACTAACGACCTCTCCCCTCTCACTTACGCTTCATATCCTGATCGTACTCATTTTTTACGGTATTCTTTTACTTGCAACGGGCACGCTAACCAAAGCCGATATGAAATGGGTGCGCTCCTCCCTTACAAAATCAGGAAAGCGTAATAGCACCCATGCGTAGCAAGCACTCATTTTGCAAGATTTGTTTCTCGAACTTGCAAAAGAAAATTCATATATTTTCATTTATTTCTTGTAATTTATATTTTTAATTGTTAATAATTTGTAACCTTTGAAAGTTAGAGTTGAAAATTGTGCAAAAATATAGTAGAATAATAACCGTAGATTTGACTGCTACACAGTCTAAAATTTAAGAGGAGATAGAACTATGACCAACAACAAGTACATTTTGTCCTGGATCGACGAAATGGCTGCTATGACACAGCCCGACAAGATCGTTTGGATCGATGGAACCGAGGAGCAGGCAGAGGCACTGCGCGCCGAGGCTTGCTCGACCGGCGAAATGATCAAGCTGAACCAGGATCTGCTTCCCAACTGCTACCTGCACCGCACCGCCATCAACGACGTGGCACG
>JAZOCO010000010.1:0-14809 GCA_045596505.1 Eubacteriales bacterium
GCTCGCTCAGGATGACTGAAGAAGGGGTCTTGTGCAAACACACCGCGCCCTCGGCTACTTGCCTCGGTCGAGATCCTTCGACTCGCCTTTGTTGGCTCGCTCAGGATGACTGAAGAAGGGGTCTTGTGCAAACAAACCGCGCCCTCGGCTACTTGCCTCGGTCGAGATCCTTCGACTCGCTTTTCTTGGCTCGCTCGGGATGACCTGTGTGCAAGCTTTAACGTTATGGCGTTGTTTGTGTTATGATTGTCGTGGCGAGCACGCGTGCTTGTCTACTATCACGATAAGGCAAGCGGTGACACAGTTGCAGCGGAGCCATCAATGCCGGCAGCAGATGTACGGTGTGAGAAAGCTACTCTTTTCTAAACTTATAAATTGATGATACAAAAAATCCTGCACAAGTTTGTGCAGGATTTTTAAATTAAGAAAGAGATTACTTACGCGGTTATTTTTTCAAACACTAATGTCGCTTGAATGCGGTCGCCGCCAAGCAGTCCCTTGCTACCGGATGAGGCGGTGCTTATGGTATGCAGCCGATATCCCTTTGCAGCTTGCGTGTTTATTACGCTTTCAAGCTGTGACAGGTTTCCGGATCCGGTTCCGATAAACTTTTCCTTAAGTACAACTTGCAAAACAACGTATTGCATATTCTGTCCTCCACTATAAAAAACATTATTTTGCACCTATATAAGTGCAAAATGTATTATAGCACAGATTTATAATAATGTCAATGGGCTGCTCTTAAATAAGTGCAAAGGACAAAGGATATGAATGCGGGAATAGAAAAACAGATTGGAAAAAATATTCGACGGTTACGTGAAAGTGCCGGGTTTACACAAGAAATAATGGCGGCTAAATTACAGATTGCAGGATGTGACATTACGCGTAGCGCAGTTGCAAAAATTGAGGTAGGTCAACGCCATCTATATGCAGATGAGCTCATTTTAATTAAAAATATATTGAATGTGACCTATGATGAGTTGTTGGAGATCACTGAATAATAAACGCCGTAGCGAATTTCGCTACGGCGTTTTGAATTATTTGCCCATCATGATCTCGGAGATGGTGTCAAGCACCTTTTGGTGACAGCCGCCACAGCCCGTGGAGCAGTGGGTCTGTCTTTGGATATCCTCAAAGACCTCGAGCACGTTTTCAAACTTATTGTGCGTTTCCAGTGCATTTGCAATGTCAATATAGCTGACTTGCTTGCAGTTGCAGATCATATAATTCGCTTGCATCATTGTCACCTCGCGGTATTAGCTGAAATATTTTTTAAGAAGCCCCTAAATGCCTTATAACATTTGTTAAGAGATATCATACTTTTTTTGAAATCCACATTTGCGGCACCGATAAGATACGGTGTAAAAGCCCATGGGACGTCCCAATAATTTTTTTAGGGGCCACTTTATGATAAAACCGATGCGAAATCGACCGTAGCGAGTAGGAATGCCGGCTTTAAAGGGATTTATATCCTCCCGCCATGGAACGGATTTCCCGCATTTCGGGCATTTTGTAGGGATGTGATCCATTTTGTCGGATTATCAGCCAAAGTATCTCTTAAGAAGTCCCTCAAAAGCCTTGCCGTGGCGCGCCTCGTCGCGTGCCATCTCGTGCACGGTATCGTGAATGGCATCAAGGTTATGCTGCTTTGCCATCTTGGCAAGCTCAAACTTGCCTGCAGTCGCGCCGTTTTCTGCCGCAACGCGAACAGTCAGGTTCTCCTTGGTGGAGGTGGAAACGCACTCGCCGAGGAGCTCTGCAAACTTGGCTGCGTGCTCTGCCTCCTCAAAGGCTGCCTTTTCCCAGTAAAGACCGATCTCGGGGTAGCCCTCGCGGTGTGCCACGCGAGCCATTGCAAGATACATGCCTACCTCGGTGCATTCGCCCTGGAAGTTGGCGCGAAGGCCCTCGATGATCTCGGCAGGAACGCCCTCGGCCTTTCCAACGCCGACCTCGTGCTCTGCTGCCCAGGTCATACCCTCCTCAACCACCTCAACGAACTTTTCGCCGGGCGCGCGGCAAAGGGGGCATTTGTCGGGACAAACGTCGCTCTCTACGATCTCACCGCAAATTGTGCATCTCCATTTTTTCATAACGGTATTCTCCTTTATATGTTGTAAGCATTATCATAACCATGCCGCCGGAGCAGGATCTGCCGGAGGTGGCTAAGCTCGGCTGGTGCCGAGTTCCTTTCGGAACACTTATATTGTAACACGGCTCTTTTTATTTGTCAACACTTTTTAGAAAAATTCTAAAAAATATTTCATTTTAAAATTTTACAAATAAGGGAAGATCAATGGTGTGAGTGAACCGTATATTTTTACCGCGATACATCCACTATCACTTTCAAGTGATGGTGGCGTTTTATATTTTGTTATTTGCAATATGGCATCCTTATGCTACAATAAAGCAAATGAACCAAAAAAGTGAGGGATCAACATGGGTGAATTTATTGTTATGCTGCGAAACGTTCTGATGTTTGTGGCACTTGCCATTCCCGGATATCTGCTGGTAAGATGCGGTGTGATGAAGCAGGAGCAGTCTGGCGTTTTATCTAAGGTGCTGATGTTTTTGGCAATGCCGTTTCTTATTTTTTCGGGAACGGTCAACAACCTGTCGTTTGGCAGTGAATTGCTTTTGACAATGGGGATCACCGCATTCATCGGCGTTGGCTATACGCTTTTGATGTTTTTTGTGTCAAGTCCCCTTGTGAAAATGGAAAAGGACGAGAAAACAAAGGGGATGATGCGCTTTTGCGCGGTATTCTCCAACAACGGATTTCTTGGCATTCCGCTTGCCGTTGCCGTGTTTGGCAGAAGCTCTCACGTTTTTACCGTCCTGATCCTTTTAAATATTATCACCAATATACTTATGTATACGCTGGGTGCGTATTTGGTAACGGGCGACAAACAAAACATTCGTCTTAAAAAGGCGTTTTTAAACCCCGTTTTGATCGCATTTGTGATCGGCATTGTCTGTAATCTGTTAAAGGTTTCCGAATATGTGCCCGAGGTAGTCAGCTTTTCGGATTATTTCAGCAACATTGTAACTCCCATTTCCATGACTATCCTTGGCATGAAGCTTGGCTCGATCCGCTTTGTGGATCTTTTCCGTTCCTTTAAGGTCTATTACGTATCCGCCTTAAAGCTGATCGTTTTCCCTGCGGCGATCCTCGTATTGCTGATCGCAGGAAAGGCGATCCCGTGGACGATCCCGTATCAAAGCCTGATCCTTGGCGTGTTCGTGGCGTTTGCTATGCCCACAGCAGGGCTTGCCTCCACGTTTGCGGATGAGTTTGGCGGTGATACGGAAAACGCCGTGATCTTTACGCTCGGAACAACGGTGCTTTCGGTTCTGACCATTCCCATCATCTACTGGCTGTTGAATATCTTTATTTGAGCAGTTTTTTAATGTGTGTTTTTTAGGTGCGCTCTCGGCACTCGTCTCGTAGAACCAAACGCAATATAAAGGAGAAATACCCATTGCAGCTATTTAAGCCGCAATGGGTATTTTACGAGGCGCCGCGTTACGCAATGAACAAAGCAATTATGATGCGCGCCTCAAACGCCATCTCGTACCAAGATCGCGCCTTCTGCATCTAAATGACGCAGGCTCTTTTTTGAGATTGAGGTCGCGCCCGTTTTAAAATAAAGCTCAAAACCGAAAATAAAGAAAGGGATTAAAGGCGGCATCGGCAAGATAACAAACCGAAAGGATCAGCCCTATAAGCGGCAGGATCACGCCAAGCACGCGTCGCTTCTTTAAAAGGCGACAAAAGATCCTTCGGGGCAGGGGGGTGCAGCCAAGGGCGGCAAGGAGCAAAAATGGCAGGTGGCGCACCACGTGATAGGCATCGTTCCCTCCAAAAAAGCCGTTTTTCCCCACCAATGCCGCTAAAAACTGCCAAAGCGCCCCCGTGGTGAGATAGCCCTCGCTCCCATCAAAGCAAAAGAGGAGCCAACCAAATAAGATCCCAAGTAGGGTGAGGATATGCCGCAGGGGACGCGGCACACGCGCGAGATGGCGCGCAAGGAAAAGCTTTTCCAGTACCAAAAACAGGAAGTAGTAAAGCCCCCATAAAACGAAATTCCACGCGGCACCGTGCCAAAGCCCCGTTAAGAGCCAAACCGCAAAAAGGTTTAGGACGGTGCGAAAAACACCGCGTCTGTTGCCGCCAAGCGGGATATAAACGTATTCCCTAAAAAAGGTGGAAAGCGTGATGTGCCAGCGTCGCCAAAAATCCGTAAAGCTGATAGCAGTATAGGGGTAATTGAAATTTTCGGGGAAGTGGAAGCCAAAAATCCTGCCAAGCCCCACAGCCATATCCGAATAGCCCGAAAAATCAAAATAGATCTGTAACGCAAACGAAACAAGCGCCAGCCATGCACTGCCAAGTGAGAGCGTGCTCTCCGCTGCAAGCGCGTGAAAGAGCGCGCCCGCGGGGTTTGCCAGCAGCACCTTTTTGGCAAGCCCCGCAATAAAGCGGCGTGCGCCATCGGCGGCATCCGATACGCTGTGCTTACGCGCACGCAGCTCTCCTGCCACGTCGCTGTATCGCACAATGGGACCCGCGATGAGCTGGGGGAAGAGTGCCACGTATGTGCCGAATCGAACGGGGCTTTTTTCTGCCGCTACACTTCCAAAATACACGTCCGCGACGTAGGAAAGTGCCTGAAAGGTATAAAAGGAGATACCGATGGGCATGCGCGGCACGGAAACGGATACCCCAAAAATGCCGAGGAAAAAGGAAACGTATTTGAAGTAAAAGAGCAAGGAGAGATTAAAGGCGATCGCAAGCCACAAAACAGCCTTTGGACGGCGCGTCTTGGTGATCCATATACCAAACAAAAAGTCAGCCACGACAGTCGCGATCATTAAAAAAACGTAAAGCGGCTCTCCCCAGCCGTAAAAGAGCAGACTGACCGCAAGCAGCACCGTGTTTTGAAGAGCAAGCACGCCGCCGCGCCCCATGCGCGGGAAAAGTGTGATGAGCGCGCGGGGCAGAAGGAAATAGAGGAAAAGCACCGCAGGCAAAAACCAAAAAAGAAAAAGAAAGGACGAAAAAAGCATCACGGCACCTCCCCATTTTTGTTATCTTGCCCAGGAAAGCACCCAATATACCGATCCCACAGCTTGCATAAAAGCACGGGCGGGTGTGTATTTATGCAAAAAGCGAGCGATTGCGTGTGAAAAATATATAAAATATATTAAATGTAACATTTTTTGTGCAATTTTACTATTGCCAAAGCGATACTTTTGCGGTATAATTTTTGCATATCAGTGGCAAATCGCCGCGATAGACAATTTTAACTTACAAAAGGAGAATTACGATGAAAAAGGTTTTAGCACTCTTTCTCGCGGTGTTGATGGTTGTAACCTGCACCGCTGCACTTTCTTCCTGCAAAAAGGATGAAGCTACCATTAAGATCGGTCTTTCCGGACCTCTGACGGGCAGCGCCGCCGTTTACGGCAAGGGTGTTGCCAACGCAGCACAAATGGCTGTTGACGAGATCAACGAGGCAGGCGGCATCAACGGCATCAAGCTTGAGCTGAAGGCTATGGATGATGCCAACGACAAGACCAAGGTCCAGGCAAACTATGCGGCTCTGGTCGACTGGGGCATGCAGATCTCTCTTGGCTGCGTAACCACCCAGCCCGCCCTTGAGTTTAAGACCCTTTCCAAGGCAGACAACATTTTCTTTATGACCCCCTCCGCTTCTGCTGATGCCGTACGTGCTGAGGACAACGGCTACCAGATGTGCTTTGCTGATAAGAAGCAGGGCGTTGCTGCTGCAAACTACGTAAACGGTCTTGGTCTTACCAAGATCGGTGTATTCTACCAGTCCGATATTGACTACTCTGCAGGTATTTACCAGGAGTTCCGCGATAACCTTGACGACGGCATCGAGGTGGAGGTTGCTTCCTTTACCGAGCAGACCAAGGCAAGCTTTGAGTCTCAGGTTGCCACGCTCAGCGACTGCGAATTCATCTTCATGCCCATCTACTACGCTGAGGCATCCCTGTTTATGACGCAGGCTGCTGCTGTAACCACCTCGATTAAGACTTATTACGGCTGCGACGGTCTTGACGGTCTTGACTCCGTGCTTGACCTCTCCACCATTCCTCAGGCGATCACCATGCTCACGCACTTTAAGCCCGACGCTGAGAACGCCAAGGGCTTTGTTGCGAAGTACACCACCAAGTACGGTGCCGACACCCTCAACCAGTTTGGCGCTTCCGCTTACGACTGTGTATATGCCATTGCAGGCGCATTGAAGGCTGCCGTCGCGGCAGGCAAGGAGGTAACGGCTAAGACCTCTGCTTCCGATATGTGTAATATCCTCAAGGAGCAGATCAATGGCGGCTACACCTATACGGGCGCTGTTACGGGTACGGGTGAAGTTAAGTGGACGGCTGACGGGTTCGTAAACAAGGAAGCTCTTGTTCACGTGCTCAAAGAGGCGAACGCTCAATAATCGTTTAAACAATATTTCGGTTTGCTGGCGTGGATTTCTGCGCCAGCAAACTTGTCATAGCCTAGGGAATCGAACTCATCCGCCCGACGGCGATGCTTTTTAGCGTCTTTTCGCGTTTGCCGTCTTGCAAAGTAAACTTTGCTACACCGTCAGACACAAAAATCTATTTAAAAATCAAACGCCGAGACGCTTATGTGTTCGGCTCTCTCCGGCTATAACAGGAATATGAAGTATGATTAACTTTTTAACGGCACTTTTCAACGGCCTCAGCTCAGGCGGCACCTATGCCATCATCGCCATCGGCTACACAATGGTATATGGCATTGCCAAAATGCTGAACTTTGCGCACGGTGATATCATTATGACGGGCGGCTATGCTATGTTCACTACGTTGCTGATGCTGGGAAATCCCATCGCGGCACTACTCGTGGCGATCGTGTTTTGCGTGGTGCTGGGCGTTTGTGTGGAGCGATTTGCCTATCGCCCCTTGCGCGGCGCCTCGCCCTTAGCGGTCCTGATCACCGCCATTGGCGTCAGTATGCTATTGCAGAGTCTTGCACAGGTGATTTTCGGCACGGCTCCCAAAATGCCCACACAGCTGCAGATCGCGGGTGCTGTGAAGATCGGTGCGCTTTCTATCAACAAAAGCACGCTCCTCACGCTTTCGGTGACGGTCGTGCTGATGGCGGCGCTGACCCTGTTTGTCAGGTACTCTAAGATCGGCCGCGCGATGGTTGCGGTGTCCGAGGACAGAGGTGCTGCCCAGCTGATGGGCATTAACACCAATGCGATCATTGCGATCACCTTCGGCATCGGCTCGGCGCTTGCGGCTGTTGCGGCGTACCTGATGCTGATGAAGGCGCCGAGCCTGACGAGCACGCTTGGCGCGATGCCCGGCATCAAGGCGTTTACGGCTGCAGTTATCGGCGGTATCGGGTCGATCCCCGGTGCGATGCTTGGTGGCATACTGCTCGGCATCATTGAGTGTTTGGCACTCAGTGTGCCTGCGCTTGCCCCCTTTACCGAGGCGATCGAATTTGCCGTGCTGATCGTGATTTTGCTGGTGAAGCCCGCAGGACTTCTTGGCAAGGCAAGGAGGGAAAAGGTATGAGTGCTGTTACCGGATTTTTCAAAAAGCCCTTCGTGCGCAAATACGCCAATTACTTTATCGTAACGCTCGTTATGCTGGTGTGCGGGGCTTTGTCCGCTACGGGCAATCTCAAAATGGGCACGCAGTTTTTGCTTGAGCAGATCGCCATTGCTATGCTGCTTGCCGTATCGCTTGGTATGGTAGTTGGCTTTCTTGGCGAGCTGTCACTCGGACACGCCGGCTTTATGTGCGTGGGCGCTTTCCTTGGCGGTAAGGCTTCCGCGCTTCTCACCGAGGCGATGGGTGCTACGCAAAATAATATTCTGATCCTGCTGATCTCGCTTATTGTCGGCGGCGCTGTGGCGGCGCTCTTTGGTATGATCATCGGCTTGCCCGCGCTTCGTTTGCGTGGCGACTACCTGGCGATCGTGACGCTCGCCTTTGGTGAGATCGTGAGAAACGTGATCATGAACCTGCCTGAAAAGTGGTTTGGAAAAACGCTCGGGCTTGAAACGCCGCGCTTTGACCGCAAATATTTGTTTGTGATCGCCTTTCTTGCGTTTCTTGCCTGCCTTGCCGTGACGCAGAATCTGATGCGCTCCAAGCACGGGCGCGCGATCGTTGCCATTAAGGATAACGAGATCGCGGCACGTGCCATGGGTGTAGATATCACCAAATATAAGCTCTTTGTATTTACCGTTTCCTCTTTCTTTGCAGGTGTGGCGGGTGTGCTGTCAAGCTACACGCAATCGCGTCTGCAAACCACCACCTTCGACTACAACTACTCGATCGAGATCCTGGTGATGGTGGTGCTGGGCGGTATGGGCTCGATCAACGGCGCGGCGCTGGCGGCTGCTCTGATCACGTTTATCAATCACAAGCTGCAAACTGTACTGACGGGCAATCTTGCAGTCTTGCAAAACGTTATTTATTCACTCATCCTGATCCTCATTGTTATCTACCGCAATGCTCCCGGCCTCAAGAATTTCCGTGAGAAGTATAATTTTACAACGCTGACCGCGGCTGTAAAGCGCCGCTTTGCCAAGGAAAAGGAGGTGCTGAGCGATGAATGATCAAAATGACATCGTTTTAAAGACAGAGCACCTCTCGATCCAGTTTGGAGGGCTTCGCGCGGTTGACGACGTAAATCTTGAGGTCAAAAAGGGAGAGCTCTACGGCCTCATCGGTCCGAACGGTGCGGGGAAAACCACGTTTTTCAACCTTTTAACGGGTGTTTACAGACCCACGTCGGGGCGTATTTTCCACAATGGCAAGAATATTACGGGCAAATCTCCCATTGAGATCAACCGCGGCGGCATTGCCCGCACGTTTCAGAATATTCGTCTTTTCAATGATCTCACAGTCATTGAAAACGTGATGGTGGGTCTTGCCAATCAGATCCCGTGTAACGTGGCAGAGTCGATCTTCCGTTTGCCCCGTCACAAAAGATCGGAGCAGGAATTTTACGACCGTGCCCTTGCGCTCCTCAAGGTATTTCAGCTTGAGGAATACAAGGATCATTTGGCGGCGAATCTTCCGTACGGTAAGCAAAGAAAGCTGGAAATTGCCCGCGCTATGGCAACGGGCCCCTCGCTCCTGCTGCTTGATGAGCCCGCTGCGGGCATGAACCCCAGTGAAACGCAGGAGCTGATGGATGATATCGCCTTTGTGCGCCGTGAGTTTGGCATCACGATCCTGCTCATTGAGCATGATATGCGCCTCGTCAGCGGCATTTGCGAAAAGCTCACGGTCTTAAACTTCGGCACCGAGCTTGCCAAGGGTGACACTGCTGAGGTGCTGGCAGATCCCGCCGTGATCAAGGCGTATCTTGGCGATTAAGGAGGGGTGGAAATGTCAGAACAGATTTTAAGGGTTGAGAACCTTACCGTTTTCTATGGCATGATCGGTGCTCTGCGCGGTATTTCCTTTGAGGTCAACCGCGGCGAGATCGTGTCGCTGATCGGCGCCAACGGCGCGGGTAAAACCACCACGCTCCATACTATTACAGGTCTTATCCACCCGAAAGCGGGCAGCGTGGTCTATAAGGGTCAGGAGCTGACGCACACCCCCGCGCACAAGATCGTTTCGATGGGTATGGTGCACGTGCCCGAGGGCAGACGCATTTTCCAAGGGCTTTCGGTTTACGATAATCTCTTGCTCGGCGCGTACTCGCGCAAGGATAAAAACGAGATCAGGCAAAATATGGATCTGGTGCTTTCCCAGTTTCCCCGTCTTGCCGAGCGAAGGAATCAGCTGGCAGGCACGCTTTCGGGCGGCGAGCAGCAGATGCTTGCTATGGGCAGAGCTCTGCTTTCAAGCCCCGAGCTGATCGTGCTTGACGAGCCGTCGATGGGTCTGTCGCCCCTCTTAGTCAGTGAGGTTTTTGAGATCGTAAGATCCTTCCGTGAGGCAGGGAAGACCGTGCTGCTGGTCGAGCAGAACGCCAAAAAGGCGCTCTCGATCTCCGACCGTGCCTACGTGCTTGAAAACGGTGTTATCACCATGTCGGGCAACGCCAAAGAGCTTGCTGACGACGAGCGCGTGAGAAAGGCGTATTTAGGGGCATAATTTTAGCTCATATTTTGCGCTGTGGTATTGCTCCACGCGATTTGGCTCAAGCAGTGAAGCGTATAAACAAAAAGCACGCGGTGTGCGTGATGTTCTTAGCGGAGAATTTTAAAATACCGCTAAGTGCGAGCATCGCATTTGACCAGTCAAATGCTTTATGGGCTAAGCCCAACCCCTTATTACAAGCAGAAAGAGCAAGAGTAAAAGGAAACCAATCCTTCTATTCTTGCTCTGTTCGTTTTTATAGATGAATTGATACTGACGCATCATGAATTGGCTTCGCCATGATTTCTCGCGTTGCTCCATGAATTGAATTGCAACGAATACCATGCCCGTAGGGCAATTCACGCAGTTTACTGCAATTCATGACACGTAGTGTCAATTCATGCAACCTTGTTGCAATTCATTGCGTGTTCTCCGTTAAGGATAACACGCATGGGACCGCGTGCTTTTTAAAATTGGTTGACTTTTCAGTAGAAAAGATGTATAATGATTATGCAGGTGTAAGACCTGACTACATTGATTAGGAGTCCTGTTATGAAAAAAATCGTATCGCTTTTCTTGGTCGTTTGCTTGCTACTTTCGATGACGCTTGTGTTTACCTCCTGCCAAAACGCAGCAAAGACTGTAGATAAGGCACTTGAAAAAACCGCCGAGCTTGAATCCTATGCCGCACAAATAAACATGAAGATCACCATGACCGGTGCAGGCATTACCACTACTATTCCGATGACGATTAAGATGAAGGTTGAGGATGCCAAGAGCGAGAACCCCAAGGCAGAGGCCGACATGAGTATGGAAATGTTTGGCGAGACCGTGGAGGTCAAATATTACATCAGCGGCGACTGGGCTTATTTTGTGGCTGACGGCAACAACTACAAGATGAAGCTGGACGACGCGGGCGTTGATAGCGATTATAGCGAGGATATGATGAAAAAGCTCCCCGAAGACCTTCTCAAGGACGTTAAGGTCGTTAAGAACGATGACAAGAGCAAGATCGTAACGGTTGCCATCCCCGACGAGACCTTTAACGAGCTGTTTGATGATCTGCTTGATACGATGACCGATTCGATGGGCGTGAATGCCACGGGGCTTACCATTTCCGATGCAGTGGTTCAGATCATCGTAAAGGACGGCTATGTACAGACATATGGCGTTGATTTCTCGATAGCGATGACCGTAGAGGGTGTTTCCTTTACCGCTACCGCTGAGTGCGAAATGGTTTACGAAAATCCCGGCGAGGCTGTGACCGTAACGCTGCCCACGGGCTACGAAAACTTCAGAGAAGTCGGAAACGGCTGATCGCTTATAAAAGGGGGTGTCTCAAATGCAAATTTGAGACACCCCCTTTTGCGCGCTTGCGCGCAAAAATTCATATCCTCTCCCGAAAACCTTACAAACAAGACACTCTTGATTTTGGGGTCGGGAAAGGCTATAATAAAGTAAGGGAGGGGTGGCTACACAAGGTGCCCCGATAAACATTTAAAGTAAGAGGTAAAGATGGAGATCTTATTTTTAGCACTTGGCGGCGCGCTCGCCATGTTCGTTGGCGTGATCCTCATTCGAACGGCTCGCTTTTGCCCCCCGAAGAGTGAGGTAAAGCAATTTGACACGGTAGAGTTTGATGGCGAGAGGGCGGTTTATAATTTAGCCGAGCTGGTGCGCTGCAAAACCGTTTCAAATCGTGACAGCGCGCTTGAGGACGACGCCGAGTTTGAAAAGCTGATAGCGCTCTTGCCAAAGCTTTATCCCGCCTTGGTGGAGGCGTGTGAATTTACCCGCTTTCCCGATCGTGCGCTCCTTTTTCGCTGGCGGGGCAAGGACTCTGCCGCACCTGCCGTGTTGATGGCGCATTACGACGTGGTGCCCGCCGATGAGGAGCATTGGGAAAAGCCGCCCTTTGCCGCCGTGCTTGAAAACGGTGTGCTCTGGGGGCGCGGGACGCTTGATACCAAGGTAACCATGAACGCGGCGCTCTTTGCCGCTGACAAGCTGATCGCCGAAGGATTTGTGCCCCAAAATGACGTTTATTTTGCCTTTTCGGGTGGCGAGGAGGTAAACGGCAGGGGTGCGCTTAACATAGTGGAGCATTTTGCAAAAAACGGCATCGTGCCGGATCTCGTTCTTGATGAGGGTGGCGCTGTGGTGGAAAACGTGTTTCCCGGCGTGAAATCCCCCTGTGGCATGATCGGCATTGCCGAAAAGGGAATGCTGAACCTTGAATACCGCGTGCAGTCCGCCGGCGGGCATGCCTCAGCACCCAAGCCCCACACGCCCGTAGGCGAGCTTTCTCGCGCGTGCTGCAGGACGGAAAATAAGCCCTTTAAAGCGCATCTTACCCCACCTGTTGCCGCGATGCTTGATACGCTCGGCAGGCATTCGACCTTCCTTTACCGCATGATCTTTGCCAATCTTTGGTGCTTTAAGGGCGTGCTTGACCGCATCTGCCAGAGAAGCGGCGGTGAGCTGAATGCCCTGATGCGCACCACGGTGGCATTTACGCAAATGGAAGGCAGCAAGGCACCCAACGTCATTCCCCCCACCGCCACCATGGTGGCAAATCTGCGCCTGAACCCCGCAGACACGGTGGGAAGCGCCATTGCGTACGCCAAAAAGACCGTCGGGGATGCGCGTGTGTCGATCACGGCGATCGACGGTATGGATCCCAGTCGCATCTCGCTGGTGGATACGCCCGCATTTGATAAGGTAAGGACCGCTATTGAGGGCACGTGGAAGGGGACCGTCGTGACGCCGTATCTGATGGTGCAATGCTCCGATAGCCGCCACTGGGGGCGGATCTCCGATAAGGTCTACCGCTTCTCCGCTATGGATCTTACGACCGAGGAGCGCGCCACCATTCACGGCAATAACGAGCGCATCCGCGTGGAGACCGTTTGCCGCGCAGTGGAATTTTATCTTCGCTTACTCTCGGACCTGTAAAACAAGAAAAGAGGTTGCCACGCATACGGTGGCAACCTCTTTTGATGAGAGTAAACCAAATTAAAGCTCAACAAGATCCTTAATGTTAACGGGCATACCCGTTGCAATCGACTTGTTTGCCGCAATACCCGTGAGGATACTCATCGCGCCGTCCTCATAGGAAGCGGCACGATTCAGCGGATCGGTTTCGGTGTAGTCCTTGGTTAGCGCATCGTAGAAAAATTTCGCACGTCCGCCCGTACCTACCTGTACGTATCTTTTTTTAGTCAAACACTCTCCTTTCTCGGCTCGCGGGGAGAACAAGCCAATTATAGCAAAAAAAGCACAGTTTCTCTGCACTTTTATTGTCAATCTTGCCTGCTTTTTGCAATTCTTGCGCAACGTTTTGAAAAAAGACTTGAAAGCGAGGGGCGTTCAGGATATAATGAAAAAAGAAAGAGGGTGGTTTTCGTGTCAGAGGGCTTTTTTTGCAGCATAGACGGTCGGGTCTACATCAGTCGGTCGAGCAGCGATTCTTCCTTGTCAATGAGGAAGATGCATTATCACAACAAATACGAGCTGTATTATCTCTGGCGTGGGGAGCGATATTATTTTATCAAGGACCGCACGTACGGAGTATCCCCCGGCTCCTTTGTGCTGATCGATAAAAATGAGATCCACCGCACGGGCGCGGTAGGGAATGCTGGTTACGACAGAACCGTTATTTCCTTTGACGAGGGTAGCTTTGATTTTTTATCCGACAAGGTTGAATACGACCAGCTTTTGGAACTCTTCCGGCAGGGCGGTGGCGTGCTGACGCTGACGGGCGAGAGCAAGGCGCTGGCACAAATGTTACTCACGGGCATGGAGCGCGAGTGGAAGGAAAAGGGGGGCGAGCGCACACTTTTTTTGATGACCGCACTGGTGCAGCTTTTACTTTTAATAAACCGCGAGGATGCGGATCTGCAAGCGGCAAGAGTGGATGTTGCCATCACCCCACATCCAACGGTGTCCAAGGTCATTGCCTATATCAACACCCACTTTGCCGAGGAGATCACGCTGGAAACGCTCTCGAGTATGTTTTACATCAGCCCCTGGTATCTTTCAAGAACCTTTAAAAAGGTCAGTGGTCTTTCGTTTCCCCGCTATCTTAATAACGTAAGGATAAAAGAGGCGAAGCGGCTGCTACGGCAAACGAAAATGCCGGTAAGTGCGGTGTATGAAGCGGTGGGGTATGGCAGTAACGCGCATTTCGGGCGCGCCTTTAAGTCCCTCACGGGTCGCTCGCCACAGGAATATAGGCGTGAGCGTGGGTGACGCTTGTAAATGAAATCGTGCGTTGCACGGTGAAATCCTCGCTCCCCTCGGATGAAATCTTCGGCGTGCCGCCTCAGATGAAATAAAATCCGTCTCTCATAACCCCGCGAAAGCGGGATTTCATCGCGGAAGCGATTTCATCCACCAAAGGTGGATTTCACCCGCCGAAGGCGGATTTAATTGAAAAAAGCCATTCGCTTATGGGGTGATGTCCTTAGCGGAGAATTCTCGCTTTGATAAAAATGCAAGCATCGCATTTGACCGGTCAAACGCAAATGGGCTAAGCCCAAACCCATATAACAAGCAGAAAGAGCAAGAGTAAAAGGAGAAAAATCCTTCTATTCTTGCTCTGTTTGTTTTTATGAATGAATTGATGCGTACGCATCATGAATTGGCTCCGCCATGATTTCTCGCTTCGCTCCATGAATTGAATTGCAAC
>JAZOCO010000011.1:0-28340 GCA_045596505.1 Eubacteriales bacterium
GAACAGTTTTCACCTCGCAAATATTTAGGCAAGACGAAGCGAAAAGCCGAAGCAATATGCGGATATTACAAGGCTTTTGGCTGATGGATGGACAAATATTTGCAGGCGAAAACCTTATGTGTTCGATTCCCTTGCGGCTAGGCAAGAGTGAATGATCCGAACTCGGTTTTGAGAGGCAACTATCCGCATCGGGACTTTTTATTATGCGAAAAATCATTTGATACGCCGCTGTATGAGATAAAGACAGCAAAAACGCATACGCAGACCGTAAAGGTGTTTGTTTACTTCTAAAAAGGCATGAGAAAAGAGCGAATTAAACACTTTTTAGGTGTTCAACTCGCTCTCACTTGCGAAGAAACGCGCAAACGGTGCGTAAGTGTAGGTAAAAACGCAAAAAAGGTGCGTAATTTTATGATCCATATGCACCTAACAATGACAATAGCGCTTGAGTAATACCGAATATAAACAATGCTACAGAAACAAAGAGTAAAATACTGACTATTTTACTGTTTTTGGATTTGAAATGCTTTCCACCAAAAAACATAGCTATACAAAGGGGACTAAACATTACGAAAGCCAATAGTCCTTGAACGCGTTGGCTGGCGGCAAAATCGGGGATGGCTCCGCTTTGAACAAGACTGCTTAGCACGGAAAATCCAATAAGAAAAACTACAAATATTGCTGAAGCAGTTATAGCGATTTTGGAAAAGAGTGTTGGAAGAGGCTTTTATATTTTGACAAAGCAGCTCAATATCGGTTGCAAGCTGTTCTGAATATATCAATAAATAGTTTTTAGCCATACAATCACTTCCTTCGAGGGTATTATATCATATTTTGTAAGGTAATTCAAGAGCTTTTCGCATCCTCGCAGAGCTTTTCGCATCCTCGCGCCTCAATCACGCCAAAGGCGTGTATATCATCAATGCGAAGCATTGTATATCATCCGCAACTTGTTGCGGTATATCATCAAGCCGCAGGTAAGATGCACGCTAAAGCGTGATGAGATACAAGGGCGGCTTGCCGCCCTTGATGATATACACCACGCTTCGCGCGGTGATGATATGCCAAGCCTGCGGCTTGGATAAACAAAAAAAGGACTTTTGGTAGACAAAAGTTCTTTTTTTGTTGGCGGAGAAGGTGGGATTTGAACCCACGCGCCGCGTTAACGGCCTACGAGATTTCGAGTCACGCCTCTTCGACCACTTGAGTACTTCTCCATAAAAAAATATGAAATTGTCAGGAAAGCATCTTGCAGGAATGTTCGGGAGTCGGCGTCGCCTCTTCGATCCTGTTGCCGTGACCTTGACGCGCAATGTTTGCCAAGGGCAAACTTGCAGTGCTCGGCGTAGCCGAGGACATGCTGCACACTCGCTCGCCTTCCTTCATCCGCCACCGGCGGCGGTCGGCTCGCTCCCCACTTGAGTACTTTCCCGTATTATTTAGTTGTCGCGCTCACTTTGAACAGAAAACGTTAGTATTATATCATATCGTTTGCTAAAAAGCAAGAGCTTTTTGAAAAATAAATTCGGGCTTTTTGGCGTAGTAGTGGTGTTTATTGCTGTGGTGCTTTGCTTGCCGCTTGTTGGCAGGCAAAGCACCGCCCCAAGGCGCGCCTCGCGCGCCTTGGGGCAGTTTTCATAGATTTTAGCGTCGCTGCGCTTTTCCACGAATTTCGCGCCTTTGCGCTTTTGTGATGGATCTTAGCGTCCTCGCGCCTTAGTGCGTTTTTGCTTTTAAATATCAGCGTCCTTGATATATTCACTGCCGTGCTCGGCAATAAACACCTTGCGCTCGGCGAGGTTGTCGCCCATGAGTACATCAAACATATATTCGGTTCGCGCAACGTCTGCAGGCTCAACGGAAATGAGGCGTCTGGTCGCGGGGTTCATGGTGGTCTGCCACATCATCTCCGGCTCGTTTTCGCCAAGACCCTTTGAGCGTTGCAGGGTATATTTTTTGCCCTCCGCATCCAGCTTCCTCAGGATCTCCGCCTTTTCAAACTCGTTGTAGGCAAAGAGGATCTCGTCCTTTGTGGTAATCTCAAACAGAGGCGACTCGGCAATAAACACCTTTTTTTCTCGGAGCAGAGTAGGGAGCAGACGGTAAAATAGCGTTAGCAGCAGCGTGCGGATCTGGAAGCCGTCCTCATCCGCATCGGTACAAATGATAATTTTAGACCAGCGAAGCTGTTCAAGATTAAAGCGGTTCAGATCCCCCTTGACCTTCCCCTCGATCTCCACGCCGCAGCCGATGACACGCAAAAGATCGGTAATGATATCGTTTTTGAAGATGCGGTCATAGCTTGCTTTCACACAGTTAAGCGTTTTGCCGCGCACGGGAATAATGGCTTGGAATTCAGCCGCGCGCCCGAGCTTACACGAGGTCAGCGCGGAGTCACCCTCCACGATATAAAGCTCGCGCACGTCGGGATCCTTTGAACGGCAGTTCACAAACTTTTCCACGCGGTTGGCAATATCGATCTTTTTGGTGAGATCCTTTTTGATCTCAATACGTGCCTTGTCCGCGCTTTCGCGGCTGCGCTTGTTGATGAGCACTTGGTTCGCGAAGATCTCCGCTTCTGTGGGGTGCTCCACCAGATAAAAGCTCAGCTGCTGGCGCAAAAAGTCGCGCAGTGCCTCGTAAATAAAGGAGTTTGTGATGGATTTTTTGGTTTGGTTTTCGTAAGAGGTAAGGGTAGAGAAGCTGTTGATCACCAAAAACAGACAGTCGCGCACGTCCTCAAAGGTGATGCTTTTTTCCCCCTTGTTGTATCTTCCGTTATTCTTAAGGTAAGCATCAAGCGCCGCGACAAAGGCAAGCTTTACCGCCTTGTCGGGCGAGCCGCCGTGCTCAAGGTAGCTTGAATTGTGGTAGTATTCCGTGGCGGTCACGGTATTTGATACGCAAAACGAAATATCCGCTTTCAGCTTATAATCCGCCTTGTCGTCACGGTCGCGCCCCTTTGTTTCAAGGTGCCAAAGCACAGGCTCGGTCTTTGCCGTATCGCCCACGCGCTCGGCAATATAGTCGGAAATGCCGTTTTGGTAAACAAAGCTCTGCTCGGTAAATTTTCCGTCTGGCTGCTGCAGACGGAGCTTGAAGGTGATGCCGGGGTTGACCACCGCTTGGCGGTGCATCGTATCGATAAAAAAGTCGTGCGGGATCTTAATATCGGTAAAGACCTCAAGGTCGGGGCGCCAGCGAATGACCGTTCCCGTGCGACGCTCCTTTTTGTCAAGCGGACGGCTTGCGAGCGTCGAGCTTGGCTCACCCTTGGCAAAGGAGATGGTGTGCACCTCGTTTCCGTCGTAAGAGGAAACCTGCATATATTCAGATGAGTACTGCGTGGCACAAGCGCCAAGACCGTTAAGACCTAAGGAATATTCGTAAGCGGCATCGCCCTTGTTGTTCTCGTACTTGCCGCCCGCATAAAGCTCACAGTAAATAAGATCCCAGTTCCATCTGCCTTCCTTTTCGTTGTAGCCAAGCGGCACGCCGCGTCCGCGGTCGTCCACCTCAATGGAAAGGTCACTAAAGGCGGTCACGGTGATCAGGCTGCCGTGCCCCTCGCGTGCCTCGTCTACCGAGTTTGACAGGATCTCAAAAAAAGAATGCTCACAGCCCTCAAGCCCGTCCGAGCCAAAGATCACGCCGGGGCGCTTCCTTACACGGTCTGCGCCCTTTAGCGCCGTGATACTGTCATTGCCGTATTTTTTTGCGGAATTCTTTGCAGCCATTGCATTCTCCTTTTATACACTTTCGCCTTTTTTTTACAAGGGGTGGTGTTTTTATCCTTTTTATTATACCATATCTTGTGGATTTTGTAAAGTGTCAATGGCATTTTTTTGGATATTCGCAAAAAAATGCATCTCCCCCCTTGCACGCGAGCGCGTGAAAATGTATAATATACTATGGATATGCCTGTTTAAAACAAACTAAAGAGGTGATCCGCGTGACTGCTTTTGATTTTTGTCTGTCGCCTGCTGATTTTTCCGTGGCGCTCCTTGGCTTTGGCAGAGCCAACCGTGCCGTGCTTGATTGGCTGGCAGCGCGCGGTGGGCACGCCACCGTATATGCCGACGCCCCCATACCAAGTGAGATTATGCGGCGGTATGGATCGTCAGCTGTCTTTCGGCAAGGGGGGCTCGATACGCACCTAAACGAACAGATCCTTGTTCGCTCACCAGGTGTACGCCCCGATATCCCCGCCATCCTCCGCGCAAGGGAAGGGGGCGCGTGCCTCACCAGTGAAAGTGAGCTGTTCGCCGCACTTTGCCCCTGCCGCGTCATCGGCGTGACAGGCAGCGATGGCAAGACCACCACGGCAAGCCTTGCGGCGGCACTGCTGCGTGCGGCGGGTCGTCGCGCGTGGCTTGGCGGCAACATTGGCACGCCGCTTTTGCCAAGGGTCGGGGAAATGAACAGTGAAGATATTGCCGTGCTGGAGCTTTCCAGCTTTCAGCTGATGACACAGCATAAGCCCCTTGCGGCGGCAGTGATCACCAATGTCACGCCAAATCATCTTGATTGGCACAAAAGTATGTCGGAGTACGAAGCGGCAAAGCGGAATGTCTTTGCCGAGGACACCCGTCTTGTACTAAACGCCGAAAATGCCGTGACCGCACGCATTGGCGCGGCACGTCCTCTCGGTGAAACGCTCTTTTTTTCCGCGGGGGCAAAAGATGCCACCTTTGCCCAAGCGCTTTTGTCGGGCGCGGGTGGGATCTATCCCGAGGGCGACACGGTACACGTGCTTGAAAAGGGGAAGGAAAGAGCCTTCCACTGCCTTGATGCGTTTCGCCTTGTGGGGCGGCATAATCTTGAAAATCTGCTTGCAGCCATCGGTGTGACTGCACCGTTTTTAGACGATCAAGCCCCCCGCACGGCGCTTGCCGACTTCACGGGCGTGAAGCACAGGCTGCAGTATGTGGGAGAGGTGCTGGGGGTAAAATATTACAATAGCTCCATTGATACCTCGCCTACCCGCACCGCCGCCGCGCTTGCCGCAATTGGCGGGAAGCCCTTGGTGATCGCTGGCGGCAGAGGTAAGGGCGTTTCGTTTGCACCGCTGGCTGAAGCGCTTTGTGGGCACGCGAGGGCAGTTTATCTTTACGGCGAGGCGGCAGGGGAGATCGCCGCCGCACTTGAGGGTAAATTTCCCTATAAGATATTTTCGCGCTTTGCCGATGCGTTTTCGGCAGCTGCAGGTGATGCCACCGCGGGGGATACGGTGCTTTTGTCGCCCGCTTGCACTGCCTTTGGCGAATTTCGTGATTTTGAAGAAAGAGGAGAGGCGTTTTGCCGCTTGGTGGAAAAGAGAAAGGAAATAGAACTTTGGAATTAAAACGATTCATTTGTGAAATGGCGAGCCTGATGAGCATAACGGGTCACGAGGACTACGACAGCGAAAAGCTCTCGTCGCTGATGACAGGCTTTGACGAGGCACATACCGATGCCGTTGGCAATCGCATTTTCGTGCGTCGCTCGGGCAAGGAAAACGCACCGCGCATTCTCATAGATACGCACTTTGACGAGATCGGTATGATCGTAACCGATATCAAAAAGGGCGGGTTCCTTAGCGTCGCGCCGATCGGAGGACTTGACGCGCGCACGCTTCCCTCGGCACGGGTGCGCGTTTACGGAAAAGAGAAAATTTTTGGCGTGATGAGCTCCGTGCCGCCCCATCTTTCGGGGGGCGACAAGGCTCTTGCCCCCATCGAGGAGCTTTTGGTGGATACGGGGTATCCCGAGGACGAGCTTCGCCGACTGGTGCGTGTGGGCACGCCCGTTGGCTTTGAGCCCTATTACCGCACGCTTGGCGGGGGCAGGCTTTCGGGCAAGGCGTTTGATAACAAGGCTTGTGCGGCAATTGCCGCCGCGGCACTGATGGCAGTGCCCAAGGAGGAGCTTGCAGGGGACGTTTATCTTGTTTTCTCTGTGCACGAGGAGACCGATAACGTAGGCGGCACGGCGGTGGGCGGCTTTGCCATATCCCCCGATTACGCTATGGTGATCGACGTAAATCTTGGCTTTATGCGCGGCGCGCCCCGTCACGAATGTGTCACGATGGGGGAGGGTATATCCATCACGCGCAGTGCTATTGTGGATCGAAAGCTCAGCGCTATGTGCGAGGCGCTTGCCACCCGTCTTGATATTCCGTGGCAGATCGCAGTCGCGCCAAAGAGCACAGGCACGAATACCGAGGCACTTCATCTGGTGGGTGAGGGCATCTCGGTGGTCGATGTGGGATTGCCCCTCACCGCGATGCACACCTATACCGAGGTGCTGGATATGCGCGATGCCGAGGCGCTTTGCCGTTTCGTTGGGGCGTTTGTCACCGATAAGGAGCTGGCGGAGGTGTTTGGCAAATGAGCAGTGGTGTGAAATTGATCGAAAGGCTTTCTCTTGCCTTCGGGCCCTCGGGCTGCGAGGGCGAGGTGGAAGCGGTCATAAGAGAGGAGCTTGCAGAGCTCCCCGTGGCGCTGCAAAGGGACCGTATGGGAAATCTTACGGCGCATTTAAAGGGGGAGGAAGGCTCGCCGCGTGTGATGCTCAGCGCCCATATGGACGAGGTTGGATTTATGATCACCGAGATCGATAAAAAGGGCTTTTTGCGCTTTCAAACGCTCGGCGGCATTGATCCTGCCGTGCTGGTGGGCAGAGCTGTTACCGTGGGCGACGAGAAAAGGCGCGTCGCGGGCGTTATCTCCTGTAAGGGCATTCATTTTCAAAACGCAGAGGAGCGCAAGAAACTGCCCGAATTAAGGGATTTGTATATCGATATCGGCGTCAGCAGCCGCGAGGAGGCCGAAGCGCTGGTGTCGCTTGGCGACTTTGGCACGTTTGACACGCCCTTTCTGCCCTTTGGCAAGGAGCTTGCCTTCCTTTCAGGGAAGGCGCTTGATGACCGTGTGGGCTGTGCCGTTCTCATCGAGGTGCTGCGCGCCCTGCGGGATAAGCACCTGCCCCTTGACCTGTGGTTCGCCTTCACCGTGCGTGAGGAGCTTGGCATTTCGGGCGCCGCAGTCACGGCAAATCGCATACGCCCCGATATCGGGATCGTGCTTGAGGCAACGGCAATGGCAGATCTGCCCGCCGTGCCGCCTGCCCGCCGTGTGGCGGATATGGGCTCGGGCGGCGTTTTGTCTCTCATTGACCGTTCCACCATTTACGACCGCGCACTCATTGACCGGGCGCTTGCCGTTGGCAAGGAGTACGGAATTCCCGTGCAGGTCAAGCGCTTCGTATCGGGCGGAAACGACGCGGGCGTCATTCAGCGAAGCGGTGTCGGGGTGCGGTGCCTGGCGCTTTCTGCCCCCACAAGATATCTTCACGCACCCGTATCCGTAACAAAATACAGCGACGTAACGGCAATTATAGACCTGCTTTCGGCACTGCTTGCCGCACTGTAAAATAGAGAGGAAATGCTATGTATCAAACACTGAAAATGCTGTTGCCCGCTACGCCCTCTGTCTCGGGGCGAGAGGGGCATATTCGAGATATTATAAAGGAGCAGATGCTCCCCCTTTGCGACGAGATAAAGACCGACGCGATTGGCAACCTTATCTGCCTTAAAAAGGGCAGTGCACAAGCCCCGCGCAAGGTCCTGCTTGCCGCGCATATGGACGAGATCGGGTTTATCGTCAATTTTGTTGAGGACAGCGGTTATTTACGGGTAGCGCCCGTCGGCGGTATCGATTATACCGCGGCTGTCGGTTCCTTGGTGGTCTTTGAAAACGGCACGCGCGGCGTGCTGGTATCCGAGGCGGATCGCAAGAGTGGGGAAGCCCCCAAGGCGGACAAATGCTACGTGGACATCGGCGCTAAAAACCGCCGTGAGGCAGAAAAACGCATCAAAGTAGGGGATTGCTGTGCGCTTGCGGCATCTCTTACGCGCCTTATAAACGGGCGTGTATGCGGCAGACCCCTTGATGACCGTGTGGGGTGTGCCGTGATGATCGAGATCGCACGGCAACTGAAAGCACCAAGGGATGATATCTATTACGTCTTTTCGGTGCAGGAGGAGGTCGGCTGCCGCGGTGCGCGTCCCGCCGCCTTTGGCGTTGCACCGGATCTTTCGCTGATCTTTGACGTGACCGCCACAGGAGATAGCGTGGGCGCTGCGCCGATGGCTGTAAAGCTGGGTGAGGGGGTTGCTGTTAAGATCAAGGATAAATCGGTGATCTGCGATGCAAAGACTGTTGAGGAGCTGCTTACTACCGCAAAGGATAATAAGATCGCCGCACAGTGTGAGATCCTTGCCTTTGGCGGCACGGATGCCTCGGCGGTGCAAATGACAGGGCTTGGCTGTAAAACAGGTGCGCTTTCGATCCCCAGCCGCTATATCCATACGGGCGTTGAGATGATCGATATGGCGGACTTGAAGGCGGCGGTAGAGCTTGCCGTTTGCTACCTCGGAGGTGAGCGTTGATGAATTTTTCTCCACAGCTGCTGGAGCTTGCCGATCGTGCCGAGGCGGCGCTGGCACCCCGCTTCGCGCACCTTTTGCGCATCTCGCATCACAACACCGCGCGCGTGATGGAGGCGTTTGCCGCGCATCACGTGGATGCTGCCTGCTTTAACAGCAGCAGCGGCTACGGCTACGACGATCGCGGCAGAGAAGTGTTTGACCGCATTTTTGCCGACGTGATGGGTGCCGAGGCAGCCTTCGTGCGCCACAGCATTGCCAACGGCACGCAGGCGCTTGCCATTGGACTTTTCGGCTTGCTGCGCCCGGGGGATATCCTGCTTTCGGTTTCGGGCAAGCCCTACGACACACTTGCCGAGGTCATCGGCATTGAGGGGGAGGCGGGCAACGGCTCGCTTGCCGATTTCGGCGTTTCCTATCGCCAGATAGAATTAAAGGATCAGAAAACGCTTGATCTTGACGCCATCACTGCCTTTTTGCGGGGCGAGGAGGGCGCACGGGTAAAGGTCTGCTTTATCCAGCGCTCAAAGGGGTATCTCAACCGCAGGACGCTTGGCGTTTGTGAGATCGGTGAGGCGGTGCGTGTCATCAAGGCAGTGCGCCCCGATATTTTCGTGATGGTCGATAATTGCTACGGTGAGTTTACCGAGGAGATCGAGCCGCCCGCCGTTGGTGCGGATCTTACCGTTGGGTCGCTTATTAAAAATCCCGGTGGCGGTATGGCTGAAACGGGTGGATACCTTGCGGGCACGGCGCGCGCCGTGGAGCTTGCCTCCTATCGCCTCACCTGCCCCGGCATCGGGCTTGAGGTGGGTGCGACCATCGGGCAGAATAAAAATATGTACCGTGGGCTTTTCTACGCGCCCCATACCGTGATGGAGGCACTGAAAACGGCGCATTTTGCTGCCTATATTTTCGAGGCGCTTGGCTACACCGTAGAGCCCACGTGGCAGGAGGCGCGCGCCGATATCATTCAAACCGTTATCACAGGCAGCAAGGAGGGGCTTTGCGCACTTTGCCGCGGTATCCAAGCAGGCTCGCCCGTCGATGCGTACGTAACGCCCGAGCCTTGGGCGATGCCCGGGTACAGCGATGAGGTCATTATGGCAGCAGGTGCGTTCGTGCAGGGCGCATCCATCGAGCTTTCCGCAGATGGACCCATCAAGCCGCCCTTTACGGCGTTTTTACAGGGCGGTCTTACCTTTGAAAGCGGTAGGATCGGAATTCTCAGTGCCGCTGCGGAAATGCTCCGTACAGAGCATAAAAATCCGCACAGAACATAAAGAAAGGGAAGAAATAAACCAATGAAAAGAATTTTTGCAATTTGTCTGCTCCTTGGATGCTTACTTACGCTCGCTTCATGCAATACCGATGCAACGCCCGACGGCATGCAAAACGTGGCACTTGAAAGTGCAAAATATAATCTTTATGTGCCCGAAAGCTGGATCGCCGAATCCTACAATGTGTCGGGTGCCAGGGCAGGCATAAAGGAAAATGCTCCAAACGTGCTCGCCACGGTCTATTATCCCGAGGAGCAGCTGACGCCGCAGGGGTACTGGGAGGCAAAGTGCCTGCCCGAATATAGCGCAGTGTTTGCCAATTTCACCGTCACCGAGGAGGGGGCTGACACCACGCTTGGCGGCAAGGATGCGAAGAAATATCGGTTTTCCTACACCTTTGGCGAAACGCTCTACCAGTGCATGCAGGTGATAACCGTGTACGATTATAACGTCTATGTGGTGACCTATACCGCACTTTCCACCGAGTATGATACTTATGCGGCGGATGCCGACAGCATCGTTGCAAACTTCACGTTCAGATAATTATGAGAGAGATCTATCTTGATAACAGTGCCACCACCCCCCTTTGTAAAGAGGCAAGGGAAGCGATGCTCGCGGCAATGGACACCTTTGGTAATCCCTCGTCTGTGCACACACGCGGCAGTGAGGCGGCAAGGCTTTTGCGCGAGGCACGTGCGGCGGTGGGTGAGGCGCTGGGAGAGCGATTTTTAAAGGACGGACAACTGGTCTTTACCTCGTGTGGCACAGAAGCAACGGCCCTGGCGCTCCTTGGCGCGGCACGCGCTAAGGAGCGCCGCACTGCACGCACGATCCTCACCACCGATAGCGAGCACCCCTCGGTTGAAAACAACCTGCGCTTGCTTGAAGGGGAGGGCTTTAGGGTGGTGCGCGTGGCAACCCGTGGCGGGGTGCTTGATATGGATGCCGTTCGCGCACATTGTGACGGCAACCTTTTTATGGTCAGTATGATGCTGGTCAACAATGAAACCGGCGCACGGTATCCTGTGGAGGAGGTCTTTGCGATGGCAAGGGCGGCAAGCCCGCAGTGCATTTGCCATTGTGACGCGGTGCAGGGCTTCTTAAAGCTGCCCTTACGCCCTCGGACGCTTGGCGCGGATATGATCACGCTCAGTGCACACAAAATACACGGACCAAAGGGCGTGGGGGCGCTCTATCTTTCAGAGCGTATGCGAAAGGAGCGTCGCATCACACCCTTCCTTTGTGGGGGAGGGCAGGAGTTTGGTATGCGGTCGGGCACGGAAAACCTCATTGGCATTATGGGGTTTGCTGCGGCAGCGCAGGCGGGTGCGAGGAACATGCGCCAAACCGTTGCTGTAACGGAGCGCCTTTCACAGCACCTTGTAAACGGGCTTTTGGGTAGCGAGATCCGCCATAATCGTCCACCGTGCGCGGCACCGCATATCGTCAGCATCACGCTGCCCGATATCAAGAGCGAAACCATGCTTCATTATCTTTCGGGCGCAGGTATATACGTATCCGCAGGCTCTGCCTGCTCCTCGCACGCGGCGGGTCCGAGCGATGTGCTGCTTGCCTTTGGGCTTTCGCCCCACGCGGCAGATTGCTCGCTTCGCATCAGCCTTTCGGGTGAAAATACCGACGAGGATATCGATGCGCTCCTTGCAGCCCTCAGAGAGGGCGTGCGCACCTTGGTGCGCATCAAGCATTAAGAGATATTCCACCTGTTTTTTGCGGGTGGAATATTCTTTTTTTGGGCGGCATACGATATAGCGATATCAGAACGCCAAAGAAAGCGGAGGAGAAGCATATGGCAGAGCATTCCATTTATCAAGATATTGCTGAGCGTACGGGCGGCGATATTTACATCGGCGTGGTGGGACCCGTGAGAAGCGGAAAATCCACGTTTATCACGCGCTTCATGCAGGAGCTTGTCCTGCCTAATATCACCGACGAGTATAGCCGTGACCGTGCCCGTGACGAGATGCCGCAAAGCGCGGCAGGTATGACAGTTATGACCACCGAGCCGAAATTTGTACCCGATGAGGCAGTATCCCTCACCGTTGGCGAGGGCACAAGCCTTCGCGTCAAGATGATCGATTGCGTGGGCTTTATGATCCCCGAGGCGCTTGGTGGGGAGGAGAACGGTAACGTGCGTATGGTGCACACGCCGTGGAGTGAGGAGCCAATGCCCTTTGGCGAGGCGGCTGAGCTTGGCACGCGTAAGGTGATGAGCGAGCACGCCACCATCGGTATGCTGGTGACCTCCGATGGGACAGTGGGGGATATTCCGCGTGCCTCCTATAAGGAGGCAGAGGAGCGATTGGTTCGGGAAATGAAGGCGCTTGGCAAGCCCTTTGCCGTGGTGCTCAATTCCGCCGACCCCTCTAGTGAGAGCGCCGCACTGCTTGCAAAGGAGCTGGAGGATACATATGGTGTTCCCGTTGCGCTGGTCAGCTGCCTATCCCTTGGCGCATCGGATATTGCGGGCATTCTTGAGCTGATCCTTGGGGAATTTCCCGTCACCTCTGTCGGCATTGATTTTCCTGCTTGGTGGCGTGCGATTGAAGGAGATGATCCTGTTAAAAATTCGCTCATGGAAGCAGTCTTTCGCGCGGGCGGCGAGATCCGCCGTATGGGGGATGTTTCTGCTGCATTTTCGTCGCTTGGCTCAAACGAGCTGATCAAGAGCGTGCGTGTTGCAAGGCTTGATATGGGCACGGGACGCGCAGAGATCGATATAGAGCTTTGCCGTTCTCTTTACTACGATATGATCAGCGGGATTGTAGGCGAGGAGATCAGGGATGAGGGGGCGCTTCTTTGCCTCTTGCGTGAGTTGGCGGCAGTGCGACAAAAATATGCACGCGTTGCCGAGGCACTTGAAAGCGCAGAGGAGGGCGGCTACGGTATCGTGATGCCCGCGCTCGAGGACCTTCGCCTTGAAACGCCTACGATCGTAAGACAGTCGGGTGGCTTTGGTGTGCGCCTGCGCGCCGCCGCACGCTCCATTCATATGATCCGTGCGGATATTGCCGCGGAGATCAATCCCATCGTTGGAACGGAACAGCAATCCGAAGAATTTTTGCGTAATATTTTGGCAGAGCTTGAGGCGGATCCACAAAAGCTTTGGCATTCCAACATGTTTGGTAAAAGCCTTTACGAGATGGTCAGTGACAGCCTTTGCGGCAAGCTGGCGCATATGCCCGAGGAAGCGCGTCAAAAGCTTTCGGAAACGCTTGAGCGCATCATCAATGAGGGCAGCCACGGACTGATCTGCATACTTCTTTGATCGTGACGCATTGTTTAAAGAAATTTTACAAAATCCCCGAACACGGTTCGGGGATTTTCCGTTTTTTGCGCTTTCCGCAGTCTTACAAAAAGCAATTTTGAGGTCAGTGACAGGAAAGAAATGGAAAATGGGGCAAAAAAGGCATAAAATTTTATCAAAAAAACATAAAAAAACGAAAAAATATTGCAAAAGCATTTGCAATTTATAAAAGTCCGTGCTATAATTAATTTTAAAGATAGGTTTAGCATATTACGCGCGTGCCTTGGTTGTAATATCGGGCAATGCTTGCGTTGACGAATACATATGGACGGTAAGTTATGAGAGAAATGATTGACAAGCTGTTCTCAGGCAGCTTTTTTAAAGATCCGTTTAGCACCTTTGCTTGGCGGGATATCGTAGATATTATTTGCCTTGCGGCGCTCTTTTTTGCGCTTTACCTTTTCGTGCGCGACCGTCGCGCGGGCAAGCTCCTTACGGGTGTCGCTATTGTGGTCGCCATTTTTGTGGCAAGTGAATTTTTTGAAATGTATGCCATTCGCTATATTCTTGACAGCTTTTTTGCCTATGGTCTCATAGTGCTTGCCATTATATTCCAGCCGGAGCTGCGCGCGGCGATGGAGCGCATCGGCTCCGTGCCCTTCAACGGGCTTAAGACCATTGGTGCCGAGGCGCGCGATCCTTCCGCATCGGCTATGTCTGTTGGGGCTGTTGTTGAGGCTGTCAAGAACATGTCATTTTCTAAAACAGGCGCACTTGTGGTGATCGAGCGCTCCACCAAGATCGGGGAATATATCAGCACGGGCACGATCGTCAACGCCGATCTTTCACCCGAGCTGCTCGGTGCGATCTTTGTAAACAAGGCACCGCTTCACGACGGTGCCGTCATCATCCGCAACGGTCGCCTTTATGCCGCAGGGTGCTATCTGCCCCTGTCGGATCGCAATGATATATTCAAGGGGCTGGGCACGCGTCACCGTGCGGCGATCGGTCTTTCCGAGCAAAGCGATGCGATCGTTGTTGTGGTGTCTGAGGAAACGGGTACCATTTCGGTTGCCTACAAGGGCGAGCTTTATCGGGAGTTTACTTCCGTGTCCTTGCGCCGCAAGCTGCTTGAGCTGTTGCGTCGCGGGGAGCAAAACGAGGACTAAGGAGGGAAGCACTATGAACCGTAAGCACGAGCAAACGGGGCTTGATATGGATAACAGCGAGTATACGGTGCGTCGCAGCCGCTTGTCACTTGTCGTGGCAGCCGTTCTGTGCCTGCTGCTCTCCGTTATCGTTTGGCTTTTTGTAATGAACGTTGAGGATACCGCATACGTGTCCCTTGAGCTAAAGGGAGGCGCACAGGGCTGCATATACGCCCTTTCCGATGCGCAGCTTGAGGTCAGCGGCACGGTGCTGTTTTTGAAAAAAGCAGATGTCATCGAGGTGATCGTGCCCGATACGATGTGCACGCCCGGCACCTATGTGCTCTCACTTGAAAATCTGGTCTTGCCTGAGGGCGTGTCGCTCACCGAGATCCCGAATCTGACACTCACGGTCGAGGGAAAATGAGAGAGAAACACGTGGCAAGCTCCTTTCTCCTTTCAGATATCCGCGCGCCGTTTGACGCGCCCGAGGGAGAGGTCATCAACATAGCCAAAGCGAAAATGAAGCGCCTGTGCAGTACTGCCGCGGAGCTTCATTTTCGACTTTATAAAAAGTCCTTTGATGCAAGGAAAAGACCGGCGATCTTGCAGGTGTGCTCGGTTCTCGCCACGGCGAGTGAACCGATTTTTTTTGATAAACAGTCTTTTCTCGCAGCTGGAGTCCGCCCCTATCGGCACGCGGAGCCCGATGTTGCGTACGGCACAGAGCCCTGCGATAAGCCACCTCTTGTGGTGGGTATGGGTCCCGCCGGGCTTTTTGCCGCACTTATGCTGGCAGAGCAGGGATATCGGCCCGTCATCATCGATCGTGGCGACGACGTGGATACCCGTGTCGCCACCACCGCGCGCTTCCGCGAGCAAGGGATCCTCGATCCTGAAAGCAACGTGCAGTTTGGCGCGGGGGGTGCAGGCACATTTTCGGACGGCAAGCTGGTCACACGCGTGGGTGATCCTCTTTGCAATTACATTTTGGAGCGCCTTGTCGCCTTTGGTGCGCCAAGAGAGGTCTTGGTGCGGGCAAAGCCACACGTCGGCACGGATATCTTGCGCAACGTGGTGGCGGCGATCCTCGCGCGCATCAAGGCGCTGGGCGGCACAGTTCTTTATCGCACCCGCCTTGACGATTTTAGGGAAGGTGTCGGTGGCGTGGTAGTAAAAACAAATCGGGGTGAGCTTGCGGCAAGCGCCCTTGTGCTTGCCATCGGGCACAGCGCTCGCGATACTTTTGACACGATCCTCTCGCGCGGTCTTCTCGCTGAGCCAAAGCCCTTTTCCGTGGGTGTGCGTATCGAGCATCTTCGTGAGGATATCGACCGTGCGCTTTACGGCGAGCTTGCGGGTCACCCCGCACTCGGCGCTGCCGAGTATGCACTTTCCGATACCACGGGTGCGCGTGGCGTTTATACGTTTTGTATGTGCCCGGGCGGTGAGGTGGTTACCGCGGCAAGTGAAGAGGGCGGCGTTGTGGTAAACGGTATGAGCTACCACGCGCGTGATGGGAAAAATTCAAATGCGGCGGTGCTTGCCACCGTCACACCCGCCGACGTCGGCGGAAAAATTAAGGATGCCATCGGCTTTCAGCGCACCTTAGAGCGCGCGGCATACCGTGCGGGCGGCGGAGGTTACGCAGCCCCCGCGATGACGGTGGGAGATTTCCTTGGCACGTATCGCGCAACTGACTTTACGCGTGTGCAGCCCACCTATGGCGGCGGGCGCGTGGGGCGCGCGGATCTTCGGGCAGTGCTGCCATCCTTTGTGACAAGTGCTATTGATGCGGGGCTTCGCTCCTTTGATAAAAGGATCAAGGGCTATGCCGCACCCCACGCGGTCCTGACGGGCGTGGAAACGCGCACCTCGTCGCCTTTACGCATTTTGCGCGGAGAAAACAGATCCGCCGTCGGGCACGACCGCATCTATCCGGCGGGGGAGGGTGCGGGATATGCGGGCGGTATTACCAGCGCGGCAATTGACGGTGTACGCACAGCACTGGCGATCGTCGCCCGCTTTGAAACACCAACAGGGGCGTAACCCCATTTATCAACAAAAACGGCAGAGTGTATGTCGGGAAAGGAGCAGTGATGAGAGAGCAAAGAAAACGGGAAAAGACGTGGAATTTCAAACCCTTGACAAGCGCTGAGGAAGCATCGGTCAAGGCACTGTCAGAAGCACTTGGCGTTCCTTTCGTGCTCGCACAGCTGCTCCACCGTCGCGGCTACCGCGATGCCGATGCCGCGCTTAGATTTTTCAACTGTACCGATGCGGTCCTGCATAAGCCCCAACTGATGAAGGATATGGAGCTTGCGTGCGCGCGTGTCCGCGAGGCGCTTCGGGAGCAGGAAAAAATCATGATCTTTGGCGATTATGATGCGGACGGCGTCACGTCAGTATGCCTTTTGTATCTTTATCTCACCGCGCAAGGCGCCGATGTTTCCTACTATATCCCCAGCCGCACGGGCGAGGGGTATGGGCTTTCTCTGGCGGCGATCGATCGCTTTGCTGCTGAGGGTGTCACGCTCATCATCACCGTGGATACGGGTATTACCGCAAACGAGGAGGCGCGTTATGCCAAGAAGCTTGGCATTGATATGGTGATCACCGATCACCACGAATGCCGCTTGCCGCTGCCCGAGGCTGTGGCGGTGGTGGATCCGCACCGCCCCGATTGTCCCTATCCCTTTAAGGATCTGGCGGGCGTGGGTGTTGCGTTTAAGCTTGCTGTTGCGTGCGAGATCGAGCTGTCCCGTGTAAGGGGAGAACGCGAGATCGACGCAGTGCGTCGTATGTGTGAGCGCTACGCGGATCTGATGGCGATCGGCACGGTTGCCGACGTGATGCCCATTGTGGACGAGAACCGCGTGATGGTAAAATACGGCATCGAGCAGCTGAAAACCACCAAGCGGGTAGGGCTTGCCGCCCTGATTGAGGAGGCGTCGGCAAGTGGAAAGGGAGATACATCACGCCGCAAAAGGATCACAGCGTCCTTTATCGGCTTCACCCTTGCACCGCGCATTAATGCCGCAGGGCGTATGAGCGATGCCACGCTGGCAGCAGAGCTTTTGCTTGCCGAGGATGAGGGGAAGGCAAGAGAGCTTGCCGCTTCTCTTTGTGAGATCAACGACCAACGCAAGCAAGAGGAAGACCGTATGGCTGCGGAGGTCTTTGCGCGTATTAACGAGGAGTTTGACCTTTCGGGCACTCACGCATTGGTGCTGGAGGCGGATCATTGGCGCCAGGGCGTTGTAGGCATCGTTGCCTCGCGCGTGACAGAGCGCTATGGAATGCCGGCTATCCTCATCACCTTTGAGGGTGCAAATACGGGTAGTCCGATGGATGCGGGAAAGGGGTCAGGTCGCAGTGTCAGGGGCGTCAACCTTGTCGAGGCGCTTTCCGACAGTGCCGAGCTGCTTGAAAAATTCGGCGGACACGAGCTGGCGGCAGGGCTTACCGTGCGCCGTGACCGCATTGCGGCATTCAGACAACGGTTCAACGAATATGTAAAAACAAAGACAAGGGGCGACGTTAGCACTATCTTGGACATTGATGCCGCCCTCTCACTTGCGGATGCCACAATGCCCTTGGCTGAGCAGCTCTTGGCGCTTGAGCCGTTTGGTATCGGAAATCCGTTGCCGCGCTTTTTGGTGCAAAACGTCACCGTGGAGCGTATTACAGAGCTCGGGGGCGGGAAGCATTTAAAGCTGACCGTCACGGACGGCGGCAGGTCCCTCTACGCACTCTTGTTTTCCACCCCGCGCTCCGAGATCGATTTTTCTGAGGGAGACCGTATTGATCTTGTTTGCACGCTTGACATTAACGAATACCGTGACGTGCGTTCCGTGCAGCTTACCGTGCAGGACGTAAGGCTATCCGCAAGCTATAAGGAGGAGCTCTCCTTGGGGCGTTGTCGCTACGAGGAGCTGCGCGCGGGTGCCGCCTTTGACAAGGAGGAGGGGGTACTACCCGACCGTGAGCTTTGTGCGCACGTGTTTACCGTTTTGCGCCGCGAATTACGGCGCGGCAAGGCGGAGTATGGGGAGGCTGAGCTTTTGTCGCTCATCAATCTTAGTGCGCCGCGAAGCATCCCGTATCCTTGTATGCGCTATATCGTGGATATCTTTCGGGAGCTGCAGATCCTTTTGGTGGAGGATCTTTCAGGCGGTCGTTACCGCTTCGAGATCTGTTACAGATCCGAGAAGACCAGTATTGAAAGATCGGGTGTTTTAAAAAAACTGCGCGGGCAATGCCGTGATCGCGCACAGAACGCATAGAAGGAATACATGAATCTTTCGTCGGCAAATATTTGCCTATCCATTACCAAAAAGCATTGCAACATCTACAAGGAGGCAAGCAATGGCAAGTGCCGCTTATAACGACATCACACGCCTGTTTGACATACTGAATGCATCGGGCAACAACTATAATATTGCAAAGATCACCACCGCCTATGAGTACGCCGCAATGCTCCACGAGGGGCAATGGCGGAAAAGCGGAGATGCGTATATCTCGCATCCCATCGCGGTTGCTGAGATCGTGGCGACTCTGGGGCTTGATTCGGATTCCATTTGCGCGGCGCTGTTGCACGACACGGTGGAGGACTGTGCCGACAAGACCAATTTAAAGGAGATCGAAAAGCGCTTTGGCAAGGACGTTGCCCTGATCGTTGACGGCCTCACGAAGATCGTACTTCTTGAGGTGGAGGATAAGGAAGAGGCGCATATCGAAACTCTGAGAAAAATGCTACTCGCCATGTCAAAGGACGTGCGCGTCATATTTATCAAGCTGTGCGATCGCTTGCACAATATGCGCACGCTTGACGCGCGCTCCGACAAAAAGCAGCGCACCACAGCGCTTGAAACGATGCACATTTACGCCCCTCTTGCGCATCGCCTCGGTATGCAGCGCATCAGGCAGGAGCTTGAAAATTTGAGCCTTATGTACCTTGACCCGTACGGATATAACGAGGTCAAGGCGGACGTTGAAAAAAAATATGGCGCGCACACCGATTTTGTAGAGCACGTGAGGCAGCAGGTGGGGGAAAAGCTGCGTGAGAACCATATCCCCTTCACGCTTGAGGGGCGCATCAAATCGGTTTACAGCATCTACAAAAAAATGTATACGCAAAACAAGAGCTTTGATGAGATCTACGACTTTTACGCCTTGCGTATTATCGTGGATACCGAGCTTGAGTGCTATACAGCCCTTGGCATTATTCACGAAATGTATAAGTCTATGCCCGGGCGCTTCAAGGACTATATCTCTACTCCAAAGCCCAATCTTTACCGTTCTTTGCATACTACCGTGATCGGGCGCTTCGGTGTGCCCTTTGAGGTGCAGATCCGCACGCGTGAAATGCATGAGATCGCAGAGTTTGGCATCGCGGCGCACTGGAAATATAAATCAGGTGCGCAAAGCCGCGAGGAGATAGATAAAAAGCTTGCGTGGGTGTCGCGTCTTCTTGAAAGCGAGGAGGAAACACGTGATCCCGACGAGTTTATCGACGTGTTTAAGACCGATGTGTTCCAGGACGAAACCTTTGTTTTCACCCCCAAGGGTGATGTGATCACACTCACCAAGGGCGCAACCGTTATAGACTTTGCCTATGCCATCCACTCTGCTGTGGGCAATAAGATGACGGGCGCGAAGATCAACGGTATGATCGTGCCCATCGACCGCGTGCCGCAAAACGGCGAGATCGTGGAGATCATTACCTCGGGCGCGTCTAAGGGTCCGTCGCGTGACTGGCTCAATATCGTCAAAACGGGTCAGGCGCGCAGCAAGATCCGCCAGTGGTTCAAAAAAGAAAAGCGCGCGGATAACATCGTGGTCGGCAAGGCGGCGGTGGAGATGGAGCTGAAAAAGTTCGGCAGACCCACCAATGAGGCACAGCGGCAGGAGATCATCGGTGCAACTGCTCAGCGTGCGGGCTACGCCTCGGCTGAGGACCTCTTTAACACCATCGGCTACGGCGGTATGACCGTTTCTAAGATCACCACACGACTGCGCGAGGAGTTTGACAAGGTCGTGCGCGTTGAGCAGGAGGAAAAGCCGCCGCTGGTGGCTGAGAACGTCCGCGTGGCAGAGAAGCCGCGCCATATGCGGCAAAACAGCGGCATCGTGGTGGATGGCGAGCGTGGGTGTCAGGTCAAATTTGCCAAATGCTGTAACCCTTTGCCGGGTGACAACGTTATCGGATTTATCACAAAGGGCTTCGGCATTTCTATTCATAAGATCGACTGCCCGAACGTGGAAAACGGTATGAAGCGCCCCGAGGATGCCGATCGCTGGGTGGAGGCGCATTGGGAGCGCGCGAGGGACGAAAGCACAGGCGACGTATATGAGGCACTGGTGCAGATCTATGCATATGGTAGCCTTACGATCTTAGCGGAGATCACGGCGGCGCTTGCCGATATGCGCGTGTTATTGCTTCAGATCAACACGCAAAAGAAGAACGACGGACGCATGATCTTTAATCTTAAGATCAGCTGTAAAAACGTCGACCATTATCATTCCATCGTGTCCCGCTTGAAGAGCCTGCGGGATGTGATCGACATTGGGAGGGGATTTTCTTGATAGCTGTATTACAGCGTGTTTCGCGCGCAGCTGTGCGCGCCGACGGCGAGCTTACGGGCGAGATCGGGCAGGGGCTTCTTATCCTGCTTGGGGTAGCCAAGGGCGACGATGAAACGGATGCCGCCGTGCTTGCCAAAAAGATCGCCGCCTGCCGCATCTTTTGCGACGCGGCGGATAAAATGAACCTCTCGGTGCGCGACGTTGGGGGAGGGGCATTAGTCATCTCGAATTTCACGCTCCTTGCCGATTACAGCCACGGCAACCGCCCCTCTTATTTTGATGCCGCACCGCCCGAGGAGGCGGAGCGCCTGTATCTTTATTTTATGGAGCTGATGAAAAGGGAGCTTGCCTTGGTGGCAGGCGGACGCTTTGGCGCACATATGGATATTGAAATGACGGCAAACGGCCCCGTCACCATCGTGATGGATAGCCGTGTGTTGCAAAAAAAGCGGGAGGAGTAAGCGTATGAAGCTGCACATTGAGGGCAATATCAATGCATATTACGTCCAAACGCTTTGTATGATCTTTTTCCCCGGGGAGAAATTTTCCTTACCTGAGGATCAGGATCCCCATAGCCTTTATCTCGCGGTCACGGAGTCAGAGGATGAGATGACCGCACGCGTCACCATCGAGTGCGACGGCAAAGAGGCAAGTGCCGAAAAAACGCTTCCGCGCCGTGAGGATCTTACCGCCGATCGCCAGCGCAAGCTGGTCGTTGGTCACGTGATCCTTGCCGCGGCGGGCGAGCTCTTGCATTACCGTCCCTCTTGGGGAATGCTCACGGGCGTGCGCCCGTCTAAGGTGGCAACCGAGCTGCTGCTAAAGGGGTATAGCAAAACGCGTGCGAAGAGGATGCTTGCCTCGGATTATTTGGTGATCCCCAAAAAGGCGGCGCTTGCCACCGAGGTCGCACTGTATGAGCAGCAGATCATCGGCACGCCCGATCTGCGTGACTGCAGCGTGTATATTTCCATTCCGTTTTGTCCCTCACGCTGCTCATACTGCTCCTTTGTGTCCTACACGTCAAAGCGCCTTTTGTCGCTGATTCCCGAATATCTTACGCTCCTCAAAAAGGAGGTCACGGAAAAGCTGCGGCTGGTAAAATACCTGGGGCTTCGGGTGCTTACCGTGTATATCGGCGGCGGTACGCCAACGATCCTCACAGCACCGCAGCTGCGCGAGCTGCTTGAAACGGTGGCACGCGAGCTTGACGTTTCCACGCTTCGTGAGTTTACGCTGGAAAGTGGCAGACCGGATACCATTGATGCCGAGAAAATGGCAATTGCGAGGGAGTTTGGCGTTACGCGCGTGTGCGTCAATCCCCAAACGCTTAGTGATGAGGTCCTGCGCGGCATCGGACGCTCGCATACCATAAAAGATTTTTACCGTGCCTATGATATTGCAAGGCGCTCGGGCATAAGGTGTATCAATACCGATCTGATCGTCGGGCTCCCCGGCGATACCTTTACTACCTTTTCCGCAACGTTTGACGAGATCCTGCGTCTTGACCCCGAAAACATCACCGTACATACATTCTGTGTAAAGCGCGCGGCAGAGATCCTGCGTCAGGACAACCGCGTTTACAATCTGCGCGGCGGAGATGCGGGGAAGTGTGTGGATTATTCGCAGATCCGTGCAGCCGACGCAGGCTTTAAGCCCTACTATATGTACCGCCAGAAGAATATGGTGGGCAATTATGAAAACGTGGGCTTTGCCAAGGAGGGCTTTGAGGGACTTTACAACATTTATATGATGGAGGAGGTCCACTCCATTTTTGCGGCAGGCGCGGGTGCTGTGACCAAGCTGATGGAATATGCGCCGCCCGAAAGCGGCAAAAAAACCGTCATCACGCGTCTTTTTAATGCCAAATATCCGTATGAATATCTGGATACAGGCGTCAACACCTCTGAGCACGATCAGATCGTATCATTTTATCGAGAACGCGGCTTTTAGTCTGGCGACAAAAGCAAGGGCGTCCTCGGGAAGCGATAAAGCCGAGTCAAAGGATCTGCAAAACGCACTCTCTCCGGTCATCCTGAGCGAACGCACCCCTTTCGGATCATCCTGAGCGTTGTTCGCACACTCCCCCTTGAGTCATCCTGAGCGAGGCACTCCCTCGGGTCATCGCAAGCGAGCACACCCCTCGGCTCATCGCAAGCAGCACCCCCTTCTCGGGTCATCCTGAGCGAGCCAACAAAGGCGAGTCGAAGGATCTCGACCGAGGCAAGAAGCCGAGGGCGCGGTGTGTATGCACAAGCCCTTTATTTGACTGAATGTAACAACTGAGCGTGTAAAGGGTCAGCACCAACATACCGCCGAAAATGCCTCTTGCGTTTTCGGTGATTCTTCGGGTTTCCTTGTTGAAACCCTCAGAATGACCATAAAAAAGAGCGCGGTATGTATATACCCAACTAATGTAATTACTATCTGTGGAGGTGATCGATTGTCAAAGGAGACCTCTTCCGTGGGAGAAAAGAAATTTATGCGTGGCGTGGCGATCCTCACGCCCGCAACTCTTTTTTGTAAATTTATCGGGCTCTTTTATAAGATCCCGCTGATCGCCATCGTCGGCGTTGGCGGCATGGCGTATTTCTTGTCGGCATATCACGTGTACTCTCTGCTTTTCGTGCTGTCCGCGGCAGGACTCCCCACTGCACTCTCGCTGCTGGTTTCACGTCACGTGGCAAACGGAAAGGGTGGGGCTGTTGGGCGCATTTTCCGCGTTGCGTTGGCAGTTTTTCTGGTGCTTGGCATAGCGGGCACAGTGCTTGTGGCACTTCTTTCCGAAAGGATCGCCCAGGGGCTTGCAATGGGCGAGGCGGCAGCAGCGCTTGTTGCCATTGCCCCGGCACTGGCGCTGTGCGCGGTCACAGGCGGGATCAGAGGACTGTTTCAAGGGTATCACAATATGATACCCACCGCAATTTCCGAGGTCATCGAGTCCGTCGGCAAGCTGGCGTTTGGCATTTGCTTCGCCCTCATCCTTAAGGATCAGGGCGCACCCACACACGTGGTTGCGGCAGGGGCGGTCTTTGGCATTACTGTGGGTGTGGCACTTTCCGCGCTCTTTTTGCTGATCTGCCTTGCGGTGTGCCGTAAAAAGCTGCTGGGTGAGCTGTGTGTCGCGCCCCCGCGGCGCAGACATGTGCTTGCTGATATGCTGCGCGTGGCGCTGCCCGTTACGGTCAGCACCTCGGTGATGAGCCTTGTCAGCCTCGTGGATACGGTCTTGATCTCCAAAAAATTGCAAGCCATCGGCTACGCGCCTGCAGTTGCCAATGCAATGTATAGTAGCTACGGCAACCTTGCCGTGCCGTTTTATAATCTTATTCCCACCATCCTCTCTCCCATTACCGTTGCACTAACGCCCACACTTTGTACGGCGTTCGCCGCAGGGGATCGGGATACCGCAAAAGAGGTGTTTGCAAGGGGGCTTCGCCTGATCGCACTCATTGTTTTCCCCGCCATTTTGGGGCTTGCTGTGTTTGCGCGCCCTATACTGGCAATGCTTTATGTTGGGCAGGAGGCGGCTGTCAGCGTGGCGGCACCCTTGCTTTCGGTGCTCGCCCCCTCGCTCTTGCCCGCTGTGCTGATCGCCTTAACGGGCGGTGCGCTCCAAGCGGCAAATAAGGCATCCGTTCCCGTTTATGCTATGCTTTCTGGTGCTTTTGTGAAGCTGCTTGTGGAAAGCGTGCTGCTTTCCGTGCCTGCCGTCAATATATACGGCGCACCTATTAGCACACTTGCCTGTAACGTAACGGTGCTTGCCATCAATCTTACGGTGCTTTTTCGCACCGTGCCTGCGTCACTGTTTTCCTTTTCTGCGTTTTGGCGACCTTTGGCGGCTGCGGCGCTCTCGGTCGCAATTGGCGGCTTTTCTTACGGTGCAGCGCTTCGCTTGCTTGGAGATCGGCTTTTTCTCACCCCACTCGCTATTGTGCTTGTGGCGGTGCTTTATCTAATTCTTGCCCTGCTTTTTGGGGCTGTGCGAGCAGGCGATCTGGCGGATATACCGGGGGGCGAGCGGATGTGTCGCTTGCTGATAAAATGCAAATTGTTGCGTGAGGTAGAAAAATATGACAAGAGATGAAAAATTACAGGAGATCTTAAACAAAAGTGTATATGATGCTTCCGATCTGGTAACGATAGTAGAACTGCTTCGTCTGCCGGGCGGTTGCCCTTGGGATAGAGAGCAAACGCACCGGTCCCTTCGAAAGGATCTCATTGAGGAAACGTACGAGGTGATCGAGGCGATCGACAACGACGACCCCGTATTGCTTGAGGAGGAGCTGGGCGATCTGCTTTTGCAGATCGTTTTGCACGCACGGATCGAGCAGGAACAGGGCAGAGCAAGCTTTGATCAGGTCGCGCAGGGCGTGTGCCGTAAGATGATACACCGTCACCCCCACGTGTTTGGCGAGGGTAAGGCGGATACCGTAGCACAGGTCCTCAAGAATTGGGAGAAGATCAAAAGCGAGGAAAAGTCGCGCAAGACCGTCACTGAGAGTCTAACAGCCGTGCCGCGTCAGCTGCCGGCTTTGATGCGCGCTGCAAAGATCGGAAAAAAAGCAGCGGTAATGGATTTTCCAAGCACCGACGCAGTGCTCACCAAGGTAAGCGAGGAGCTAACTGAGGTTAAGGAGGCGCTTCACTTGGGCACGGCACAAAGCGTTCGTGAGGAGATCGGCGATCTGCTCTTTACCGTGGCAAATCTTGCGCGTAAGGCTGGCGTTGAGCCGGAGGAGGCGCTCAGTGCCGCAACAGACAAGTTTGTTGACCGTTTTGCGGTGGTTGAGGCGCTTGCCGAGGGTAAAAACGCCGATCTTTCAGAAATGAGCGACGCGGAAAAGGATGTTTTGTGGGAAATTGCGAAAAAAACAGCGAAAAACCGATATAAATTGCCAAATTTTTAAAAAATCCTCTTGATTTTTTGTTTAATATGTGGTAAAATATAAAATAAGTAATAGATAAAATCTATTATGTCGCTCCCAAACATAACAGAAAGGATGTATACACCTATGAACAAAGCAGAACTGATTGAAGTCATCGCAGAAAAAGCAAACCTTTCCAAGAAGGATGCAGAGGCAGCTCTTAACGCTACCGTTGAGGCAGTAAAGGGCGCGCTGAAGGCAGGCGACAAGGTCCAGCTTGTAGGCTTTGGCACGTTTGCTGTTAAGGCACGCGCTGAAAGAACTGCACGCAATCCCCGCACCGGCGAAACCATTAAGGTTGCAGCAGCTAAGGTTCCTACCTTTGCCGCAGGCAAGGCTCTGAAGGACGCTGTTCAATAATCAAACAGATAAAACAAGCGGCGAGGGGAAGCTCGCCGCTTGTTTTTTGGAGGCAATATGAGGATCGATAAATATTTAAAGGTGTCGCGCATCATCAAGCGCCGCACGGTTGCAAACGAGGCGTGCGATGCCGCCCGCGTCACGGTAAACGGTCGCCCCGTCAAGGCGTCCTATGAGGTCAAGATAAACGATGAGGTGGAGATCGCCTTTGGCGCTCGCACGCTCAAGATCCGCGTGATATCAACAAAAGAGAGCGTGGGAAAGGCAGATGCCGCAGGTCTTTACGAGGTTATAGAATAAACGGCGCCGCCCTTTCATATAGTTTACCGATATTTGTCGTGGAGGTAGGCTATGATGGACAAACAACGGGAGGTGGCGGAGAGAGCCGCTATGGGACACGCGCTCACACTAACGGATCGTGCCCACGTGGAGATCGGGGGCGTAGTCGAGGTTTGTAGCTTTGACGAGGAGACGGTGGTGCTTGTGACCGCTTGCGGCGAGCTGACCGTAGAGGGCACAGGGCTTCGTGTCGGGGCACTGGATCTCGCGCGCGGCGCTGTGGTCGTGGATGGGCGAGTCACTGCATTTTATTACGATGATACAAGCGAGCCACGCAAAAAAAGGCCTATTCGGGGGTTTTTCCGTAAGGTATGACCATTGATCCCATTTTGCAATTCAGGCTGCTTCTTGCGACCTTTATTTGTGGCTTGGCGCTGGGTGCGCTTGCGGATATCGGCAAGCTGATATGCGCCATGCTTGGCGCATATACACCGCCCCCCTCGCTTGCGGCGCTATATGAGCGACCGCTGCCCTTTATTAAGCGTTCCGTGGGTGCCACTCGGCGTTCCGCGCGACGTGGCGTACGCGCTTTTGCTTTAATGCTTGCCGATTTTTTATTCCCCGTTTTAGCGACATTCTCGCTCCTGCTCGTATCATTTTTTTATAACAACGGCGGTTTTCGCCTCAGCACAGTGGTCTTGCTGCTTCTGGGGCTTTCGCTGTGGCGCGTGCTTTGTTCAAGGCGCCTGTCGCCCCTTTTATCACGTGTGGCGTTTTTGTTTGCTGTGGCAAAGCTTTATATTTTAGCGCTTGTTGCGCTGCCGTTTGTGCTTGCCTTTCGCTTTTTACGGCGTTTTTGCGTGGTGCCACTTCTGCATATCGGACAAAAAGCACGCCTGCTATATCTTAAAAGGCGTTCGGCGGCACTTTGCCGCCGCCAGCTGGCGGCGGCGAAAAACGGCTTTTCTACGCCATCAACAACTATTAAAAGTAAAAAAGAAAAGAGAAATAAAATATGTCAAAGAAAAATAAAAAGGGGCGCGGTGCTCCCTCGCTCCTCACGCTCCTGATACGCGTGCTGATCGTTTTGATCTTTGTGGCGGCACTTGTAATAGCCTTTAATCGCTTGGGCGAGGTTATGCAAAATAATCAAAAAAAGAAAGCACTGCAAGAGGCGCAAGGAAAAGCCGCCCCCGCTGTCGAGCGCGTGCTCTTGCCATCTCATCTTCTATGTAATATATAATTTTCGGTAACTGTATAAAATCCCCCAAAGCTGTAAAAAATGGAATTGGTGAGTGGTCGAAAACCTTACGTGCTCGGCTCTCTTGCGGCTACACCAATAAATAAGGGGGGATTTTATATGTCCGATATGTTGCTTGAGCTAAAGGGCTGCTGCTGCAGCATCAAAAATGATGAGGCAGAATATTTAACGGATAGTCCTGACATCGTTTGTGAGGTGCTTGATGTAGATGATGAGTGGATCAAGATCATCTACACTGACAAAATGGGAAAGCGCGTGGTAAAGGTAGAGCGTGTGGAAACCATTATGAATGTCAAGATCTATCGTTCATAAGGAAAATTTCGGGCGTTGCAATGTCGTGTGCAGCGTCCGAAAAAAATATCTTTTTTAAAAATAAGAAAAATGTCGGGAATGAAAAAGAAAAAAACCATAATGTCAAGAATTAAATTTAGAAAAAGAACATTGTAAAATTGGAAATTTTACAAAAATGTTTGGAAATGTCAAAAAATCAAGAAAAAAGCAGGGGGTGAGTCAAATGCAAAAAATGCATTTGGTAGCCGCAAGGGAATCGAACACATAAGCCCTGCGGCGGTAAATTTCTGCGGATTTATGCGTGGCGTGACTCGAAAAGTCCGCACTTTCCTTCGCCCCGCCCCGCAAAAAACCATCAAAAATTTTCACACCGCAGGGAGGAACAGTCTTCACCTCGCAAATATTTAGGCAAGACGAAGCGAAAAGCCGAAGCAATATGCGGATATTACAAGGCTTTTGGCTGATGGATGGACAAATATTTGCAGGCGAAAACCTTATGTGTTCGATTC
>JAZOCO010000012.1:0-13456 GCA_045596505.1 Eubacteriales bacterium
GACCGAGGTGGCGCTGCGCGCCGCCTATAAGGCCATTCTTGCGGGCAAGCAGGTGGCGATCCTTGTGCCCACCACGATCCTGGCACTCCAGCATTACCAGACCATCGGCTCGCGTATGCGCGCCTTTGCCGTGAGCGTTGATATGCTGTCGCGCTTTAGAACCCCTAAGCAGCAGGAGGTGACGCTGCGCCGCCTTGCGCGCGGTGATCTTGATATTATCGTGGGCACGCACCGCCTCATTTCTGCGGATGTGAGGTTTAAGGATCTTGGACTGCTGATCGTAGATGAGGAGCAGCGCTTTGGCGTGGCACAAAAGGAAAAGCTAAAGAAAATGGCGGGTAACGTGGATGTTTTAACGCTTACCGCAACACCCATTCCACGTACCCTGAATATGGCGATGAGTGGCATTCGCGACATTTCCATTCTTGATGAGGCGCCGGGTGATCGCTTGCCCGTGCAGTCGTACGTGCTGGAGCACGACGATATGATCGTGGAGGAGGCGATCCGCCGTGAGCTAAGGCGCGGTGGGCAGGTCTTTTATCTGCATAATACCGTGGAGCATATCGACGAGGTTGCCGCCGAGCTCAGTGCAAGGATCCCCGATGCGCGCATTACCGTGGCACACGGTAAGATGGATAAGGATGCGTTGGAGCGCATTTGGGGGGATATGGTGGCAGGTAAGATCGATATACTTGTCAGCACCACTATCATAGAAACGGGTATCGACGTGCCAAATGCAAACACGCTGATCGTAGATAACGCGCACCGTATGGGGCTTTCTCAGCTTCATCAGCTAAGAGGTCGCGTGGGGCGATCGCCCCGCCGTGCCTATGCGTACTTCACCTATCCGCGCGGGCGTGCGCTTGACGATATCCAGCGTAAGCGTCTTGAGGCGATCCGCGAATACGCTGAATTTGGCGCGGGCTTTCGCATCGCGCTTCGTGATCTCGAGCTTCGCGGCGCGGGGAATCTGCTGGGCGCTGAGCAGCACGGGCATCTTGATGCGGTTGGATACGATCTTTACGTGAAGCTTTTAAACGAGGCTGTTTTAGAAGAAAAGGGAGAGATCCCCGCTGAGCGTGTAGAGTGTGTAGTCACCCTTTCCTTTGATGCGTGCCTGCCCGACACCTACGTGCGCTCTGCCTCACAGCGTATGGCGCTTTACAAGCGCATTTCGCTGATCGGGAGTGCCAAAGACGTTGCGGATATGACCGATGAGCTGCTTGATCGCTACGGAAACTTGCCCCGTGCCGCCAGCAATTTGCTTGAAATTGCACTGATACGCTCTCTTGCCGCGCAGTGCGGTATCACGCAGATCCGGCAGGACGGGGGTGACATTGCCATTCACAGCGAAAAGCTTGACGTTGATAGCTGGATGGAGCTTTCCGCTGCTTTCGCGGGAAAGCTTCGCATGATGGTGTCTGCCACCCCCTATATCCGATACCGACCGGGGAAGCTTACGGGAGCGCTTGCCGAGCTGCGTGATATGCTGCTGCGACTTGCAGAGCTTTCTCGCAAGTAGGGGTAGACAAAACGCGGCTGATACTGTATAATAAAGCATATACGGTATGTAATCTAAATACAAAAGGAAATGTGATATGAAGAGAAAAACAATCGCCCTCTTGGCGGTACTTTTGATGTGTGTAATGGTGCTTTCCTCCTGCGCCTCGCACGGCAAAACGCTTATTGTGGCAGGGAAAGAGGAAATATCCGTCAACGTCTTTCAGCTTTACCTGTCGCGCATGAAGGGGTCGCTGGCCGAGGCCGGGTATCCCGTGACGGAGGATAGCTACTGGGGCACGTATATCTCAACCGACCATACCACCACCGCAGATCATTATACGTCACAGGTGCTGGAGGGACTTAAGCACATCGCCGCCGCAATGATCTTATATGAAGAGTACGGTCTTAAATTGCCCGACGAAACGGTGGATGAGATCGATGCGTGGATCGAGGAGCTGATAAAAACAGATGGAGAAGGCTCAAAGGCGACCCTTAATTCCATCCTTTCGGCGTACGGTGCAAACGTAACTGTCCTGCGCGATGCCTGTATCATTGAAGCAAAGCTTGCACAGCTGAAAACACATCTTTACGGTGAGGGCGGCGCGCTGATCGCGGACACCGCCATTGAGGAATACTATAAGGCGACCTACTACCGTGGGTATCAAATGCAGATCGCCAATTATTATTACGATCACGAAAAGGACAAGGACGGTGTTGCGGTGCGGTATACCGATGACACGTATGAGCAGGTGGCGTATATCAGCCAGAGCACGCTTGACACGCTTGATGAGGCAGAAAGAGCGAAATATGTGACTGTGCCACGCGAGGGGGCGTATGCCGAAAAATTCGGAAGCGCGTACGGAAATACGCTCACGCTTTACCGCGACGGTGAGACAGAGGTCGTGGCGTATGATAAGGAAAAGGGCGTTATCTGCTATAACCTGGACGGTAGCGGTAATATGGTGATCGTGGAGTATTCAGAGGCAGAGATGCAGGCAAGGTACGAGCGTGCCAGGGAGATCGCTGCGGAATGTGTAAACGACGAGGCAAAATTCCTTCGGTATGCAAGCGAGGTGTCTGATAACAGCAACTTTAATGAAACGTATGCGCCAAACGGAATGTATTTTGCCCTTGGTACGTACAGCACGGATAACGTGTTTGGCACGTTTTCCACAACGCTTGCGCAAATGGACATCGGTACAACGCGCGTGGTATCGTCAAGCGCGGGATATTACATTTTAATGCGCGTGGAGCTTGACACAGCTGCGTGGAAAAATGATGCCAATGCGCGGTGGTTTTCCACACTCCGTGGAATGACGCTTGAGCATATGCTGCAAAAAAGAACGACGGCGTATCTTGACCGCGTTACGGTAGATGAGGAGCTGCTTGCCGGTGTTAGCATCAAGGGTGTGGCATCTAATGTGCGTTACTGATATTGACAAAAGAGGAAATGTGTGCTATACTGTACTTACAACCGCATAGAAATCGGGGGTGCTACCGTAACGGTGGCTGAGATAAGCAAGGCTTAAACCCTTTAACCTGATACGGATAATGCCGGCGTAGGGAGATAGATAGGGGAGAGGTGCCCTTATATTTACCGCACGGAGATTTCCGTGCGGTAAATTTTTTAAGGGAGGTTTTCTTAGATGAAAACAAGTGAACGTACCAAAAAAATGACCGAGTGCGCGATCATGGTCGCCTTCGCGACCGTGCTATCGATCGTGCCGCTTGCCCAGCTGCCCTATGGCGGCTCGATCACCATTGCCTCGATGCTGCCGATCGTGCTGATCTCGTATCGCCGCGGTCTTTTGTGGGGCACGGGCGCGGGGCTTCTGTTCGGCGTGATCCAGCAGCTGCTGGGGCTTTCCAATCTTTCGTATTTCACCACATGGCAGTCGATCGTGGCGATCGTTTTGCTCGACTACCTCCTTGCCTTTGGCGCGGTAGGTCTTGGAGGAGCTTTTCGCCGCTTTAAGATCGGGCAACGTGAGGCACTGCTGCTTGGCGCGGTGCTGGTATCAGTCTTGCGTTACCTTTGCCACGTTGTGTCGGGCGCGACGGTCTGGGCGGGGCTTTCGATCCCCACCGAGGCGGCACTGGCTTATTCGCTCGCTTACAATGCCACCTATATGATCCCTGAGGGTCTGGTGCTTTCACTTGCTGCCTTTTATCTTGGCAGTGTGCTTGATTTTAAAAGCGAGGAGCTTCGCCGCTTGCCTCGCATGAGCACTGGCTCACGCGCGCCATACCTGCTTAGCGCAGGGGCGGGTCTTTGCCTCACGTTTGCATTGATTTTCGACACCGTTACGGTGTTTTCTCACATGCAAAGTCCCGAAACGGGTGAGTTTGACGTGACGCTCCTGCAGGTCGCACCCTTTACCGCCCCTTGGCTTGGTGTCATTGTCGTGACGCTTGTTTCGGTGAGCGTGGCAGCGGTGCTGCTCTTAGTGCGGCGTCGCGTTCAAAAATAAATGAAAAAGTGGACTTTATCAAGAGTAAAGTCCACTTTTTTATTGACAATAACGGGGGTGTATGATATCATTAAAGGAGTAAAAGAAAGGCGGATACTATGAAAATAGGATTTGTTTCACTTGGCTGCTCCAAAAACCAACTGGATACCGAGGTCATGCTGCACGAGCTGCTTTCGGCAGGCTATGAGGTCACGCCCGAGGAGACCGAGGCAGACGTGGTGATCGTGAACACCTGTGCGTTTATTGAAAGTGCAAAAAAAGAGGCGATCGACAATATCCTTGACGTTGCGTGGCTTAAAAAGCATAACGGTCTTAAGGGCATTGTGGTCACGGGATGCCTTGCCGAGCGCTACCGCGAGGAGGTCCTTGTGGAGCTGCCCGAGGTAGATGCCATTCTTGGCGTTGGCAGCATTCACAATATCGTTGAGGCAGTCGACAGCGTGCTGGCACGCGCCAAAAACAAAAGGCTTAAAAAATACGCGTCGTTTGAGGATAAAAACACCGTAAAGCTGGGCGGTGATCGGGTGCTCACTACGCCCGAGTTTTACTCCTATCTTAAAATCTCCGAGGGGTGCGACAACTGCTGCACCTACTGTGCGATCCCGTCGATCCGTGGGCGCTTTCGCTCCCGTCCGATGGAGGAGCTTGTCGCCGAGGCAAAGCAGCTGGAGGCGTTAGGGGTAAAGGAGCTGAATATTATTGCCCAGGACGTGACACGCTACGGTGAGGATCTTTACGGCAAATATAGCCTTGCCTCGCTGTTGCGGCGCATTACCGAGGAAACCTCTATCCCGTGGATCCGCTTGCTCTACTGTTACCCCGATAAAGTAAACGATGAGCTGATCGCCGAGATCCGCGATAACGAAAGGATCGTAAAATATATCGATCTCCCGTTACAGCATATTGCCGACCCCGTTTTGAAGCGTATGCACCGAAAGGGCAGCGGCAGTGAGATCCGCGAGCTGGTGAAGCGCTTGCGCCGTGAAATAGAGGGCCTCACGCTGCGCACCACCTTTATCGTCGGGTTCCCCGGCGAAACGGAGGCGGATTTCGAGGAGCTTTCCGCGTTTGTAGAGGAGGCACAGTTTGACCGTATGGGCGTATTTACCTATTCAAGAGAGGAAGGGACACCTGCGGCAAAGCTGCCCGATCAGATCGACGAGCAAGTGAAGCAAGACCGTATGGATACCTTGATGAAGCAGCAAATGCGCATCAATGCTGCGAAAAACGAGGCGATGGTCGGAAAGACCGTTCGCGTGTTGGTGGAGGATTTTGATCCCGTCAGCGAGGCGCATTTCGGCAGGTCCGCGGGGGATGCGCCCGATATTGACGGAAAGGTCTATTTTAAAGCGCCGCGCCGCATTGCCCCGGGTAGCATGATCGACGTGAAGGTGCGCGAGGTCTTAGATTACGATCTTTACGGCAGAGCCGTAATGCCTAAGGAATAAAGGAATAAGGGAGAGTTACGATGAGTAAAATGAATTTGCCAAATAAGCTGACGATGCTACGCCTGTGCCTTGTCCCCGTGATCATGGTGCTGCTTTTGTTGCCCGCCTCTGTCATTCGTTGGGAGATCGCTTACGGCGTTGGCGTAGTGATCTTTGCTGTGACGGCGCTGACCGATATGTTAGATGGAAAAATTGCGCGTGGGCGCGGTCTTATCACCAACTTTGGTAAGTTTATGGATCCCGTTGCCGATAAGTTTATGGTGATCGGCACGCTGATGGCGCTTTTGTTCCGTATGCTGCGCCCCGATCTTTACGGGCTTCCCTACAAGAGCGTATTTACCGTGGTCTTTTTCGTGGCAGTCATCGCCATCATCTTCCGCGAGCTTGCCATTACCTCATTGCGCCTGGTGCTTGTAAACAGCAGCGGCACGGTGGTGGCGGCAAAGATGCTCGGGAAAATCAAGACCGTGTCGCAAATTCTTTGCATTTGCACGCTGCTGATCGAGCCGCTGATCGACAAGCTGATTACGCACCTTGCAGGCGATTGGGCGCTGACGGGCGTCTATCCGCTTTCGTGGGGCTTGGTTGCCGTGATGCTGGTGTTTACCCTTTGGTCGGGCTTTGACTATATCAAGGGTGCTTGGGGGTCTATTTCTACCGATTGGTGAGAAAATTTTGATAAAAAATGCCGCGTTATACGCGGCATTTTTTATTGCATATCCCCGCCAAGGGGGCGGAAAAGCGTAGCTTTTAGGTCAAGGCTGTTTGCCACGGCAAGCAGCAGCTTCATATATGCCGCGACGGGCGAGAGGGGCGGTAGGGGCGTGATGCCAAGCGCGGGGTAAAGGGCGGCGCTTTCGTAGATCGGCTCGCCCGTGATGCCAACGGCAAACAGGGGAATGCCTTTTGCTTTCGCACTTGCCGAAAAATCTTGCAGTTCTTTTGTGGCGGTCGGGAGCGTGCCGCTGTGGTAGGTTTCCATTAAAACGGCGGCGGTGGTTTGTGAGAGCGTGGGGTATTGCATCGCGGGGTGGACGCGCAAAAACAGCACCCGTCCCGTGGCTTTTTGGAGATCTTCTGCCCGCGAGTGGCGGCTGTCCATCGGCGCGCTCCTTATATGCGGTATTTTGTGTGATGCTGCCGTTGTCCCACACAGCAACCGTGCCGTTTAAGGTGTAGACCGTATCGGTGGGGGCAAGGTGAGAGAGCAAGCGAGAGGCGCGCAGGAGCTTGGTCGGCTCACCCTCGTTTCGGTAGCTGATGTACACGCCGCACGCGTCCCGCGTGGCACGCAAAAAATCCACGGCGGCACGGAAATTGCAGACCCCGTTGGCGCGCGTATCGCCAAGCACGTAGTTGCTGGATACCAGCACAACGGGCTTTCGCAAAAGCCCCCTTATATAGGAAAGCGCGGCGGCAACAAAGGGGAGCGTATCCGTGCCAAGGGTTACGATCACGGCGTCGGCAGTGGTCGCAGCATCCCTCACAGCATGCGCAAGCGCCGCAAGATGCGAGAGGGTCAGATTTTCACTTAAAATGGTGTAGGGCGCGGCGGTTTTAAAAGCAGCTTCGTCGCCGCTTTCAAGTCGGTAGCGGTATAATAGCTCACTTTGTGCCTCGCTGTCAGTTCCGATACCGCCGACGTGTAGCTTACTGCCGATGGTGCCACCCGTGAAAAGTACGGTTATTTTCATAGCGTATCTCCCTTTTTGAAACGAACGGCGAGAGTCAAGCCCTCGCCGTTTGATCGTGTCAGTCTGTTATCTTACTTGCACAAATCCAAGCTTTTTCTGCACCTTGGAAAGGGTCTTGCGTGCGTAATACGCCGCTTCCTCAGCGCCCTTTTTCATTTGCGCCTCAAGCCCTGCCTTGTCGGCAAGCAGCTCGCGATAGCGCGCCTGCACGGGCGCGAGCGCATCGGCGCACACCTCGCCAACGGCAAGCTTAAAATCGCCGTAGCCGCGACCCGCAAATTCGCGCTCGATCTCGTCCATTGTTTTGCCCGTAAAGCAAGAATAAATGGTCATGAGGTTATTGATGCCATCCTTACCCTCGGCGAAGCGCACTGCGGTTTCGCTGTCCGTGACGGCGCGGCGGAATTTGCGAATGATGGTATCACGGTCGTCTAAAATATAGACAATGGCATTTTGGTTTTCATCCGACTTGCTCATCTTCCTTGTGGGGTCGGCAAGAGACATGATCTTCTTACCGTTTGTGGGGATAATGGGCTCGGGGACGGTAAAGGTATCGGGGAAGATTTGGTTAAAGCGCTCTGCGATATTGCGGCTGAGCTCCACATGCTGCTTCTGGTCGATGCCAACGGGCACTACGTCGGTTTGATAGAGCAAAATGTCCGCTGCCATCAGCACGGGGTAGGTAAAGAGCCCCGCGTTTACGTTGTCTGCGTGCTTGGTGCTCTTGTCCTTAAACTGCGTCATGCGCGAAAGCTCGCCAAACATGGTGTAGCAATTGAGGATCCAGGAAAGCTCGGCATGGGCGGGCACATGGGATTGCACATACAGCGTATTCTTTTCCGGGTCAAGTCCGCAAGCCATGTAAAGTGCAAGGGTCTCGTAGGTGCGACGGCGCAGGTCGGCAGGCACCTGACGGACCGTGATCGCGTGCTGGTCTACCACGCAATAAAAGCACTTGTATGCATCACTGAAGGTGGAAAAGTTGCGGATCGCACCGAGGTAGTTACCGATCGTGAGATTGCCGCTGGGCTGAACGCCCGAAAAACAGATTTTTTGTTCGCCTATCATAGTCTTATTCCTTACTTTAAAAATTCGCGTGCCGCCTCCCCAAGACGCGCTACGCCCGAAACGATCTGCTCATCCGAGGGGGTGGAGTAATTGAGGCGGAAGGAGCGCGAGGGCGCTTCCGTATCACAGTTAAAGGTGCTACCGGGTACAACGGCAACCTTTTTTTCGATGGCGCTCTTTACAAAGGCGTTCATGTCAACGCCGTGGGGTAACGTGCACCAGATGAAAAGTCCGCCCTCGGGGCGTGTGAATTCGATCTCGCGGGGGAGATGCTTTTCAAGCTCGCCGAGCATCAGGTCACATTTACGGCGGTAAAGCGCGCGGATGTTCTTGATATGTCCGTCAAGGTCGCATTCGGTCATAAAGCGGTGGCAGAGCATCTGGAAAAAGAGGTTGGTATGTACGTCCTCGCTTTGCTTGGCAACCACCATTTTAGAAACGATCTCCTCGGGAGCGACCACAAACCCCACGCGCATACCCGCAGACAGGATCTTAGAAAAGGAGGAGCAGTAAATGACAAGCCCTTCGGTGTCAAGCTGCTTGATGGTGGGTAGCTCCTGACCCGCAAAACGCAGCTCACCGTAGGGGTTGTCCTCCAAAATGGGGAGGTTATATTTCTTTGCCACCTCGTAGATGCGGCGGCGCTTTTCGAGGGAGGTGGTGATGCCCGTGGGATTTTGAAAGGTGGGAATGAGATAGATCATTTTTGCGTTCGGCGTTGCCTTGATCACGCGCTCCAGCTCCTCGGGATCAATGCCATCCTTCTCCATCTCTACGCCCACGGTCTTAGCACCACAGGAGCGAAAGGCGTTCAGCGCACCGATAAAGCTGGGATTTTCGCAGATCACAGCATCCCCCTCGTTGCAAAGCGCCTTGCAGGCAAGCTCAAGCCCCTGTTGACCGCCTGATACCACGATGGTCTGATCGGTATAGGCGTCGCCCCGATCCCTCGATCTGCCAATGCCAAACACCTCGCGCTGCCGCTTTGTAATAGCGTCGCGCAAGGGGGGATAGCCCTCGGTCATACCGTATTGCAGGGCAGTGGTGGCACTTTTCTCAAAAATTTCGGCGGAAAGGCGTGAAAGCTCCTCAACGGGGAAGGACTCTGCCGCGGGATTGCCTGCGGCAAAGGATATGATGGTGGGGTCAGAAAGGCTCTTGAAGATCTCGCGAATGGCGGAGGGCTTCAGTGCTGCCAGCTTGTCGGAAAACGTATAATTCATAAAATCACCTCGCAGGGCTATAGATACTATATTGTACCATAATTTTGCTTTTATTGCAAGGTCTTGCAAAAAAATGTTTTGTGCTTTGCGCAGGTTAAGGGATCGATTTTACAGTGATACTACACAAACGGTAAAAAATGTGGTAAAATAACAACACAGGCGTTTGAAGGGAGATGAAGACCGTGAGAATGAAAACCGCATATACGGTGGGGAAAATCCCGCACAGTGAGCATCCTATGCCGCAGGCAGCTCGTGAGAATTGGCTGAATTTAAACGGAAAATGGAACTTTTGCAAGATCGATGCGGTGGGAAATAAATCTTACGAGGGTGAGATTTTAGTACCGTTTTCGCCCGAAACCGAAAACAGCGGGATCACTGAGGGCTTTTCACTTGCGCGCGGGGATTGCCTTTGGTATTCTCGCACCTTCCTCTTGGATAAATCGATGCTGCAGGGCACCACGCTCTTGCATTTCGGTGCAGTGGATAGCGAATGTGAGGTGGTTTTTAACGGTAAGCCACTCGGCTCGCACCGCGGTGGATTTACCGCTTTTTCCTTCGATGTAAGCGAGCTTGCCAAGAAAGGTGAGAACACGATCGAGGTGCGTGTGATGGACGAGGCAACGCGAAATGGCGGCGCGCGCGGCAAGCAAAGTGACACACGTGGCGGCATTTGGTATACGCCCCAAAGCGGCATATGGCAGACTGTTTGGCTTGAAAGCATGCCGAAAAAGCATATTAAAAATTTGAAGATCACGCCAAACGCAGCCGCAAAAACCGTAACGATCAGCGCGGACGGTATGGGAAGTAAGATGACGGTATGCATTTTTGACGAGGGGCGGAAGATCCTTTGTGAAAAATTCACCGAAACGGTGGAGCTTTCCTTTGATTTTGAGCTTTGGTCGCCCGAGCACCCAAAGCTTTACGATCTGGTTTTGACGAGCGCCACGGGGGATCAACTCACTTCATATTTCGGGGTGCGCTCCTTCGGCAGAGTGATCGATGCGACGGGCAAGGTGCGCCTTGCGTTGAACGGTAAGCCGTATTTCTTCAACGGTGTGCTGGATCAGGGCTATTGGTCGGATGGGATGCTGACGTACCCCTCAGATGAGGCGGCGGTGGCGGAGCTTCAGATGCTAAAGGACATGGGCTTTAATACCGTACGCAAGCATATAAAGCTTGAGCCGATGCGCTGGTATTATCACTGTGACCGCTTAGGGCTTGCCGTGTGGCAGGATTTCCCGAACGGCGGCGGCGAATACCGCTTTTCTCACGTGGCGGCATTGCCCTTTCTTGGTATTAAGCACAGAGATAGCGACTATAAGTACTTTGCAAGAGAAAATGCCGCCGCACGTGCTGAGTTTGACACCATGGTAGATGAGATCGTGGAGCAGCTTTACAACACCACGTCGATTGCCATGTGGGTAGTCTTTAACGAGGGGTGGGGGCAGTTTGATTCTGCAAAATACACCGTCTACGTGCACGAAAAGGACCCCACACGCATCATTGACTCAGTCAGCGGCTGGCATGATCAGGGTGTGGGGAAGACCACGCTTTGCAGCTTGCACACCTACTACACGCCCCTTCGCGTGCCGCGCGATCCGCGCCCCGTGGTGCTGAGTGAGTTTGGCGGCTATTCCATGAAGGTAGAGGGGCACGTGTTTGATCCCCTGAAGGAATTCGGATACAAGAAATTTAAAACTGAGGGGGCGCTTGTGGCGGCATTAGAGGTGCTGTATCTTAAAAAATTAAAGCCCCTCATTGCCAAGGGGCTTTGCGGTGCGATCTATACGCAGGTGTCTGATGTTGAAGAGGAGATCAACGGGCTTGTCACCTACGATCGCGCCGTGCAAAAGGTGCCCACTGCCGCGATGCGAAGGATCAACGACGAGATCGCAAAGGAAGCGGAGAGGGTGCAGTAAAAATAACGGTAAACCAAAATGAGCTGTGACCGAACGGTCACAGCTCATTTTATGATTTAATTCCATTTTTTAAACATATCGGTGGCGGCTTCAAGAATTTCTTTTTCAAGCGTGGGGGTAAAGAGCGAGCCGCTTGGCTCGTATCCGCCCTGGGAGAATGCCTCTTCGGTGGGGAAATAGCCCTGGTAGCCGTTCGCGCAAACCGCGCAGACCACAAATTTTTCGGGGGCGAGCTTTCGTATTGCCGCTCCGTAAGCGGAGAATGCCTCTCCGCCAAAGCCGAAGAAGGCAACGCCGCCAACGCCAAGGAGCGTAAGGGGCACGGGGTGGAAGACGGGCGCGGTGCGAAGACTAATGATGCGGCGGGCATAAGCGAGCTCGGCACCGCGGGGCTTGTAATCCAGCTTCTCTGCCTCGTAATCGGCATACCACGCCTTATACTTATCGTATTGGTCGGCATCCTGAAGATTGGTCTTGTTGTAAAGCACGACGTTTGCGGCGAAGATCCCCGTATCGGAGGCCTCCTTTGCCTCATAAAAGATTGCCTTTGCGGCATTTGCGACGGTGCGCCCCATAAATTTAGCGTGCTCGTAACGGTCGCCGCCCTTCAGGCGCTTTTCCTTTGGCTTGAAATAATCGTTGTGGTTGCTGTCACCCTGGCAGCCCGTAAAGAAGAGGGAGGAAACGCCGTCAACCGCCTCCTCGAAGTATCTGCGCGCAAAGCCGGGCCAGTCGGCGGATATGTAATATCCCCCAATCACATCGGGGTGGGTGGAGAAATTGAGGATAGCAATGTCGTTCGCGCCTTCTCGGGCAAAGCGTACAAGCCGCACCGTATTGTCTGCCTCGGCGCATCTGCTAAGCGGGGTGTATGGTGGCTTGGGGTTGGTTTGAACTCCTGCTTCCTTGGTAAAATAACGGCGCACGAAGGCGATCGGCTCGTCGACCTCGCGTGAGGCAGTGCTCATAACGGCCACCTTCAGGTCGTCTATGGCCATAACGGCGGCATCCACAAATTTGCGGAAAAGAACGTTTTTAAAGATCTCGTCCCGAAGGAAGTGTTCTCTAGCGGTGCTCGCGATACCGGGCGCTGTGTGCTGGTGGAGCGCGGCGATCATAATATGGTCGGCGGGAACACCCGTTTTTTCTTCGATCATCTCGCGAATGGCAATGCTGCAATTCAGATCAATGCCGATATAATCAATAGCCATCAAAATGATTTTTTCTCCGTCGCTTTCGACGGCTACGGTGTTGATATACAAGGGGTCAAGCACACCCTTTGCCTCTCTGCGGTGAAAATATCCAGCAAGGTCAGTGCCAAGAGGGGGGTGACGTCCAGTCGTGCAAATCCTGCTTTTAACATGAGTTTATCCTCCAAATAAAAAGAATTTGTGTTGCGAGCACAACGCAAGCTCAGTATAGCATGTTTTAAAAGCCGTTGTCAATGAATTTTAGCATGTTTGACAATTTTTTTGGAATTGTTCCACAGCGTCATTCCAATATAAGTGTTTCCACTTTATAGCCCTTTGAGACGTGTTGATAAAAAAGATGCCACCGTTTCTTTAGCAAATCAACCCGACAAATTGGAATTTGTCGTTATAAATCAATATTGATTTCGTACTTATCGTCAATGAGTATATAGTTTACATTATACTCTCGTGCAAGGACTAACATTTCTAAATTGTCTGCTAACACGCTTTCCAAAGTATAATCTGTATCATCTCCACGATTTTCAATGACATTTGCATATTTCTTTATGTTGGCAAAGTGGTTTCTGATATACTCTTCACTCATTACCAGACAGTAATATTTGATGCTTTCAAGATAGTTGGCGTCAAAGTCTTTCTGGCAATCGAATGGAATATAGCAACCTTCGACAATTAAGTTCTGCTTGTTTTCGATAGCAGTTTTAACAATTTCACGGACGATGGGCCATAAGTATGCGGCCAAATCATTATCATCCATAGGGGTAAGTTCTGTGTTACCGCTACGAATGAAACCCATTTTCAGATGGTCTATCGACAGATACGGATATTTATATTTTTCAAGTAACTTTTGAGCAAGCACCGTCTTGCCTGTATGTGATGCTCCGGTAATCAAAATAATCATTATCTCACCTACAAATTCTTA
>JAZOCO010000013.1:0-5237 GCA_045596505.1 Eubacteriales bacterium
CGGGGTGCTTGCTTAGAAACTCGTCGTTCAACCACGGGTTTTTGTTTCTTTTTTATGGTTTTCTCATAAAGAGCACGCCCAGCGTGTTTTTGCCGCAATGGGCAGAGATCGTGCAGCCCGCACGGGTCAGGTGCACCTCGCCCCACGGCGCCGCGCTCTTGACTTGTGCAAGGCAAGCCGCCACCAGCTCCTCGTCGCACCCCGCATGCGTGACGAACACGCGCGAAAGGTCGATCCCCGCACCGTCACCGATGCGATCGGCAATATATTGCTGCAGCACGCGCGCAAATCTGCCGCGATATTTTTTTGCTACGCCCATTTTGCCGCCCCTGACGGTGATACAGGGCTTTAATTGCAGCACGCCCGCTGCAAGCGCGGCAACCGCGGAGCATCTGCCGCCCTTATGTAAAAACTCGAGGTCGTCGATGACAAACGAAGCATCCACTGCGTCAGCGAGAGCGGCGCTCTGTTTGGCAATATCCGCCGCTGACATGCCCGCCCTTGCCATTTCCGCCGCCGCAACCACCAAAAGACCGCCGCCCGTGGAAAGATTTTTGGTATCTACCACGTAAACGTCCGGATAATTGGCAGCGGCAAGCCGTGCATTGTTATAGGTGGAGGACATAGCGGAGCTGATGGTGAAGAACACCAGCGCATCGCCCTTTTTTGTATGCTCCTCAAAAAACGCACAAAATGCGGCAATGTTGGGCGCGGCGGTCTTGGGAAGCTCGCCGTGCTCCTCATAATGGCGGTAGATCCCATCGGGATCGATATCCACCCCATCGGTATACACCTTGCCGCCAAGATTGACAGCAAGGGGCAATATCCTTACGTCGTATTTGGCGATCAGCTCTTGCCCTAAGTCACAGGTGCTGTCGCTGCAAATCATAACTCTTTTATTCATTCGCTTCTCCTGCTTTTCGACATGCCGCATCAAGCTCCGCGGCGAGCGTAGTACGCAACAATCGTCCCCTCTTGTTTCTTGGCAAGGGACTCTCGCGCAAGGCAAACAAGGCGATCTTGGCGGCATCCGGCTGCGCGGCGTTCAACTCACCCAGCCACCCTGCAACAGCCGCCTCCAGCTCCGCCTCTGTATAATCCGTGCCAAGAACCTCTGCCACACGGTCCGCATCGGGCACGATCAGCGCCGCGGGCTCGTGATCACTGCCCGCATCGTTTAGCACACCCACCACGGCGACCTCACTGACAAGGGGACTTTGGGCGATCATCTGCTCTAACTCCTCGGGTGATACCGGCGTGCCGTCTGCACGCTCGATACAGTTTTGCCGCCTGCCGATAACGTGCAAAAAGCCGTCCTCGTCTATCCTGCCAAGATCCCCCGTATAATACCAGCCGTCTTGCACAGCCACCTCGGTGCTTGCCACGTCCCCATCATAGCCGAGCATCACGCCATCTCCCTTAAGGCGGATCTCGCCGCTACCGTCCTTTTGCTTGTTGTAAATATCGACCGTGATACCCGCAAGGGGCATCCCCACAGTGCCGTCACGGTAAGCTTCCCTTGTGTTAACGGCGGCAAGCCCCGTGCATTCGATGATCCCATAGCCCTGCGCCGCAAAAATACCGATCTGACGCAGCCCCTTACAAACCACGGGGGGAAGAATGTCACCTACCACCAGCATCGTGCGCAATGCACCGCCAAAGGGTTGGCGTGCCGCCGCAAGCAGCCTTTCCTTGAGGCTCTGCCGTACGGCGAGAGGGCGGACGGGATCGGAGATGGCAATGGCACGGCGAACCGCCGTTTCGTTGCCCGACTTTCCTACCAGCTGCCAGAATTTATCGTATATGCGGGTGGCGAGATAGGAAACCGTCACCATACAGGTAGGATGGATCTCGCGCATATTTCGCATCACCGCCCCAACTCCCTCGGAAAAGGCAACGGAAGCGCCGCGCGACAGCGGAAAGAGAAGCCCCGCCACGCATTCGTAAACGTGGGAAAGCGGCAACACCGACAGAAAAATATCCGCATCCGACAAGGGCAACGCCTTACCGAGTGCCGAAAGTGTCGCAAGGATGCCTTGATGCGACAGCACCACGCCCTTGGCACACCCTGTGCTGTCTGCCGTGTAAAAAACGGCGGCGGGTGCGCCTGCCGCAAGCGGCACAGTGCGAAAGCGATCATTCCCTGCCAAAACCGCAGCCTTGCCACGTGCGATCAGCGCGGGGAAGGTGTCAAAGGAGATGACGGGCAGATGGGCAACGGTGGAAAAGCTTTCACAAGCAGCGGCATCGCAGAGCACCGCATCGATCCTTTCCTTCTCAAGGAGATCTCGAAGCGCCTGCCCCGAAAGCGAGGCATCCACAGGCGCGGGCACCCAGCCAAGACAGCTAACGGAAAGGAACGCGAGTGCCCACGCGTAGCTGCTTTTGCCAACGATCAGCACGCGCGCGCCGCAAGGCAAAAGATCGCCCAGCGCCGTACCGAGCGCCTCAAGCTCCTCAAGAAAGCGCCCATATGAGATATGCTGATAAAAGCCCTCCCTTTTTTCGTGAAAAGCCACACACGTGTCATAAATGCCCGTCACGGTATGCAGCATCTCGCGCAGATCGGGCAAGCTATTCACGTCAAGCTCACGCACGTTTGCCATAGGTTACCTCCTTGATGGGTTTTGTTAAAGCGAGTTGAAAGAAGATACGCATCTTGCAAGGCGAGCTTCGGCATAAGACGCAGAAATGGCTCGCCGCAGGGCGTATAAGCTCCACTCTCCTCGGCTATAAAGATCACACAGTCAGTGCCGCGCCGCCGATGGCGTGCCCTGCGGCAAGGATGGGATCGACCTCGTTTTTGATAAACTGCTCCACCTGCTCGGGGCATCTGCCAATATAATCCGCGGGGCAAAGCAGCTTTTCGATATCCGCCTTATCAAGTCCGAAGCGCGCATCCTCTGCGATGCGCTCAAGCAGGTCGTTTGCCTGCCCCTCTTCCTTGACCATACGTCCCGCAGCCATCGCGTGCTGGCGGATCGCCTCATGCAGGGTCTGACGGTCGCCGCCGCGCTTGACCGCCTCCATCAAAATATTCTCCGACGCCATAAAGGGCAGCTCTGCCGCCACACGTGCGGCAATGACCTTGGGATATACCACAAGGCCGTCGGTGACATTGATAAATACGTTAAGGATCGCGTCTACTGCCAAAAAGCCCTCGGAAATGGAGATGCGGCGGTTGGCGCTGTCATCAAGCGTGCGCTCAAACCACTGTGTCGATGCCGTTACCGCCGTGTTGGTCACGTCGGATAACACCGCGCGGCACAGCGCACCCATGCGCTCACAGCGCATCGGATTTCTCTTATAGGGCATCGCAGACGAGCCGATCTGGTTCTTTTCAAACGGCTCCTCCATCTCCTTGAATGCCTGCAACAGACGCATATCATTTGAGAATTTATACGCACTCTGCGCGATGCCCGAAAGCACATGCAGCACGCGGCTGTCAAATTTACGGGTATAGGTCTGCCCGCTGACGGGCACGACCCTTTCAAAGCCCATTGCCTTTGCAATATATGCCTCGATCGCGTCGATCTTTTCCCCATCGCCGTCAAGAAGCTCCATAAAGCTTGCCTGCGTGCCCGTTGTGCCCTTTGAGCCAAGGAGCGCAAGGGTGGAGAGCACGTATTCAAGATCGTGATAATCCAGCACCAGATCGTAAAGCCAAAGCGCGGCACGCTTGCCGACCGTCACCATTTGGGCGGGCTGCAGGTGCGTATAGCCAAGCGTTGGCAGATCCTTGTATTTGAGTGCAAACCCGCGCAGATTTTCCATCACACGCGCGAGCTTGCCGCGCACCAGCATCAGTGCCTCCTTGAGGATCAGCATGTCTGTATTATCGCCCACGTAGCAGGACGTAGCACCCAGGTGGATGATGGGGCGCGCCTTGGGGCACACGTCCCCCCACGCGTGAATGTGCGCCATCACGTCGTGACGGAGCTTTTTCTCATACTCTGCCGCAAGCTCCAGGTCAAGATCCTCGGCGTGCGCCTTCATTTCCGCGATCTGCTCGTCGGTAATGGCAAGTCCCGCCTTTTGCTCAGCCTCTGCAAGTGCGATCCAAAGGCGCCGCCAGGTCTTGAACTTTTTTTCCGCCGAAAAAAGATACTGCATCTCATCGGACGCATAACGGGTGGAAAACGGAGAGATATATTTGTTGCTTGACATAATGGTTTCCTTTCGTTGTCAATTCCAATATTTTTTATCAAGGCTGCGAAGCTGGATCGCCTCTGCAATATGCGAGGCACCGATGACCTCGCAGCCATCAAGATCGGCTATGGTGCGTGCCACGCGCATCACGCGGTCATACCCGCGCGCGGAAAGCCCCATACGGTCATAGGCGCTTTGGAGCAAGCCCCTTGCGGCATCGTCCGTGGTGCAATATTTTCGGATCGCCGCGGCATCAAGCTGGGCATTGCAAAAGATACGTGCTTCCCCCTGCATACGCGCCTTGGCATAGGCACGCGCACGCATCACGCGCGCACGGACGGTAGCCGAGGTTTCCGCGCCCGCATCCCGCGCGGCAAGCTCCTCATAGGAAAGGGAGGGTAGCTCCACCTCGATATCAATACGGTCAAGCAGTGGCCCGCTGATGCGGGATATGTAGCGCTTCACATCCGTGGGAGAGCAGGTGCAGGGCTTGGTAGGATGACCGTAATACCCACACCGACAGGGGTTCATGGCAGCGACCATCATAAACGAGCAAGGAAAGGTCACGCGCGCCGCGGCACGGGTGATGGTCACACGCCTATCCTCAAGCGGCTGACGAAGCGTATCTGTGACGGTTTTGGGAAATTCGGGCAGCTCGTCTAAAAACAGCACGCCGTTGTGTGCAAGGGAGACCTCACCGGGCACGGGGTTCGCGCCGCCGCCCACCAGGCTGACCGCGGACATCGTATGATGGGGCGCACGGAAGGGTCGCGCCGCAAGGAGCGACCTACCCTCAGGGAGCGTGCCTGCTACGGAATGTATCTTGGTGGTCTCAATTGCTTCCTCAAAGCTAAGGGGCGGCAAAATGGTCGGTAAGCGCTTGGCAAGCATTGATTTGCCCGTGCCGGGCGGGCCGATCAGTAATACATTGTGGCCGCCTGCGGCGGCGATCTCAAGCGCGCGCTTTGCCATGCTTTGTCCGCGCACGTCGGAAAAGTCAAGGGCAGCATCAAGCGCCGCCGCGCCAAGATCCGCCTCGTTCCCTACAACGGGCACGATCCGTTCCTTGCCGTTTAAATGCGCCACCA
>JAZOCO010000014.1:0-2973 GCA_045596505.1 Eubacteriales bacterium
ATGATCATTGCAATGCTCCTTTTTTGATAGGTCCTATTTTTTACCCGATCAGATCGACCAGGTCTTCCAGGTCGCGGTCGCCTTGTCGCAGCAGCTCGTCGCTTCGCTTTTTGCCTGCGGCGCGCATTTGTGCCATAAAGTTGGCATCAAAGCTTTTTAGGTCGGCGAGCAAAATGGACTCCTCGTCGCGGGGATCAAAATAGATCGCCGCCCCGCCGCACACCTCGGGAATGGACATTGCCGTTGAGCATGCGGGCACGGTGCCGCACTGCATTGCCTCAACGGGCGGAAGTCCAAAGCCCTCTAAAAGGGAGGGGAAGATAAACAGGTGCGCATTTTGGTAAAGTGCGCTTAGCACAGGCATTTCTACGTAATTTTCAAAAACAAATCTTTCGGGGTTTTGCAGCCTTCTCTTAAAGTAATCAAGAAAGAGCCTGTCCGTGCCAAGGGCAATGACCTTATAGCCTTCAAGCATCCCCGCGTATTTGGGGCAGGAAAACATTTTATCAAGGGTAAACAGGGCAATCGCGTTATTTTTCGTGCTTCTGCACGTGCTGCTCAGCATAAAATACTTGCCGCCTGTAAGCCCGTATTTTTGAAGCGTTTCTGTGGCGGCAGCCTTCGTTTCACCAAATTTTTTCACGGGCGAATAAAAGACCTTGACCTTGTCGGGGTCGGTGAAATTGAGGTAATGCAGCATAGCACATTTTGAATACTGCGTCACGGTCACCACGGTCTGGTTGGTATTGAGCGCGATGATGCGGTTGTGCCAGCGAAGGAAATCCCGCCTGCTTCGCGCCGCGCGGAAGTGGTTTCGGATCCTTCTTAACCAATTTAACCCATCGCTTTTGGGATACTCCCCGTATTTGATGCGAAGCTTGCCCGCGTAGACATGGCAAAGATCGTGGATCACGGAGATCACACGGATGCTGTTATCTACCATAAGCCCGTGATATTCGGGATAGCAAACGGGCAGGACAAGAGTGGTGTATTTCCCCGAGTCAAGGCATCGGTTAAAATCGTCAACAGAGGCGAATTTGTTTACTGTGATATTGTTTTGCAGGCAAAAAGCAAGCATTTCGTCGTTGTCGGGATTGTTTGCATTGAATAGGACCTCAACGGCATCAGCCCCCAGCTTTTCTACCGTTTTGTAAAACAAAAGCATAGAATAGCCGCCGCCACCGTTGATCTTCATCTCCCCTTGCGGCTGTGAGGATGACAGATCGTATAAAATTTTCACTGACATAATATACTCCGTTCTATCTTATCCTTCAAGGGACTTGGATCTTTTGAATTTACAAAGCAACTTTTTTAAGGTATCGATGAGCAGCTCGTATCTCATAAGCAAAAGCACCGCACCGTATACGGCAACGCATGCACCAACTGTCAGGACAAAGCGCAGCCACAGGGCAGTGATAAGGTGACCCAGTAGCCAGCCGACGGCAAGGATCGCGGCGGAGCCAACCAGAGGTGGGACGAATATTTTGGCGATCCCCTTGATCCTCACGGCTTTTACGGTGTGTGGCAGTAAAACAAAGAAAATAATGATCTCGGCAATGCCTGTGGTCAGCGCCGCGGCACTTTCCCCGTATAACGGGATGAGGAAGAAATTTAAAGCCACGTTGGCAAGGGCGGCAGCAATGCACGCCTTTAGAAAATGGGATTCCTTGCCGCTGGGGATCATAATGATATTTCCCATAAAGCCGCCGCCAAACAGGGAAAAGAAGAAGGCGATCATAAGGATACGAAGCGGCAGCGCGGCACCCATATACTCGCTGCCCGCGCAGATCAAAACGATATCGGGGGCTGTAACGATCACGCCCGCAATGATCGGCAGACCAAGTCCTGCCAAAAAGGAAAGCGCTTTCCCTAACAGTGCGTGCAGCTCCTCGCGGCTGTTTTCCGTAAACAGGTAGGAAACCCTTGGCAGCAGCACCCACATAATAGAGGTTACGAATTGATTGATGATATTGTATATTTTGATCGCCGTGCTGTAAATGCCCACCTCAAAGTCGCCCTTCATAAGCCCGAGCATGGTAATGTCGGTGTTTTTGAAGATGGTTTGCGCAAGTATCATGGTAAACAGCAACAGGATCGGCTTCATATGCTTTTTCCATTCGGGCTTGGCATAGAAGGTGATCTTGCAAAATCTTCGGCAATAAAACACGTTTAGGATATTGGCGCCGCTGGCGGACAGCACGGAGATGATGGCATATTTCACGTAGTCGTCGGGGGTTTTTACAAACAAAAAGATCGCCAAAAGTGAGATCAGCTGAAAGAAAAAAGTTCTTAGGGTGATGTAGCCAAAATCCTCGGTTGCCGAATTGATCCAGTCCGTGCCCACGGTGGTGAATACGATGGTGGATGCCTGGATCACGATCAGCAGGCGGTAATTGTCAAGATCTCTGAAAAGAACCAGCGAGAGCATCAGCAGCACCAATGCCGCCAGCGTGGAATATACGTTGATGGAGAAGATCTGGCTCGCCACGTACCCCATCTTTTCCCTGTCATCGCGCACGCCCGAGCATTCTCTGATGGCGTATGCAGAGCATCCAAGGGATGCGATGAGGGCAAAATAGCTGATAAAAGCTGCTGCAAAATTTATCTTACCGATATTGTCGGGCAATAAAACTCTTGAAGCATACGGGAATGTGATCAGAGGAAAAAGCACCGTTGAGCAGGATTTTAGTATATTATAGATCGTATTTTTCTTTAAGCTTGCCGTAGCCATTGAATGTTGATCCTTTTCCTAAACTTAAAATGAAAAATTTGCAGGGCGCACATTTTCTACTTTAATTATTATAACACACACTTGCCTAATTTGCAACACCCAAAGGGACAAGGGGCAGGGCAGATCGCCCGGAAGACAAAAACATAAAAGCGAGGGATGCCGCGGCATCCCTCGCTTTGGTATGTTATTACTTTTTGCTCTTTGGCACCTTGATCTTGGTGAGCTTGGCGGTCATCTTCAAA
>JAZOCO010000015.1:0-14808 GCA_045596505.1 Eubacteriales bacterium
GTTCAAGTCCTCTTACCCGCACCACAAAAAAGAAGCACACCGCCTCGTGCGGTGTGCTTCTTTTTTGCTTGTGTGGATGAGTGGTTCGCAGGGCATCCACCGAGTTTTCGTCTTTGCGCTGAAGTTCTTTGTAGGGAATAACTATTTATGGTAGTACGTAATTCTACCAAGGGAAAGCTATCGATAACGCGCAAAGTGCGGTCGTCTAAACCGCAAGAAACACTCTTGTCGTGGCGGAACGCCACGTGATTGGAGAGTTCAAGTCCTCTTACCCGCACCACAAAAAAGAAGCACACCGCCTCGTGCGGTGTGCTTCTTTTTTGCTTGTGTGGATGAGTGGTTCGCAGGGCATCCACCGAGCTTTCGTCTTTGCGCTGAATATTTCTCCGTAAGGTGGAGAGTTTCATTATCAAGGATTAATTTACAGATATGTTTTCAAAACCTCAGCCACGTGCTTGCCAAGGCGGACAAACGACTCGGGTGTCAGGTGGCAGGGGTCCTTGTAGCACTCCTCACCCCAATCGCGCATATAGGCGTTAAGGTCGTTGATGGCAACGCCCTCCTCGGTCATTACCTTGGTGGCAATGGCGTTATAGCGATCCACGATCTCGTTGTCGCGCGGATTCACGGCAACGTACTTCTCCTGATGCGGGTTCATCGGGGATGTGGTCGCAAATATTATCCTTGCGTTTTTGAAGAAGTGCCGAATGAGAAAAAGGATCGCCCTTAAGTTCTTGGCGTACTCCTCCTCCCCCGTGAGGGGCTCCGCGCAGCCGCTGAAGCGCGCCACGTCCCATTGCCCACAGTTGAAGTGAACGATGCTGACAAGCTCGGGGCGGTCGAACATACCCGCCCATGCGCGCATGGTCGTGATCACGTATTGCGTGTTGCGGCAATTTTTACTTGGATAAAAAACGCTTGCAACATCCGCTAGCTCGTTCTTTGCGGTAAGGCAGTAGCCTTGCCGAATGGAATCGCCGATCAAAAAAATATTGGGCTTATCCTCGCTACACGTAAATTCTACGCTGGATTCACCGTTTTCGATCCATTTCACATTCGTATCCATAAGTATTCTCCTTTCGAAGGACCTCCAATATGCGATTATACCCAGCATGTCGCACTTTTTTCGTTTTGTCAATATATTTTTCCAATTTTTAGTTAGATGTCTTCTATATTGCAACCGGCTTGCAGTTTCTTTTCAAAGGCTCAGTCCTTAAGTCCGAAGTAGCTTACCGAGTTGTTGTAGCTGATATCCTCCACCACTTTGCCGACAAGCGCGAAGTCGTTTGTCATCTCGCCGCGCTCCATCATGCCGCCAAGGTAGCTGCAAAGGATGCGGCGGAAATAGTGGTGACGGGGGTAGGAGAGCAGAGAACGGCTGTCCGTGAGCATACCCACAAACACGGCAATGTGACCCGTTGCGGTAAGGTCCTCTAAGTGCTTTTCCATGCCCACCTTGTTGTCAAGGAACCACCACGCGGGACCGTACTGGATCTTGCCGCGCGCCTCGCTGCTTTGGAAGCAGCCCATCAGCGTCATCAGCTCTGCGTTCATCTTGGGATTGAGGTTAAACAGAATCGTCTTAGGCAGGCTGTCCTCGTTATTCAGGCGGTCGAGAAGTCTTGATAAAAGTCCCACACTGTTCTGATCGGAAATGCTGTCATAGCCCGTGTCAAGACCAAGCCTTTGCATCATTTTGGCGTTGTTGTTACGCATAGCGCCAAGGTGCAGCTCGGTGCAAACATCATATTTCGCGTACAACTTCATCAGGAAATAGGTGAAATAGCCCTTGAAGATCTCGGCTTCCTTCGCGCTCGGCGCGTTGCCACACATCACGCTTGCAAATACCGCAGCCGCCTCGCTTTTATCCGCCACGGGATAGACGCATTCAAGCGCGATGTCGCTGGCACGTGTGCCAACTGCAAGGAAAGCTTGAAGGCGCTTTTCAATAGCAGTCTCAAGCTCGTCAAGTGCTTTGATGGGGTGCGTTAACGACTCAACGCGTGCGATATAGCCCGTGTAGCCATCGGCATCAATGTTCATAATCTTGTCGGCGCGGAAAGCGGGGTTTACGGTAAACTTGTAATCCTTCTTGGCAATTTCTTCAAAGGTGGTAAGATCGTCAAAGATCTCGTTGGTGGTGTAAAGATGCTTCACGTTCGAGCGCTCGATCAGCTTTTGCGGGGTCAGCGCATTTGTCTTGATATAGGCGTTGCACTCCTCCCAGATCGCCTCGGCATTTGCCTCATTGATCTCCTTTTCACAGCCGAAAAATTCCTTCAGCTCGACCTGCGACCAGTGATAAAGGGGGTTGCCGAATGCCGTGCCCAGCACGCGGCAGTACGTCATAAACTTTTCTTTGTTCGAGCGATCACCCGTGATGTATGCTTCGTCAACACCGTAATTGCGCATGAGGCGCCACTTATAATGGTCGCCTGCAAGCCAGATCTCAAAAACGTCACCAAAGGGCTTGTTTTCAAGGATCTGCTTTTCGGGCAGATGGCAGTGATAGTCAAAGATGGGCATTTTTTGTGCATGCTCAAAGTAAAGCTTTTCCGCACTTTTTGTGGTAAGCAAGAAATTTTCTTTTACGTAGCTCATATTTTCTCCTTATTTTAAACCGAGCTTCTCAGCCTCGGTGTTGATGACGCTCCAAACGGTATTTGCACACCATTCGTGGCCTTCCTGCATTTCTATCAAACGGCAGCTTGAGGGCGCACCCTCTCTTTCGTAGATCTTTTTGACTGTTTCAAAGCCCTCGCGCACGCTCCCCAAGGGGAAAAGCTTATCGAGTGCGCCCGTCACCACAGCCAAGGGGCGGGGTGCGATCAGGGCGGCGAGATCCTGCATATCAAAGAATTGGTATGCACAGGGAATAATGCTGCACGCGCAGTGGGTGAGGTCAAGAGAAGATTCGCTGTACGGGCAAAAGCTGCAGCTGGTCACGCATAGCTTAATGCGCGTATCGTAGCAGGCAGCATAATACGCCGCTGTGCCACCGCCTGTCGAGTGACCGGTGATAAGGATCTTTTTCGTATCACACTGCGGAAAATGCGAGAGCGCGTCGATCGCACAGCACACATCAAAGATACGCTCCCCCATAATGGTCCTGCCAAGCATAACAGCAACCATACCGACGTATCTGCACCCGGGTGTGTTCTTGTAGCGGGTGCGGGGGGCGCACTTTCCCATACCGCGCTGTTCAATGCAAAGCGCGATATAGCCGTTTTTTACCGCTTCCTCGCCAAAGGAAATGGTAGCTTGCTCGGCTTCGTCCTTTAAGGCGTAATGCTCGCCGTCTTTTCTGTGATAGTCGCTCAAATGACCGCGCAGCGCGATGGCAACGGGATATTTTTCCTTGCCCGTATCGGGGATCAAAAGATCGCAGGGCACACGGCAATCGATCTCGCTTGCAAAGCTGAAGCGGATCCTTTTGTAGCCATCTCCCTTTTCCTCGCCTTCGATCTGCAGGGAAAGAGAGGGGGCTTTATTTTTCTCAATATCATCAAGCCCGGTCAGCTCTATAAACTTTTGCTGAAGAGAGTGCTTCCACGCTGCTTGATCGTTGTCCTTGTTAAAGGACAGTCGCGGGCGCGTTGCCTGCTTAAGAAGATCGTAACAGGGCTCGCCCGGGAATAATGCTTCGTCACTCATACATTATATCCTTTCTTTGCCTAAAAATCAAGAGGTTTTTGGATAGGATCACAATGTAACACCGTCCTTGAAGATGGCAAGATCAAAATATCCCTTCTCCTCACTCTTGGTGTTGGCGCCGTTTGCGACGGAAAGGCAAAGGGCAAGTAGCTCGTTTGCAAGTGTAGACATCTCAGCACCGTCAAGCAATGCACCTGCATTAAGATCGATCCAGTGTGCCTTCTTGGTGGCAAGTGCCGTGTTGGTGGAGATCTTAAGGGTGGGAACCACGCCTGAAAGCGGCGTGCCGCGTCCTGTGGTAAAGAGGATGATATGTGCGCCGGATGCCGCAAGGGCGGTCACTGCCACCATATCGTTCCCCGGACCGTTTACGAGGTAAAGGCCACCCTCGGCGGGGGGGACCTCTCCAAAATTCAGTGCGCCGCAAAGGGGCACGTTGCCCGCCTTTTGCACGCATCCAAGCGACTTTTCCTCTAAGGTGGAAATGCCGCCTGCAACGTTACCGGGGGAGGGATTGTCCGCGATCCCCTCGCCGTGATCAATAAAATATTGTCTGAAATTGCGGATCATAGCGGCGGCACTGTCAAAGCAAGCACGGTCGCGGCTGCGTGAGAGCAACAGCTGCTCTGCGCCGAAGATCTCGGGCATCTCGCTCATCAAGACCGTTGCACCGTATGCAGAAAGCAGCTCCATGGTCCTGCCAACGAGGGGGTTTGCCGTGATGCCGCTGTAACCGTCACTGCCACCGCATTTTACTGCTACGCGCAGCTTGGAAAGGGGCACCTCGGTGCGCTTGTCGCCGTCCATCAGTGTGCGCAGTTCCGAAAGGATCGCAAGACCCGCTTCCATCTCGTCCTCACAGTCCTGAATGTTCAAAAAACGCACTCGTTCGGCGTTATATTTGCCAAGAGCCGCTTTTTGAAGGTCCATGCCGTTGTTCTCGCACCCAAGGCCCAGCACCAGCACGCCGCCCGCGTTCGGGTGCTTAATGAGACCCGCAAGGATCATTTGGGTGTTTTTGAGGTCGCCGCCAAGCTGCGAGCAGCCGTACGGATGCGTCAGCGCCTTTGCACCACTCTCCTTTGCAAGGGCTTTAGCAACGTCGTTGATGCAGCCAACAGTTGGCACGATCCAAAGCTCGTTTCGAATGCCAACGTCGCCGTTTTCTCGCACGTATCCCAAAAACGTGCCCGTTTTTGTGTTGACCTCGGCAACGGGAGAGGGGGTGTAGGTCCAGTCGCCCATGCCGGAAAGATTGGAGCGCAGATTCTTGGGCGACACCTGCTCGCCTACCGCAATATCCTTGGTGGCGTGCCCGATCGGGAAGCCGTATTTGATCACGTTTTCCCCCGCTTTTATGGGGCAAAGCGCGTATTTTTGTCCGTCCAAGCGGACCTCTACGTTATCACAGGGATGAATTTGCATAAGCCTCCACCTCGCTTGTCAGTTTAGAGAGATCCTCGCCCCAAAGCTCCTTGTTTGCAAGGATCTCTGCGATGCTTGCCTTCTTCATATATGCCATGATCTCTGCCGAATCATCGGGCGTTCCCACCTTGTAAAACTCGATCAGCTTTGCAAAGGAGAAGAGCAGGTGCTTCGGCATCTTGTTGTATTTTTTAATGTAAGAGAGGATAGAGGGCAGCACACGTACGCGGAATTTGCTCACGGAATTGAGAGAAATGGCGGCAAGATAGTGCTTGATGTAGGGATTTGCAAAGCGCACCAGTACGCTTTCGGCGTATTCGGTCGCTTCCTCGCGTGACATATCAAGGGAGGGAATGATCTCCTCAAAGAGGCACGCGTGCAGGAAATCGTGCATGGTCTTGTCCTCAATGCAGGATTTCACGGTGGTAAGACCCTGAAGGAGCGCGTAAGGAACCATTGAGGTGTGTGCGCCGTTTAGGATACGCACCTTGCGGGTACGGTAACGCTCCAGCGCGTCCTTTGTAACGATGACGTTAAGACCTGCCGCCGAGAAGGGGAGATCGCGCTCCAGATCGTAAGCGGTCTCGATCACCCACAGATGGAAAAACTCGGAGGTGTTTACCATATTGTCTTCGTAGCCGAGGTCGATCTGCTCATCACGCGGGTAGCCTGTGTTGATGCGGTCGACCAGGGTGTTACAAAACACATTCTCACACTCGACCCAGCTGATGAAGTCAGCGCCAAGGCCCCACAGCTCGGCATACTGCAAGATGGTCTTCTTAAGGTTGTCGCCGTTGCGGTCGATCAACTCACAGGGCAGGAAGATAAAGCCGTTAAGCCCCAGCTCAAAGCGGCGGTGCAAGAGGCACGTGACCTTTGCGGGGAAGGAGGCAGGGGGCTGATCGCTCATCTTATCGGTGGCGGAAAATGCAATGCCCGATTCCGTGGTGTTGGAGATCACAAAGCGCAGCTCGGGCTGTGCGGCAAGTGCAAGATAGCTTTCAAAATCACGGTAGGGGTTGATGCAGCGGGAGATCACGTCGATCACGCTTTTTTCCACGCCCTCCTCGCCGCGAATGATATGGGTGTAATTGCAGTTCTGTGCGGTGAGCATATCGCACATTCCCTTTTCAATGGGCTGAACGACAACAACGCTACCCTCAAAATCGGTTTTCTCGTTCATTTTCTGGATCATCCAGTCGGCAAAGCCGCGCAGAAATCCGCCCTCTCCAAATTGAATAAAGCGCTCGGTGCGAGCCATTTTCTTCGTTAACATAGTATCGTGATCACCTTTCTTTATATTTTAATTTTTAATTTTTAACTTGTCTCCAACCAAGCTTGGAAGCTTCTTCGTTGATGGTATCCCACATGATATCTACGCACCAGTAGTGCCCCTTCGGTGTTTCTACCAGATGGCACGCGTCGGGCGCGCTTGCGGCGGCGTAGATCTTTTTAACCGTCTCGTAGCCCTTTCGCACGCCCTCAATAAGGAAGCCGTTATCTCGCTTGCCCGCAACAATGGCAAGCGGACGAGGCGCGATCAGGATGGCAAGATCCTGCATTTCAAAGTAGCGGAAGGCGGAGGGAATATAGTTGCACGTGCAATGCTGTACGTCAAAGATAGAGTAATCGTAAGGGCAAAATGCACAGCTGGGTACGGAAAGCCCGATGCGCTTATCGTAGCAGGGGGCATAATAAGAGGCGGTGCCACCGCCCGAATTGCCCGTAATGAGGATCTTTTCGGTATCGCATTGTGGGAAAAGTGGGAGCAGATCAATGGCACACTTGATGTCAAAAAGGCGCTCGCCAAGGATGCATCTGCCCAGCATAAGTGATCTCATGGCAGTGAAAAAGCAAAGACCGCCTGCGCGATCGGGCGTGGTGGGAACGCGCTCGCCCATGCCGCGCTGCTCGATGCAAAACGCAATATAGCCGTTTTCTACCGCCTGTATGCCAAACTTGCCTCTTGTTGCCTGATACTCAATGTCGTGTTCAAACTTGATCTCGCCAACGGAGTTATGAAAGCCCGTGGAATGTCCTTGCAGCGTGATGGCAACGGGATATTTATCCTTTCCCATGTCTGGGATCAGCAAGTAGCAGGGAACACGCGTGCCCACTTCGCTCTGAAAGGTGAAGCGGATCTTGGTGTAGCCCTCACACTTTTCCTCGTACTCTATTTGCAGGTCAGGGGAGGGGGCGGCGTTTTTTTCGATCGCATCGAGATGAAGCAGCTCGCGCAGCTTAGCGCCAATGGCATCGCGTTGTGCATTATAATCCGCAAGCGGCGAAAACGCCAGCTGTTGCTTGCTTCGTTTTATCAGCGACACATGACAGGGGTCGCCGTAAGTTACAACATTGTCACTCATTATTTATTCTCCTTTTCTCCTGCTGCTGTCACGCGGTATCAGTCACATTATACCATGTAACGAATATAAAAAAATAGCATAATATTGCCATCGTTGTATGGTTTTTGTAAAATGTTGACCTAATTTTCGAGAAAAACGAAAAAGAACTACAAAATTCAGCAAAGAAACTGCAACATTTTACAATTAAAGGCTATTGTAAGCTCGGCAGCGCTGAGAAAAAGGAAGGGCATCTCAAGTTGATAAATGAGAAGCCCTTTCTGTTCTATTTTAATTGATTGCGGTATGCCATGGGGGATACGCCCTTCATCGTCTTAAAGACCTTGCAAAAGTAAGAGGAGGAATTAAAGCCGCAGTGGGTGGCGATCTCGGTCATGGTCAGCCTCTCACCCTTCATCAGCTCACACGCTGCCCTTATTTTGATGGTGTTGAGATAGGTGATAAGCGGCAAGCCGAAATTTTTATTAAAGATGCGACAAAGATAAAATTTCGAAATAAAAAAACGCTCCGCTATCTCGTCAATATCCCCGATCGAGGCGTAGTTTTCGTTGATGTAGCGAATGATCTGCCCGATGCGCGCGTCAGAGTATGCTTGTGCCGCGTAATCGTTTTGCGTGGTGGAGAGGGTAAAAAGTATGCGGTAAAGATAGCCGATAAGCAAGGGTGAGGCATTGGCGCTACCGTCGCCCAACTGGTATTCTGTCAGCATGCTTGTAAGATCGTGTGCGATCTGCTCACGCACCGAGGGATCGGCACGAAAGGCGAGAGGACGGTCAAGGGGCAAAAGCCCCAGTGCGTCGGGCTTAAAAAAGCTATAGAGCAGCTCTTTTGAAAAATGCACCAAAAAACGCGTGGCACCCTTGCCCGCAGTGCGGTGCAGAACCGTTGGGGGAATGAGAACGATATCCCCCTCCGTTAGCTTATAAAATTCATCGCCGATGAAATATTCACGGTCGCCTTTGACAAGATAGTATAGCTCAAAGGCGTTGTGATAGTGCATCATCGCCATTGGCTCTTTCATTGTTTCCTTTTCCACGTGGAAATCGGCGGTTTGCTCAAACGAGATCTGCGGCACGGTAGTGCACCCCCTTTGCTACTGTCATTATACCTCGAATTTTAAGAAAAATCAAGGCTGAAAAGTCAATATATTACAAAAACCGTCAAAAACAGGTGTTTTTTTGCAAATAAAAAAGAAATGACCCTTGATTGCCGTTTGACCGTACAATCAAGGGTCACTTCTGTTCACTCTTAGTATCTAACATCCTTTGTGATCCTCTCTTTCATTAGTCTACCTTTTGCGTGTTACCTTACAGCTCTAAAACTAAATTCACATTTTGTTCTGAAGGGAGAACGACCCTTTGTTTTGGTTGTAATGCTTGCTTGCAAAAGGCGAAGGGGCGCGGATCCTTTCAAGCGGCCGTGCGATCAGCTCAACCTTTACTACCTACACGCAACCTCCCATCGATTTTACACACCGTCAGATCGCGAATGGCCGGGCTTTTTGGGATCGGTTCGTTAACTTCTCATCGGACCGTACCTCTTTTTGTGGTTTTTTAGAAGAACGCGGGACTTAGGTTTTCATCGGACCGTACCTCCTCTTTTCTTCGCTTTTAGTATAGCACACTTTGGCAGTGATTGCAATATGGCAATTTGTAAGAAATATACAATTATTTTTTGTTTAAATGGCAGAAATTGTTTAAAATCAACACGAAACTCTTTACAAACGGCTGCTTTTGTGGTATACTAGATTTGTTGTGATGTCATAACGCCGCGCAGCGCGCGGCGCTTTTTGTTTTGGGTCCCAAGCACTTTGGCTTTTTGCGCATATACTGAGAAAAACGGTATATGGGGTGATCTTATGGAAAGAAGCAAAAGGGAAGGTAACGGAGAGCTTATGGCATTATTGTCGGCAAAGCCACAGGCGACCGCAGATATTGCGGGTGCGCAGGGCTATCGCACTGTGCGTGGAAGCGTGCGCTTTTATCAGTCACGTTATGGGGTCTTTGTGGTAACGGAGCTTGTCGGCTTGCCAAAGGTCAGTGACTGCGCCTCGCCTATTTTCGGGTATCATATTCATAGTGGCGCCATGTGCAGAGGAAACGCCACTGACTCCTTTTCGGAGACGGGCACGCATTATGATCGGCAGGATTGTCCCCACCCATATCATGCAGGCGATTTGCCACCCCTTTGGGGAGCGAACGGAAACGTGTTTTCGGTGGTGCTAAGCGATAGGTTTACGGTAGATGAGATCATTGGAAAAACCATCATCGTGCATGGGGATCCCGACGATCTTACCACGCAACCCGCAGGCAACGCGGGGAAAAGGATCGCTTGCGGGGAGATCCGTGCGGTAACAGCATAAAACGGCGTTCTTATTCACATCGGTTGACATTTTTTAAAATGTGGTTTATAATAATAGGACTGTTAAAATATTGAAAAGGACAATAATATGGAACAAAGAGAAAAATTCGGCTCGCGCTTGGGCTTTTTGCTCATTTCGGCAGGCTGTGCCATCGGGCTTGGCAACGTGTATCGCTTTCCCATCATCACAGGTGCGTATGGCGGCGCGCTGTTCGTGCTGATCTACCTTGCGTTTTTGCTTATCCTCGGCATTCCCGTTATGTGTATGGAGCTTTCCGTCGGGCGCGCCAGTCAGCGCAGTATCGCATCTTCCTTTGAGGTGCTCGAAAAGCCGGGGCAAAAATGGCATTTGATGAAATATCTCGGGATCGCCGGCAACTATCTTTTGATGATGTTTTACGTGGTGATCGCGGGGTGGATGCTTATTTATTTTTGGCAGTATCTGACGGGCGGTGCGGTGCTAAGCGGCACTACCGTAGCGGAGCTTGGTGCCTTCTTTGGTGAAACGGTTTCGAACACCCCCTTGCAACTCCTTACTACATTCTTCACCATTGTGATTGGTTTTTTGGTCTGCTCGCTGGGGCTTCAAAAGGGCGTGGAGCGAATCACCAAGGTGATGATGCTGTTGCTCTTTGCGCTGATCGTGGGGCTTGCCGTGTATTGTTGCACGCTGGACGGTGCCGCCGAGGGACTTAAATTTTATCTTGTTCCGTCCCTTGAGCCTATAAAGAACGGCGAGCTTTTCACCATCATTACCGCCGCGATGGGACAGGCGTTCTTTACCCTTAGCATCGGCATCGGTTCTATTGCCATTTTTGGCAGCTATATCAAAAAGGAGCGCTCCTTGCTTGGTGAGGCGATCACCATCACGGGGCTTGATACCTTCGTTGCCATTTGCTCGGGCTTTATCGTTTTTCCTGCTTGCTTTACGTTTGCGGGCGGCGTTTACGCAGATGCGGAATCTGTTGGCGCATCGTTCCTCTTTACCACGCTTTCTTCTATTTTCAACTCTATGCCGGGCGGCCGCGTGGTGGGCACGTTCTTCTTCCTCTTTATGATCTTTGCGGCGTTTTCCACCGTTATTGCCGTGTTTGAAAATATTATGTCATTCTGGCTCGAGCTGACAAGCCTTAACCGCCGCACCGTGGCGCTTATCAACGTTGGTCTTATGATGGTGCTGGCGCTCCCCGCGGTCTTTAGCCTCAATATTTGGTCTGGCTTTACCATCGGCGGCAAGGGCTTCCTTGATCTTGAGGATTTCACGGTATCTAATATCCTACTGCCCCTTGGAAGCGTGCTTTACGTGATCTTCTGCACCTCGCGCTACGGGTGGGGCAGGGAGAATTTTTACAGTGAAGTAAATAGCGGCAAGGGTATCAAATTTCCGCGAGCGCTGCGCTATTATGTGACCTACGTGCTGCCCGTGATCATTATCGGGCTGATGGTCATCTCGCTGCTGCCCATCTGACCCATCTGAGATAAAAAAGCCCGAAAGGGCTTTTTTATTTGGAAAATTTCGCATTGATATTGCATTTGGCGCGCAAATGTTATATAATCTAACTATCATAAATAAAGGAGGTATTCTCAATGCTTGAGATACGCAACGTGACGAAGGTCTATCGCTCGAAAACAGGCGAAGAGGTCAGAGCCTTAGACAACGTCAGCATCACCTTCCCCGAATCGGGTATGGTGTTTATTCTCGGTAAATCGGGCTCGGGCAAGTCCACGCTCCTGAACGTAATGGGCGGACTTGACAGCTACGATAGCGGAGAATTTATTATTAAGGGCAAATCCTCAAACGATTTTGTCGGCTCGGATTTTGATGCCTATCGCAATACATTTATCGGCTTCATTTTCCAGGAGTATAACATCCTTGATGATTTTACGGTGGGTGCCAATATCGGTCTTGCGCTTGAATTGCAGGGCAAAAAGGCGACCGAGGAAAAGATAGGCGAGATCCTTGGGTCCGTGGATCTTTTAAATTATGCACAACGTAAGCCCAACGAACTCTCGGGCGGTCAGAAGCAGCGCGTGGCAATTGCCCGTGCCCTTGTAAAAGAGCCGCAGATCATTATGGCAGACGAGCCGACAGGCGCGCTTGATTCTAACACAGGTAAGCAGATCTTTGATACCCTTAAGGAGTTGTCGAAGGAAAAGCTTGTGCTCATCGTCTCGCACGATCGCGATTTTGCCGAGCGCTATGCCGACCGTATCATTGAAATGGCAGACGGACACGTCATCGAGGACGTCACGAAGCACGAGCACCATGCGGAGAAGATCAGTGACGGTGTGCACCGTATCAATGACAATATTTTGCGCATCGAAGGCGGCTATAAGCTCACCGTCGCCGATCTTGAAATGATCAATGCGTATCTTGCCAAGAGCCACGGCGACGTGTTGCTGTCGGGTGACGGGCGCGTCAATGATGAGCTTCGCTCCGCCGCAGGCATCTCCAAGGACGGCTCTACCACCGTTTTTGAGGGCACGGCACCCGAGCGCGATATCAAGACAAAAAAATACGAGAAGGACGAGACCAAATTCATTCGCTCGAAGCTCCCGATGAAAAACGCCGTTAAAATGGGCGCATCGGGCTTAAAGCACAAGAAATTCCGTTTGTTTATGACGGTGCTTTTGTCCTTTATTTCCTTTGCCATGTTCGGACTTTCCAGCTCTATGGCAGCATACGAGAAGATCAATGCTGCAACCGAGTCCATCATCGATAGCCAGATCAAGAGTGCGGCGATCTCGCTCGCCGTTCGCTACACGGATTATCACACGAATTCGGACGGTGAGGAAAGTAGCTACACGGGCTATCAAGGTGCGGCACTCAACGACGCGGATATCGCCTTCCTTGAGCAGCAAACGGGGCTTGATTTCGTTCCCGTTTTCACGGGCTACAGCTCGCAGCAATATACGAGTGATGCCGGCTTTAACATTCAGTCCCTGTTCGCGAACTACAGCTCCAATACCGTTTACAACGCGCGTCTTGCGGGCCTGACGACCCTGACGCAAGAGCAACTCGCCACAACGGGCTATCACATAACGGGAAGAATGCCCCAGGCCAAGGGCGAGATCGCCATTACCGAGTTTATGTACCGCCAGTTTAACGAGTACGGCTTCAAAAACGACAAGCATAACGAAAGCGTGGAGAAGGGCAAGCTCACCATGGACGATAACGCTCTCACGGGCATCATCGGCAAGCATATCTCCCTTGGTCAGATCGGCGGGCAATCCTTCTCCGACGAGATGAAGCCCACCTTTACGATCGTGGGCATCGTCAACACCAATTTTGACTATAACCGTTATCAAAATCTGATGCCCAAGGACGAAACCCAGCCCCAGGTGGGTAAGGAAGAGGAGTCCTTGATGGATATGTTCCTGATGCGCGAGGTTGAGTACGAGCGCGATTACGGCTTCCACGCACTCGGCTTCACCGTACAGGAGGATATCGACAAGCTGACCTCTTATATGGCCATTATGGGTGGTCCCTCGAAGGAATTCGGCAAGTATATGGATGCTGCCAACTACGGGCTGCGCCTGTACGTGCTTCGCAGCGCCGAGATCGAGGGAGATCAGCCGAATACCTTGCTGGATATCTCCCGTGTAGCGAAGCTTGAGGAGATCGATCTCGCATGGATCACGTGGTTTGAAAGCGGAAAGACCTCGCTTGGCGCGAACGAGATCCTGATCTCCTTCGAGCGCTTGAGCAGCTTTTTGCCCGACTCCGCCGAGGTTGCCTTCGACGAGGCGGCGTTTAACGCAATGGGCGTTGCGGTTTACGGCGCGGAAGTGTGGAATCACGCGGCCATCACCAATAAAACGGAATATTCCTACGCACAGCGTCTGGAGTGGGCGGAAATGATCACCCTCATCAACGAAAAGGTCGAGGATATGACCACCGCCGAGATGGAAAGCAATTTTTCTTCCTCGGTCAATACGGTGGATGAGGCAAGAGACGAGTGGATCAAGCGCTGGGTGTCGGAGGGATGGAATCCCCAGGTTATGTGTAACGGCGTGCAGTACTCTATGCACAAGAATTGGCAAGCCGACTATTGCGGGCGCACGGGCGTGCAGAATTACGTCGCCGCGCTGTACGGGATCACGCTGCCGCAGCATATCAAAACAGAGTATATGCAATCGGCGTTGAGCTTCCTTTCGAGCTTTGGCGTCGGTCAGAATGTGCAAAATACGTATTCCTTCCAGCGTTGGAACTTTGAGTGGATCAGACAGCTTTACTATTACAGCGATGCTGTTGAAAATGAGGTGTGGAACAACGCCGATCTGGAGGCCAAGATGCTGGAGGATCAGTATGCAGACATCAAGAACAGCGATTGGGTGAATTACACCCCCGAGCAAAAGAAGGAAACGCTGATCAATTACTTTATCAGCTACGACAACGCCATTAAGCAGCAGCTCGCCACCCATACCTACGGCGAGATCGAAACGCTCCGTCAGCGGGCGTATATGAGCGTGTGCGGTATTACAACCGATGTGCTGCTCAAGGACGTTTACGTTGAGATAAGAGAAAGAGAAAACGGCATTGGCGACGATAAGGGAACCGTGCTGGAAACGCCCGAGTATAAGATCGTCGGCTTCTTCGACGCCGCGTCTCTTAACACCAACAACGGCAACTATCACGCCGATTATTACAACACCGTGATCAGCGACGATCTGTATGCTTATCATGCCACCTGGTCGGATGAAAAATACGAAAATGGCAAATCCGAGAACCAGTGGCGCCAGGAGCGTGCCGAGCACGAGGACGGCATCTACGCATTCGTGATCGCCGCCGTTAATGCGGATAACCACGATGCGATCAAAACGCTCGTCGAGCTTTCCTATGCGGAGACCGAGGATAACAAGCCCGACCTGCTCTTTGAGATGCAAAATGCCGTTATGTACACGCTCGGCAGCTTCAACGAGATCATTGAGGTGCTGGCGCAGGTATTCGTTTGGGTGGGACTTGGACTTGCACTCTTCTCCTCGTTCCTTCTGATGAACTTCA